>JAICTV010000002.1 GCA_025936175.1 Phycisphaerae bacterium
AACTGGGGCACTGACTTGGCGGCCGGCGCGCAGTTCAAATACGAATTGCTGTGGGTAGTCGCGGTCGCTAGCTTCATGGCGATCTTCTTGCAGGTGCTTTCCGCGCGGTTGGGGATCGTTACCGGCAAGGACCTTGCGCAGGCTTGCCGAGATTGGTATCCGGCATGGACGCGCTGGCCCAACTGGCTCGGGACGGAGCTGGCGATCATGGCGTGCGACCTCGCCGAGGTGCTCGGCTCCGCCGTCGCCATCCACCTGCTCTTCCCGTCGGTCCCGCTGCTGTGGGCGGTCGTCATCACCGCGCTCGACGTGCTGCTGCTGCTCTCGTTGCAAAGCTTCGGCATGCGGATCATCGAGGCGTTCATCCTCGTGCTGGTGATCACGATCGGCGCGTGCTACTTCATCGAGATCTTCATCCTGCCGCAGACCCGGCCGGATTTCATGGAGATGGGCCACGCGCTGATCCGTCCCGGTTTCCGCGAGAGCGGCATGATCTACGTCGCGATCGGGATCATCGGCGCGACGGTGATGCCGCACAATCTCTACCTCCACTCGGCGCTCGTGCAGACGCGCGCGTTCCAGTCGGACGAAAAGTCGATCCGCAAGGCGATCCAGCTCAACACCGTCGATTCGGTCATCGCCCTCTCGATCGCGTTCCTCGTCAACGCATCGATCATGGTGCTGGCGGCGATCACGTTCTTCGGGCACGCGAGCGTCACGCTCGCCGGCGGACAGGTGATCAAGTTCGGCGAAGACTGGATCCAGGAGGCGTACCACACGCTCGCCCCCCTTCTGGGCACGACCGCGGCGAGCATCCTCTTCGCCGTCGCGCTGCTCGCCAGCGGGCAGAGCTCCACCGTCACCGGCACGCTCGCCGGGCAGGTGGTGATGGAAGGGTTCATGCACTGGCGGGTCCGCCCGTGGATCCGCCGGATGATCACCCGCCTGCTGGCGATCGTGCCGGCGGTGCTGGTCATCGGCGTCAAAGGTGACCAGAGCGTGAACGATCTGCTCACGCTCAGCCAGGTGGTGCTGGGCATCCAGCTCCCGCTGGCGATGTTCCCGCTGCTGCACTTCACGAGCTCGAAGGCGCGGATGGGCAGGTGGCGCAACGGCGTCTTTCTGCTGATCGCCGGATGGACCTCGTGTATCCTGATCACCGCGCTTGATGTTTACGGTTTGGGTGGGATGCTGATGGATGCGATCAAAGGAAAGTGAGCGGTAATCGGTCGTGAATAAGCGGGTATCGGGTGTCGGGTATCGGGTTTGAAAACCGATACCCGACACGCGAGACCCGATACCCGCATTCGTCAGCAGCCCGTCGTCAGTCGGCAGCTTCCCATGTACCGAACGATCCTCGTCACCCTCGACACCACCGACGCCGATCGCACGATCCTCGAGCACGTGCGGCCGCTGGCGCGGTCGTTCAACAGCCGCGTCGTTCTCCTCCACGTCGCCGACGGATGGACCGCGCGCACCTACGGCCAGCACGGCGTCAGTCGGGAGATCAACGAGGATCGCGAATATCTCGCCAAGGTGCAGGCGGAGTTGCAGGCCGAAGGAATCCCAACGGATGCGGAACTGGCCTACGGCACGCCGGCGGATGAGATCATCCGATGGGTGCGGGAGAAGCACTGCGACCTGGTGGCGATGAGCACGCACGGGCATCGATTCCTCGGCGATCTGATCTTCGGCGCGACGGCGCACCGCGTGCAGCATCGCGTGGACGTGCCGGTGCTGCTGCTCAAGGTCGGCGCCGCGACGACCGCCGCCGCCACGAAGGAGGCGCGATGAGCTCGGCGCGTGCGGGTGTCGTGGCGGTGACGCTCCTTGCCGCCGGCGTGGTCGCGCTGGTGATCGTCGGGTGCGAGAAAGCGGAGGATGAATCGACGCGCGTCCCCAGCATCCCCAATTCCACGCCCTCGCCGTACGCGTCGACCAAGCGCTCGCCGATGACGCTGCCGACGACAAAGTCCGTCGCGGACCTGGCGCTGTCGATGCTGATCCCGATGCCTTCGTCGATGCCCGCATCGATGCCCTCCCTCGACCAGACCACCCGCCCCGCCACCACGCGCTCGGACCCGACGGCCGAGCCGGCGTCCGCCGTCGAGTACATGTTCCACAACATCAAGGACCAGGACTTCGGCGAGGTCCGCGAGCTGCTCTTCGAGCCGATGACGACGATGGAACTGCGGCAGTCGTTTGCCAACGCGGTCAACGGCTTTAAGCGCGGCACCGTCGTGTCGGTCATCGACGCCAAGCAGATGGGCAGCGCCGCGTTCGTGATCGTGCGCTCGCAGGGCCGCAGGCGCGCGGACAACGACCTCTCGTTCTTCTTCCTCATTCGTCGCTACGACCGCTGGAAGATCATCCTCGACGAGCCGAACCCCAAGAAGCTTTCACCGATGGAAAAGGCGGACCTGGTCAACGTCGCGGACTGGGGGCATGACCGGATGAAGCAGCTCGCCGCGATTCCACCGGTCCCGGCGACGAGGTCGACCGCGCCTGCCTCGGCGCCCGCGGCTCGTTAAATTTCCGCGGACACCTTCGTGTGGAGGTGTCATCCCGAGGCACTCCGAGGGATCTCGTGCACCAAGTGCGATCCGAGATCCCTCGGAGTCACTTCGGGATGACACTATCCCCCGGGCGCTCAGGTTGATTCGAACAACTCCTCCCCGTTCGCCTCCTTCGGCGGCTTCCACTTGAGCTTCAGATGCTCGTGCGCCGCCTTCGTCGCCCGGCGGCCCTGCCGCGTCCGCGTCAGCATCGGTGGCTTGGTCTGGAGCAGGTACGGTTCGATCACGTCCTCGAGCGTGTCGCGCTCCTCCCCCATCGTCGCCGCGATCGCCTCGATGCCCACGGGCCCGCCGTCGTACACCTCGATCAGCGTGCGGAGGAACTGACGGTCCTGCTCGTCCAGTCCCTTGTCGTCGATGCCCTCGAGCTCGAGCGCCGCCCGCACCATCGGCAGCGTGAGCTTGCCGTCGCCTTCGACCGCGGCGTAATCGCGCGCGCGGCGGAGGAGACGATTGGCGATGCGCGGCGTGCCGCGACTCCGCTGCGACAGTTCCGCCAGCGCCTGATCGTCCGATTGCAGGTTCAGCAGCTTCACGTTGGCGCGCAGGATCTGCCGCAGATCCTCCGGCGTGTAGAAGTCGAGATGCTGGTTGATGCCGAAGCGCCCGCGCATCGGCGCGGTGAGCAGCCCGAGCCGGGTCGTCGCGCCGATCAGCGTGAACGGCGGGAGCGGCAGCGTCATCGTCCGCGCGTGCGCGCCCTGGTCGAGCGTGATGTCGACCTTGAAGTCTTCCATCGCCGGGTAGAGGTACTCTTCGACGACGGCGCTGAGGCGATGGATTTCGTCGATGAAGAGGATGTCGCCTTGGTTGAGTCGCGAGAGGATGCCGACGAGATCCGCGCCCTTGGTCAGCGCCGGGCCGTTGGTCACGTGAACCTGCGCGCCGACCTCGTTGGCGATGACGTGCGCGAGCGTGGTCTTGCCCAGCCCCGGCGGGCCGTGCAGCAGCGTGTGCTCGACCGGCTCCTTGCGCGTGCCCGCCGCCTCGACGGCGATTTTTAATTTGCGAATCAGCGCTTCCTGCCCGACGTACTGCTGAAATTTCTGCGGGCGAAGGGCGTAGTTGACCTGGTTCTCCTCCGCGCTGACTGCGGCGGCGGAGACGATTCGCTCGCGGGCCATGGGAAGAGTTTTAGCGATCGACAGGAGCATCACAAGTCACCGGAGAGGTCGCCGGACGCGCAACACAGATGCTGAGCTTCAGAATCGGCCTCGCCCTAAGTGATTAATAATTCCATAGTTGCACCACTCGACCTTCCCCGCGCTTTTTCATTTGTTGCGCCACGATGCGCCGTGTTGCGCTGCCGAGGCGCGGCGCGGGCGCGACGGGCGAACGATATGAACATTACCCTAACGAAGTCAACTCGTTGATGTGCAATTTCACGCGCGGACGGCGCGCATCCGCAGCATCTCGCGGAGCAGCGCATCGGTGGTCTTGAGGTTCGCGTTCGTCGCCTTGGCGCGATCGAGAAGGTGCTCGGCTTCGATACGACGTTCGCCCAGCGCCATCAGCGCCTGAATCGCGTCTTCCTCCATCGGCGTGTGACGCAGCGCGGCGGCGGGCATCGCGCCCGCTCGCGAAGACGCGAGCGGCGAAGCGAATTCTTTCACCTTCCCCGCCAGCTCCGCCACGATCTGCTCCGCCGTGCGCTTGCCGATCTCCGGCAGCTCGCAGAGGAAGCGCGCGTCCTTCGACTCGATCGCCATCGCGATCTCCCCCACCGGCAGCGCCAGCGCCTTGAGCGCTTTCTTCGGGCCGATGCCTTTGACGGTGATGAACTTCTCGAAAAACTTTTTGTCCTCGCGGCGGAGGAAGCCGATCAGCCGCGGCTCGATGTTCCCGCCGCTCGAGTCGCCCTGCAGGTAGAGGATGGTGTGGAACGTCATCTCCTCGCCGACGCCGGCCTGGAGAAGGTTCTGATCCGATGCCGGGATCAGCAGCTCGTAGAGGATCGGACCGACTTCCAGGTGGATGCGGTCGTCGTCGACATGCTTGAGAGTTCCAGTAAGTGACGCGATCACGTTCGGGCGATGTTATGCGACGCGGAAAATGATTTCAACGCGGGGCGCCCGTCTGCTCGAGCAGCTTCGCCAGCTCTGCCTTCATCGTCGCGAGCTGCTGTTTCGCGCTCTCCTCGCCGATGACGTTCTTCATCTCGTAGGGGTCGTTCTTCAAGTCGTACAGCTCGTCCATGCCTTGCAGGTCCGTGTAGTGGATGTACTTCCAGTCATTCGTGCGCACGCCCTGCCAGGTTTCCACGTTGGGGTACATCTTTTCCAGGAAGTACTCGAACAGCGCGGCCTTGCGCCAGTGCGAATCGTCGCCCTTGAAGAGCGGCACGAGCGATGAGCCGTGTACGTCCTTGATCGGCTCGGCGCCGGCGAGCTCGATGAAGGTCGGGGCGAGGTCGATGTTGAGGACCATCGGATCGAGCCTGGTGCCCGGCTTGATCAGCTTCGGGTAGCGCATCACCATCGGGATGCGGATCGACTCCTCGTACGCCACGCGCTTGTCGCCGAGATGATGCTCGTTCCACAAATACCCGTTGTCGGAGCTGAAGACGACCAGCGTGTTGTCGAGCTGTCCGGTTTCCTTCAGCGTGTCGAGAATTCTCCCGACGCTCCGATCGACGCTGACGAGACAGCGGAGCTGATCGCGGATGATTTCATCGGTCACGCCATAAGCCGGATGATCCTTCGGCGGCGGCGCGACTTTGCGGGTGAGTGCGGGCTTGCCCGCGTCGTCGACGTCCTTCACGTCCGGCCGCTGCGGCAGCGGATCGTCCTTAAACAGGTCCTTGTCTTGATCCGCCGGCCGGTACGGGCCATGGACCGCCTTGTGGCCGACGTACAGCGCGAACGGTTTGCCGCCGCGGTCTTTCTTGATGAAGTTCACCGCCTGATCGGTGATGACATCGGTGATGTAACCCTTGACGGGCGTCGGCGTGCCGTTGATGTTCAGCGGGCAGTCGATGTAGCGGCCCTGGCCTTTGAAGATCGCCCAGTAGTCAAACCCCGGCCGCGGCGAGTCGTCCACGCCCATATGAAACTTGCCGATCGCGCCGGTTTCGTAGCCGGCCTTTTGCAGGTGCATCGGGTACGTGTCGAGCTTGTGGCTGATCGGCCCCATCGCGGCGGTGTTGTTGATCACGCCGTTCGCGTGCGAGTATCGCCCGGTGAAGAAGCAGGCGCGTGACGGCGAGCAAAGCGGGATCGAGACGAACGCGTTGTTGAAATACGCGCCTTCGCTGGCGATCCGATCGATGTTGGGGGTTTTCAAAAACGGATGGCCGGCGCAGGAGAGACAGTCCCAGCGCTGGTCGTCTGTGAGAATGAAGACGATGTTGGGTTTGTCGGCTGCAAGAGAAGAGGAACTGAACCACAGAGAGCACAGAGACCACAGAGAAAGAAAGACCAAGAGAGAAGACGGCCTTTTCATTTTGCATTTCCTCTGTGGCCTCTGTCATCTCTGTGGTTCAACTTCTGCATTCCCAAAGCTTGACCGCAGCACAGCGCCACCGCAAGCGCATCGGCGACGTCCGGCGGCTCGGGAAGCTTGGCGAGATTCCACTGATGCTGCACCGCGCGCTGCATCTGGTCTTTGCTGGCGTGACCGTGGCCGGTGAGCGACTGTTTGATGCGGTTGGCGGCAAATTCTTCGACCCGCACGCCGCGCCGGCGCGCCACCAGCAGGATCACGCCGCGCGCGTGACCCATCAGGATGGCCGTGCGCGGATGGGCGTAGTTGGAATAGAGCTGCTCCACGGCGCAGGCGTCGGGCGCGTGCTCGTCGAAGAGCGATTCGAGTTCGGTTTCGAGTTCGACCAATCGATCGGGAATGGAGGTCTTCGCTTTGAGGCGGACGATCCCCGCGTCCACGAGTGCCGGCCGCAGCGGTTTCCAATCGATCACCCCGTAACCGGTGATCTGCAGGCCGGGATCGATGCCGAGGATTCGCATGCAATGAAACCACAGATGAACACGGATGGACACAGATGTAAATGCGAGCGCTATCTCTATCCGTGTTTATTCGTGTTCGTCTGTGGTTTCATCCCCTCCGCCAGATCGTCCCATCCGCCCGATCCTCCAGCGTCACGTTGATCTGCTCCAGCCCCTTCCGCACCGTATCCGCCAGCGCGAAGTTCTTGTCCTTGCGCGCGTTGGCGCGGATCTCGATCAAAAGCTTCATGAGCTGATCGACGAAGTCGCTGTCCTTCGGCTCGGCCTTGGCAAAGCCGGGGCGGAACAGGCCGAGCACCAGGCCGAGTTTGCGGAGGCTCTGCGCTGCTGCCGCGGCGGCGGTGATCAGCTCCGGCTGCTTGTTATGCTCGATGTTGTGACGCTCGATGAAGGCGTTCACTTCGCCGGCCAGCTCGTGCATCACCGCGATCGCGCCGGCGGTGTTGAAGTCGTCGTCCATCATCTCGAGGAACTTCATTTTCAGATTCAACACGCTGCGGGCGAACTCGCCGTTGTCGCCTTCGAGCAGGCCGGCGGCGGTGCGGTCCATGTCCTGCACGTCGTCCGTGAGCGGCGCGCCGGTGAGTCGCTGGACGCGATCGAACAGACGCGCAAAAACCGACAAACCCTTCTTTGCTGCGGCGATCACTTCATCGGTGAACTCGATGGGCCTTCGGTAGTGCGTGCTGATCAGGAAGTAGCGCATCAGGTCCGCGCCGTGGCGTTCGATCAGCTCGCGGACCGGGACCATGTTGCCGCTGCTGGCGTGCATGTCCTCGACCTGCCACTCGCCGCCACGCGCCTTGGTGCGCACGCGCGTCAGGCCGTTGTGCATCCAGTATTTGACGAACTCTTTGCCCGTCGCGGATTCGCTCTGCGCCAGCTCGTTCTCGTGATGCGGGAACATCAAATCCATCCCGCCGCCGTGCATGTCGAAGGTCTGCCCGAGGTATTTCATCGACATCGCGGAGCACTCGATGTGCCAGCCCGGCCGGCCGCGGCCCCAGGGGGAATCCCAGTACGGCTCGTCCGCCTTCGACGCCTTCCAGAGCGCGAAGTCCGCGGGATAGCGCTTCCCGGCGGCATCCACGCGGCCGGTCGTCTCCTGCTCCTCCACTTTTCGGTGCGAGAGCTTCCCGTAATCCGGGTCTTTGGTGACATCGAAATACACGTTGCCCTCGGCGGCGTAGGCGTGGCCCTTGCCGATCAGCGCCTCGCACATCTCGATGATCTCGGCGATGTGATCCGTCGCCTTGGGCATCTTGTCGATCGTGTCGATGCCGAGCAGCCTGAGCGTCTGGAGGTAATCGCGCGTGTACTTCTCAGCGATCTCCTGCATCGGCTGGCCGACCTTCTTCGACGCCTCGATCAGCTTGTCATCAACATCCGTAATGTTGACGACCCAGGTAACCTCGTAGCCCTTGTAGGTGAGGTAGCGCTTGATGGCGTCGAAGATGACCGGCCCGACCATGTGGCCGATGTGCGGCGATTTGTAGACCGTCATGCCGCAGAGGTAAATCCCCACCTTCCCCGGCTTGACCGGCTCGAAGAGTTCCTTCTTTTTCGTCAGTGTGTTGTAAACCCGTAGCGTCATGATGTGCGCTTTCGCCCGCGCGAACGAATTCAGCTTGTCCGCGTGCGGCGGCCGATCATAGTCATTGCACCGGCGCGAGCAACACGACCGCATGAGCCGCGACGGCTTCGCCGCGACCGATCTCGCCACACCCTTCGTTCGTCCCTGCCTTGATATTGACCGGGCAGTTCAGAATGTTGATCAAGTGCTCAGCCATCCGCTTTTTGAACGGCTTGAGCTTCGGCCGCTCGGCCATGATGGTGACGTCGCAGTTGACGACGTGCATGCCGGCGACGCGTAAATGCTCTCTCATCCTGTCGAGGAAAACGGTGCTGGCGGCGCCATTGTACTGCGGGTCGGAATCGGGGAAGTGCTCGCCGATGTCGCCGATGGCGAGCGCGCCGCAGATCGCGTCAACGATCGCATGGATGACGACGTCGCCGTCGCTGTGCGCAACAGGCGAGACGCCCGATGCGACGATGACGCCAGCCATGAGGAGATCGCCGCCGGCCTTGAGGCGGTGGATGTCGTAGCCGTGACCGATGCGGAAGCTAGACATTGCTGCCCTCTTGTGTAGGGGCGACGCCTGCGTCGCCCTGCTCGCCCGATGCGCGCGGCGCGTGCCGCCGATCGATTTCGACGATGCGATCATGAAAACGATCGGTGGCGTCGCCGTCCGGGTTTTCCGCGTCGTGTGGCCAGCGCAACGGATTAGTGAAGATATATTCGCGAATGTCCTGGAGGGAGGATTCGTTACGGATGACGTGTTCGTAATAGTTCGGTTGCCAAAGTTTGGTGGCGCTGCCTGGACGGAGTTGGTTGATCCTGCGTGAAACGGCGGATTTGAACGAACCGAGGACGGCGCCGAGAGAACCGGAGGTCGCACCGCGCGGACGGCCAGAGGGCGACGCTGGCGTCGCCCCTACAGCGGCCGTCGCATTATGTAGGGGCGACGTCTGCGTCGCCCGGTTTCCGATCAGGAAAAGGACGCCGTGGACGTGATTCGGCATGATGATGAATTCATCGAGCGAGGCGTTGGCGTGGTGATTCGGAATGTCGTGCCAACATTCGTTTACAATGTGTCCGCGTTGAGTCAATCGGACGGTATCGCCCGCAACCGTACCGAAAATGCATTCACGATTTCGCACGCAGATTGTAATGAAGTAGCCGCCGTGGTTGCGGTAGTCGTACCACGGAATCCGGATTGATCGTCGATGATGTCTTGCCGGATCGTATGACATTGCGTGGCAGAGGAGGGCGACGCAGGCGTCGCGCCTGCGGAAGACCGTCCACGGGTTAAGTCAGATCGTACTCTTTGATCTTGCGGTACAAAGTGCGCTCGCCGATGCCGAGGATCTTGGCCGCCTGCTCTCGGTTGCCGTTGACGAGTTTGAGCGTGTTGCGGATCAGCTCTTTCTCCGCCTGCTCGATGGAGATGCCGACGAGGTTGTTCATCCCGCCGAGGTGATCGACGGCGGCGGCCGGACGGAGATTTTCCGGCAGGCTCTCGACGTCGAGCTTTGGCTTGGTCGTGAGCACGACCATGTTCTCGATGGCGTTCTTGAGCTGGCGGACGTTGCCCGGCCAGGGGTTGCCCATGAGCACCTGCTGCACCTCGGGGGTGAGGCCGTCGATCACCTTGCCGTAGCGCTCGGCGGACTGCTGGACGAAGAAGTGGATCAGCAACGGGATGTCCTCGCGGCGCTCGCGCAGCGGCGGGATGGTGATCCTCATCCCGTTGATGCGGAAGAACAGGTCCTCGCGGAATTTCCGCTCCGCCACCATCTCATCCAGATTGCGGTTGGTCGCGCTGATCAGTCGGACGTCCACCCTGATCGGCTCATTGCTGCCGAGACGAACCACTTCGCCGTTCTCGAGGACGCGCAGGAGCTTGGCCTGCATGGCGGCGGGCATGTCGCCGATCTCGTCCATGAAGAGCGTCCCGCCGTCGGCGTGCTCGAAGCGGCCTTCGCGCTCGCTCTGCGCGCCCGTGAAGGCGCCTCTGACGTGTCCGAAAAGTTCATCTTCGAGAATCGACTCCGACAGGCCGGCGCAGTTGAGCGCGACGAGGCGCTCCTTGCGCCGGCGCGAATTGTTGTGGATCGCGCGGGCGATCAGCTCCTTGCCGGTGCCCGATTCGCCCATGATCAGAACGGGGATGTCGGAGCTGGCCACCTGCCGCGCGGTCCCGACCACCCGCTGCATCGCCTGCGACTTGCCGACGATGCCTTCGAAGCCGGCGGACTCCATGACCTGCGCCTGCAGGACCTGGTTCTCCTTCTGGAGTGCCGCCTTCTCCGCCGCGCGGTTCACCTGCGCGCGAAAATAATCGAGATCGAGCGGCTTCTCGATGAAGTCGTAGGCTCCTTCGTGCAGCGCCTGCTTGCAGGTCGGGATGTCCGCGTGCGCGGTGACCAGCACGACCGGCGGCGGCGGGATCTTGCGCAGCGCCTCGCGCATGACATCGAGGCCTTCGCGGCGGCCTTCCATCACCAGGTCGGTCACGACGACGTCGTATTCCTTGCGATTCAGCTTGTTCTGCGCTTCGGCGAGGTTGTAGGTGACGTCGCACTTGTGACCGAGGCGCGTCAGCGCCTCGCACATCACCTGCGCGTGCTCGCGCTCGTCGTCGACGACGAGGATGTCGGATTTCTTGATGTCGGAGTCGGACATAGATCGGTCGTGGGATTCTAGGAGGGGAATGGGATGACCGAAAGTGACGTGCGCCGCGGCGACATGGTCAGCGGAGCTGACCACGCCTTTCACCTCAGCGGGAGGGTGATGTAGAAGTCGGAGCCTTTTCCGAACTCGCTGCGGACCCCGATTTGCCCTGCGTGTTCTTCCGCGATGCGACGCGCCATCGCGAGTCCGATCCCGCTGCCGCCCTTTTTCGTCGTGTAGTACGCTTGAAAGATCTTCGCGAGCTTTTCCGGTTCGATCCCCGGCCCGGTATCGATGACGTCGATCACCGCGCTCTTTCCCTGGACCGACAGCGACATGATCAACTCTCCCCCACCTTTCTCACTCATCGCCTGCAGCCCGTTGATCAGCAGGTTCAGGACGGCCTGCTTGATCAGGCGTGGATCGACGTTGGCGACCACATCGCCCGCAGCGCGGCGCAATCGGAGCTGCACGCGCTGAAGCTGTGCCTGCGGCATGAAGAAGTCGCACAGCTCATCGAGCAATGCGTTCAGCTCCGTCGGCCGCCGATCCAGCTCGATGCGACCGGCGTAGCGGAGGAAGTCGTCGAGGATCTCGCGCAGGCGGGAGGTCTCGCGATGAACGGTATCGAGCCGATTGACCAGACGTGAATAGGAGGGATTTTCGGGCAGCAAATCTTCGCGGAGGAGCTGGAGGTTGAGCTGAACCGTCGAAAGCGGGTTCTTGATCTCGTGCGCAAGGCCGCCGGTAAGGGAGCCGATCTCCGCGAGGCGCTCCGCCTGAATGGCGCGGCGCTCGAGGAGTCGAATGCGCCGCGACATGACGTAGCCGACGCCGGCAGCGAGGGCGAGGCTGCACACGCAACCGGTCAGCAGTCCCCATGCGAAAGCGGGCATCGAATCGTCGAAGGTAAGGGCGCGGGTGGGAAACTGCAAAACGCGGGTCGCGCGCGAGGCGGAGACGCGCGCAGAAATCCTGGACGCGCCCCGCGAGCGAGGCGGCTAAATAGATAAGTTCGTTCGCTCACACGATCTTCGCTGACGCGCGCCCGCGAGGGCGCGATCTTCGCGCGAGCGCGCGGAGGTCAGACGGGCTTGGGCGCGGGTTGTCCCGGCTTTTGCTGTTGCGCCAGTCGCTTGACGTGTTGCGCCAGCAATCCCTTTTCGCCCTGGATCTGTTCGTAATCGACCGCCTCACCGTCCTTGAGCGAGCGGAAGCCGTCGCCCTCGATGCTGGTGAAGTGGACGAAGACGTCTTTCCCCTCCGGGCCGATGATGAAGCCGAAGCCCTTCTTCGAGTCGAACCACTTGACGTTTCCCGTCGGCATGGCCGTTCTCCCACAAATGTGCCGCCCCGGTGCGACGCATCCCGAGGGGATGGTGATCGGAGCGAGGGATGTGTAATGCGACGCGACGTCGTTCGGGCACGGTCCCGCGCGCCCAAATCGAACCGACGCCGTGCCGGTCATGTGCAAGCGGCAGATATATCAGACGGAGGAGGCGGCTCCAAACAAATTTCGGTTTTTTGCGAGGGCGAACATCGGGCAAATCCTGATCACGTTCGGCGGCGCGCTCGCCGCAAACGACACGAAGAGAATTCGTCCGTTGTCTCGCGCTTTGCGCGCTTCCTATACTCGCGCTGCGAGCAGCATGATGCGGGACGATCGAGGGAGCTGTGGTGTCCAAACCGACCGTTGTCATCGTCGACGATAATCAAAGCGTCACCAAGGCGTTGGCGAAGCTGGTGGAACGTGCGGGCTTCGACACGGTGGGCTTCGGCCGCGGTGAAGAAGCGCTGGCGTACTGCTCGAGCGCCTGCGCCGACGGCGCGGCCCCCGCCGCCGCCGTCATCGATATTCACCTGCCGGACATCAACGGCCTGATCCTGGCGCAGAAGCTCCGCGAGCGGTTCGGCGCGAGCACGCCGATCGTCGTCGTCAGCGGCGACACCTCGATGGAGACGATCAAATCGCTCTCACACGTCGGCGCGACGTATTTCTTCAGCAAACCGATCAACCCGGCGGCGCTGGTCGAGCGGCTGAAGGACCTGACCACGGCCGACGGCGGACGCGTCGCCGGATAACGATCGAAAACGTGGATCGTGGATGGAAGATGGTGGCGGCACCATCCACTATCCACCATCTACTATCCACGCCTTTCGAACTCACCGGCAACGTAGCGTTCCGCCAGCTTCACGTAGTGCGGCACCAGCCAGCGCATGTATTCGAGCTCCTCCGCGCTGACCGCGCGGACGATTCTTCCCGGCACGCCCATGACGACCATGCGATCCTGCACCTCGAGCCCCGGCGGGACGACGGCGCCGGCGGCGATGAGACACTCGCGGCCGATCTTCGTCCGCCCCAGCAGCGTCGCGTGCATGCCGATCAGCGAACCGGCGCCGACGAACGCGCCGTGCACGACGGCGGCGTGGCCGATCGTCACGTCCTCTTCGATCACGTTGGGCACGCCGCTGTCGCAGTGGATGATCGCGCCGTCCTGCACGTTGACGCGCTTGCCGATCGTGATCGGCGCGACGTCGCCGCGCACGACGGCGTTGAACCAGAAGCTGGCGTGCTCGGCGATGATGATTTCGCCGGTGAGCGTGGCGTTGTGGGCGAGGAAATAATTGCGTGACGTCTGCGTGAAGAGCGGCATCGAGCGAATTCTATATCGACCAGCCGTCGCGGTAGCTGTACGCGATGAACTTTTCCGCTTCAGGCACGTTCGGGAAGCGCATCGAAGTCGCATCCCATTCCAATGGCTTCCGCGCGCGAAACGCGGCGACGCCGAGGAGCGCGGTTTCGCTCAGCAGGCCGCCGTAGGAGAACGGGGCGCTGGCGGCCGCCGGGTCGTTCTTCAGGCATGCGAGGACCCACTCGCGCTGGTGGCCCGGGGAATGGGCAAGGCGCGTCGTCGGCGGCTTGAAGTCTTTGAACTTCTCGGCCGGCAGCAGCATGTGGTGGCCGTAGTCGGTGCAGAGCATTCCGCCTTCGCCGACGAACATGACGCCTTCGCCTCGCAGCGCGTCGTCGAGCTTCCACTGGCCGATTTGCGCGGGCTTGCGCGGCGGGTCGTACCAAGTCATCTTCACCGGCGGTTTGCCTTCGCCGCGCGCGGGAAATTCGTACGTCGCGACGATCGTGTCGGCGCAGATCTCGTCCGACAGCTCGCTGCCCTCGGCGGAGATCTTCGTCGGATGCTGCAGGTCAAGCGACCAGAAGGCGACGTCCATCAGGTGACAGCCGATGTCGCCGAGCAGGCCCGACCCAAATGCCCACCAGCGCCGCCAGTTGTACGGGTGATAGCCCGGATGGAACGGCCGCGGCGACAGGGGGCCGAGCCACAGGTCGTAGTTCAAACTTGCGGGCGGCGGCGTGACGCTCGGGTCGGGCGCGCGGTTCGTGCGGTTGTTCCAGATGTGAACTTCGTGCACCGGCCCGACCGCGCCCGCCTGGATGATCTCGACCACGCGGCGGTAGTTGTCGAACGCGTGAATCTGGATGCCGAGCTGCGTCACCAGTCCCGTCTGCTTCGCCAGCTCCACGATCGCGCGGCACTCGCGTACCGTGTGCGTCAGCGGCTTCTCGCAGTAGACGTGCTTGCCCGCCCGCAGCGCGGCGGCGGTGATGACGGCGTGCGAATGATCGGGCGTCGCGATCAGCACCGCGTCGAGGTCCTTCAGCTTGAGCACATCGCGGAAATCGACGAAGGGCTGGGCCTTGGGGATGTTTCGCGCCGCGTTGACGAGGTTCACCGCATCGACGTCGCAGATCGCGATGATGTTCGCCTCGTCGATCTTCGACACCTCGCGCACATGATCGAACCCGCGCCCGCCGACGCCGATCAGCGCCAGGTTGAGCTTCTTCGACGGCGTGGCCGCGGGTTTTTCGTCGGCTTTCGGATCCGCCGCCGCGCCGGCGAGGGCTGGCGCGAGGGCGACGGCGGCGGTGGATTGAAGGAATCGGCGGCGCGAAAGCGGTGATGGCATATTGCTGAATCTACCGCCGAGGGATCGAGACCGTTGCCCCGCCTCCGTCGCATGGCCGTCTCGGCCATGCCTTCTCCACCTTCGAAACGGCACGGGCGCGACGCCCCATGCTACGGGAGCAGAGACGACATCGAAGTCACGGCGGCGTCGTTGCGATCGTGGGTTGCGTCGGCCGTTTGTCCGGCTTCCTCGCGACGAGCGCTGTGCGCGAGCTTCTCGAACAATCGCACGACCAGCGCCGTCCATCCCGTCTGGTGACTCGCGCCCAGGCCGCGACCGTTGTCGCCATTGAAATACTCGTGAAAGAGGATCAGGTCCTTCCAGCGCGGCTTGTTGATCGTCAAGAGCGACGTCAGCCGCGTTGACAGCTCATGCGCCACTTCGTTCAGCGCCATCATGCGCCCGGAACCGGTCGGGAACGCGATCTTGAACGTCGAGCCGTAATAGTGGTGATACCGCTCCAGCGCCTCGATCAGCAGAAAGTTGAGCGGGAACCAGATCGGGCCCCGCCAGTTGGAATTCCCGCCGAACAGCTCGGTATCCGATTCCCCCGGCGTGTAGTGCGCCTCGAAACTCTTGCCGTCGATCTTGAAGACGCACGGCTGCTTTTCGTGCCGCTTCGACATCGAGCGCAAGCCAAACGGCGAGAGGAACTCCTTCTCATCCAGCATGACCGCGAGCACGCGCTCGAGCTTCTCGCGCGAGGGAACCGCCAGCAACCGCCGCCCGCCATGATGGCCCTTGCACTCGGCGTAGCTGATGAAGTGCGCCAGGTCTTTGCGATGCTCGAGGAACCACATCATCCGCTTTTTGAAGCCGGGCAGACGGTCGATGACGTCATTCTCGAGCACCTCGCAGGCGAGCAGCGGGATCAGACCGACCACCGATCGCACGGTGAGCGGGATCGTCCGTCCGTCGATGGAGAGGCGGTCGTAGTAGAAGCCTTCGGCGTCGTCCCACAGCCCGGTCCCGCCCAGCGTGTTGATCGCATCGACGATTGCGATGAAATGCTCGAAGAATTTGCTGGCGACGTCTTCGTAAACCCGTCGTTCCGCGGCGAGCTCCATCGCGATGGAGAGCATCGTGCCACAATAGAAGGCCATCCACGCGGTGCCGTCGGCCTGGTCGAGGATCGCGCCGTCGGGAAGCTCCTGGTTGCGGTCGAAGACGCCGATATTGTCGAGCCCGAGAAATCCGCCGCCGAAGACGTTGCGGCCGTTGACGTCCTTGCGGTTCACCCACCAGGTGAAGTTGATCAGCAGCTTGTGGAACGCGCGCTCGAGAAACGCGAGGTCACGATGCCCGCGCTCGGCCGACATCTTGTAGACGCGCCAGCACGCCCACGCGTGCACCGGCGGATTCACGTCGCCGAAGCAGAACTCGTACGCCGGGAGCTGCCCATTAGGATGCATGTACCACTCGCGCAGGAACAGCAGGAGCTGCTCCTTGGCGAATTGCGGATCGACGTGCGCGAAGCAGACCGTGTGGAAGGCGAGATCCCACGCCGCGTACCACGGGTACTCCCACTTGTCCGGCATCGAGATGACGTCGCGGTTGAACAGGTGCAGCCAGTTGTGATTGCGGCCGCTCCACCGCTCTTGCGGCGGCGGCGGTTGCTCGGGATCGCCTTCGAGCCAGTCACGGACGATGTAATGGTAGAACTGCTTGCTCCACAGCAATCCCGCATACGCCTGTCGCGCGACTTGCTTTTGATCGACGGGCAGATTCGGCGGAATGACGCGGTCGTAGAACGCGTCCGCTTCCTTGAGCCGCTGCTCAAAGACCTGCGCGAAACCTTCATTAAACGGTTCGGCCGGCGCTTCGTCGGCGGCGCACAATCGCAGGCGGAGGGACGCTTCTGCGCCGGCGGGGATCTGGACCGCGATATATCCGGCGGCCTTCGTCCCCACCGAAGCGGAGTTGATCGCGTCGCCGCGTCCGTTGACGACGTAATCATGAAACGCATCGCGGACGTTTGGATAATAGTTCACCGCGCCGAACAGCCGCGAGACGTTCGACTCATTCTCCGTGAAGATCAGATCGACCGGCTTGCCGTCGTACTCATCGACGTAGAGGAAGAATCGTCCGAGCGTCGCGTGATCGCACTGCACGACACCGGGCCGCACGAGCTGCACGCGCGGCTTCACCTCGCACCCCTCGTGCTTGCAGCCCCACGACCAGGTGTTGCGGAAAAAAAGCTGCGGCAGCAGATGAAGTTCCGCCGCCTCGGGACCGCGGTTGATCGCCGTCACCTGGATCAGGATGTCGTTGGGCGAGTTCTTCGCGTATTCGGCGAAGACGTCGAAGTAGCGGTCGCCTTCGAACACCCCGGTGTCGCTCAGCTCGTATTCCGGCTCGTGCCGCGTGCGCTTCGCGTTCTCATCGACGAGCTGCTGATACGGATATTCCGCCTGCGGATATTTATAGAGCGCTTTGCAGTACGAGTGGGTCGGCGTGGAGTCGAGGTAGAAGTATTCCTCCTTCACGTCCTCGCCATGATTTCCTTCCCCGTTGGTCAGGCCGAAAAGGCGCTCCTTGAGGATCGGATCTTTTCCGTTCCACAGCGCGACAGAAAAACACAGGCGACACTCGCGGTCGCAGAACCCCAGCAGCCCGTCTTCGCCCCAGCGATACGCGCGGCTGCGCGCGTGATCGTGCGGGAAGTAATTCCAGCAGTCCCCGTCGGCGGAATAATCCTCGCGAACCGTTCCCCACTGCCGCTCGGAAAGATAAGGCCCCCACCGTTTCCAGTTCTGCTCGCGGCGGGTGTCCTGGTGCAGACGATGAACTTCGGCCAGATGGGGCGAACCGTCATCAGACATGACGGGATTGTAGCGATGTGACTCCCGCCGGGGATGCACAAGATGTCATCAGCGTGGTTGGTGCGGTGCGGGGTCAGTGCGCCGTCAGCCCCTCGAGCACCACCGTATATTCCTTCGCCGCGGCGTCGTACTTGATGCTGTACGTCGTC
Organism: Phycisphaerae bacterium; assembly: GCA_025936175.1. Taxonomy (GTDB): domain Bacteria; phylum Planctomycetota; class Phycisphaerae; order Tepidisphaerales; family Tepidisphaeraceae; genus JAICTV01. Next base: position 17,731 of record JAICTV010000002.1, read on the forward strand.
GGGAAGTAGCCCAGCGGATAGACCTTGGGCTGCTTGATCGTGTCGGTGCTGTCCTGTTTCATGTCGAACTGCGCCTTGGTGATCATCGGTTCGATGAAGTTCACCCGGCCGGCGTACGCGCCGTAGAGGAACGTACGGGTGAACGGCATGCCGTGGAATTCCGGCGACGTCGGATCGATCCAATGCACGCCCATCTTCATCACGCCGGGCGTCGCAATGTGACCGGCGGGCAGGCAATCGGCGGGCGGGGCCTTGGCGAAGTTCGGATCGTCCAGCGCGATCTTCTGCCGCTCGGCGTCATCCATCATGTAAAAGTGGAAATCGAAGTGCGGCTTGTCGTAAATGCCGGGCGGGACGTGGCCGTTCGGGTTCCAGTTCACCGCGATGTGCGTGAACGGAGGGACGTTCAGCCCGTCCGGCAGACGCAGCAACGTCTCGTTCTGACAGCAGCCGAGTCCGCGGTCGCCGGTCGTCGGAAGATGGTTGAGCGCGCTTTCGGTGAACGTCACGCCGATCGCGACCGGCCTGCCTTCGACGGTGCGCACGAACGAGCGCACGATGCCGTCACCCAGCTTCCTGGTCTCGCCGATCGACGTCTCGGCCGCCGGCGCCGGCGGCGGCTGCTCGGCCTTGAGAATCTTCGGCTGCGGCTTGACGATCAGCGCCACCGCCAACGCCGACACCAGCACTCCTTCCACAATCGCAAACGGACGCATTGCAGATCACTCCTTCTCGCAACAAACCTTCTTCACTCCGGGGCAACCTCACGCCGGCATCGGCGCCAGCATCCACACCGCCGCCGAGACCACCATCGCGGCGAGCGCGATGAAGCAGACGACCTGGCTGCGCATCGATTCGGTCATGACGTTTGCTCCTTCTGGCGTTCGACTACGCGTTCGAACGACGGTGCGAAACATATCGCCGGTTAACAATTGAACAATCTCCCTGATCGGGGGAGTGGAGCGCAAGTGGCTGTGGGATCTAGTCTTGCAACGTAAATATGTGGTTCGATGCGTCGGTTACGCCGTCACCCTTCCGTGCACGTCCAGGTGACGATCGCTGGACGTTTCGACGGCGAGATGGGCCAGCCTCGCCTCGGCGAGCTGCCCGCGCACTTCATCGATCGTGAACGCGGCGAGGAGGGAGCGATAGAACTCTTCCTGCAACAGCTTGGTTTCGCCGCCGGCATAGTGACCGACGATCCGCCGCGCCGCTTGCGCGGTGGCTGGGCGATGAAGATCGCGCACGAACAGCACCGCGCCCGGCCTGGCGAGTCGCTTCATCTCCGTCCACAACGGCAGCGGATCGGGAAGGTGGTGCAGCAGCGAGTTGGAGAAGATCACGTCGTAGCCGCCGGAGGAGAGCCCCGTGTTCTTCGCGTCCGCGAGACAAAGCGTGAGATTGCGCGCGGCGTGATAGGAAGAGACCGCGCGGCGCGCGATATCGAGCATCGCCGGCGACGCGTCAACGGCATCGATCCGCCACTCCGCTCGCGCCAGCGCGATCCGGATGGCGATGTCGGCCGGGCCGCAGCCGAGATCGACCACACGCGCGGTCTTGAAATTATCCGCCAGCTTCAGCACGCGCTCGGCGAAAGCGATGTTGACGTCGGCGAAATCCGCGGCGGCGTACGCCTCGGCTTCATCGACCAGGTCCATCAGTTCCGGCTCGAGCTGGCGTTCCATGGCGGCATTCTACGCCGTCCACTGGACCCGACGTCGGCCGAGCGCGATCAACAGGCGACGCGTGGGATCGCCTCTTTCGGATCGCTCGACCTCTCTCACGGCAGCGCCGATTCATCGAGCACGCTGAACGAGCGCCACTGCCGCTCGACCATGTCGAAATAAAACCCGCGCCGCTCCATCAGCTCCGCGTGCGTTCCCACCTCCACGATCTCGCCGTGGTTCATCGCGACGATGATGTCCGCGCCCGTGACGGTGCTGAGCCGGTGCGCGATGACGAAGGTGGTGCGGCCCTTGAACAGCTCCGCGAGCGATGCCTGGATGAGCTGCTCGCTCTCGGTGTCGAGGTTGCTCGTGGCCTCGTCGAGGATGAGGATCTGCGGGTCGGCCAGGATCGCGCGGGCGATGGAAAGGCGCTGGCGCTGCCCGCCGGAGAGTTTGAAGCCGCGCTCGCCGATGAGCGTGTTGTACTGCTCGGGGAGTTTCTCGATGAACTCATGCGCGTTGGCCCGCCGCGCGGCGTCGATGATCTGCGCGTCGCCGACGTGACGTCTTCCGTACGCGATGTTATCGCGCACCGTGCCGTCGAAAAGAAAGGTTTCCTGCTGAACGACGGCGAGGAGTTTTCGATAATCGCGAAGGCGCAGGCGGCGGAGGTCGATGCCGTTGAGAACCAAGCGGCCGCGCGTGGGATCGTAGAAGCGCGCCACGAGATCCGTCAGTGTCGTCTTGCCCGCGCCGCTGGGACCGACCAGTGCCACCGTCGCCCCGCCGGGGACGAGCAGGTGAAAATCCTTCAAAACCGGCGTATTTTCGCGATATTCGAAAGTGACGTGATCGAAGCGGATGTCCCGCACCTTCTCGGGCGCGTCGATCGCATCGGGCGCATCGGGTTTATCGATCGGCTTGGCGAGGATCTCGAAGACGCGCTCCATCGCCGCCAGCGAACGCTGCGTCGTGTTGATCGAGTTGACGATTTGCCAGATCGGCTGCAGCAGCATCACCGCGTATATCTGGAAGACGAACAGGTCGCTGATCTGCGCCTTGTTGTGCAGGTGAAGCCAGCCGCCGTACCAGACGATCAGCAGGCTGGTTGCCGGGATCATGAAGCCCCACACGCCGCCGAGGATCAACTCGATCCGCTCGGCGTAGAGCGACTTGCGGATGGTGAGATGATGCCCGGTGGCGTAGGCGCGTTCCTCGTGGGGCTCGCGGCGGAAGGAGCGCACGATGCGGATCCCGCCGAACGTTTCGTTGACGCGGCCGTCGATTTCCGAGCGGTCTTCGCGGATCGATCGCCACACCGGGCGCGCGCGGCGCATGTAGACCATGCTGGCCAGCGCGATCGGCGGCATGGTGATCAGCGCCGCGACGGCGAGTTGCCAGCTCAGGTAGAAAAAGATCGCGATGGTGAGCACGACGCGGATGAATGCTGCGACCGGGCTGATGATCGCCATCTGCACCAGCCCGCTGACGCTGTCCACATCGCCCGAGAGTCGTGAGGTGATCCCGCCCGCTTTCATTTCCGAAAGCTCGCCGAGCCCCAGCCCGATCAGCTTTCGGAACAGCCGCTTGCGGAGGCGGAAGATGACCTTGGCGTTCAGAACGGTCGTGCGGTAGCCGCGATAGCTGTCGAGGAGCTGCTTGACGATCAGCAGGAGCACGACCCCCGCGCCGAAGAGGTTCAGCCGCGCCAGTTTTTGCGAATTCGTCCCGCCGCCGGAAAGCAGGTTGATGATCCCCTTGATCGCCAGCGGCCAGACCATATCGAGCGCCGAGGTGATGAGCGCGAGAACCAGCACCCAGACGATCGCGAAGCGGTACGGCCAAAGCCACCGCACGTAATCGCGTAAATGCTTGTTCTCGCGGATCTTCGACGTCTTGGCCTGGCCGTTGGACGAAGGCGCAGCTTTCTGTTTGGCGTGAAACAGCCGCTCACGCTGCTTGGAAGAGAGGGGACGCCCCATGCGGGGACATTGTAGCCCGGGACGCCACGACGGAATTTAAGGCGCGGCGTGGTGCATCGCGGGACGATGGCGCCGCTTCGGCACACGCTTGCCCGCGGCCTTGGCGGCGCGCAACCAAGCCTTCAGCAATCTGCGCCTCGCACAGCGCATCCTGCGGCGCGCGCCCGAGCAAGCCTCGAGATCTCACACATCCGCGATGGGTCAGCGGTCTTCGTCGCTGTAGAAGGTTACGCGTGAAAGGGCGCGTGCGCCTCAGAGGGTGCCTGTGGCTCTGTCTCAACCCCGTGATTCGCCGGATTTGCAGGGGCGACGCCTGCGTCGCCCTCTTCGAGTTTGGCTGGAAATTCGCGACCGACAAATGCGGGCGAGGCAGGCCTCGCCCCTACCGGGGAAGATTGAGACAGAGCCGGTGCCTGTGACGATTCCGAGGGCGCCTGCGTCCGAGGGTCCCTGCGCCGAGGGTGCCTGTCACCCTCGTCATTAGTTCTTGTCGGACAAGGAGATATCATGACCACCCCCCCCCCCATCCCAACCGGGGCTCCAATAGGCGAGAATTCTGACTTTCGGGCGGAATCGAAAGGGGGGCCGCGTGCGACACGAAATTTTCGCCGGTTTTGTGTCCTGTCGTCCCCTCCTCGTGCATACTACTTCAGAAGCTCGCGCAACATGGACGACGCTCATCTATTGCAGGAATACGTCGAAACCGCTTCGCAGGAGGCCTTTGGGCAATTGGTCTCCAAGCACATCGGCTTCGTCTATTCGGCTGCGCTGAGAAACGTCCATGACCGACACGTCGCCGAGGAAATCACGCAGGCGGTGTTCATCGTCCTGGCCCGCAAGGCCTCCACGCTCCGCCATGAGGCGGTCCTCTCATCGTGGCTGTTGAGCACCACCCGCTACGCTTCGCTGGGTCACATGAAGATGGCCGCCCGGCGCAAGCGACATGAAAGAAGGGCCGCCGAGATGGCCAAGACCGTTTGGGAGGAAGAAGCCGACACCCGCTGGCCGCAGTACGAGGGCGACCTCGACGCGGCGCTCGCTTCCCTGCGCGAGGGCGATCGCAAGGCGGTCATGCTCCGCTTCTACGAGCACAAATCGTTCGACGAGATCGCGCACATCCTCGGCACCGCCGAGGAGGCGGCACGCAAGCGCGTCAGCCGGGCGGTGGAAAAACTCCGCGGCTCCTTCGGCGTCTCGGCGCGCACGCTGCCGGCGACGATGGTCACCTACTACCTCTACAACAAGCTGGCCGCTCCCGCGCCCGCGGAACTGACCGCCAAGATCACCACGGCGGCGACCAGGAGCGCGACCGCATCCGTCGCCTCATCGGAGCTGGCGCGTCAGGTCGTGCAGCAGATCGCCATCGCCAAGGCCAAGTGGGTCGCCACCAGCATCGCGGCGGCGCTGGCGTTGTGCGTCGCGGGCGGCGTGATCGTCGCGTCGTCGATTCCGGATGGCAAAGACACGCACCAGCCGCGGCCGGAGCAGCGGGATTTCCGGATTCGCTAGAAGAATTTGATTTGCCACAGACGGGGCACAGATGGACACGGATGGTGTCAACGCTCCCGCAGCGCGCGCTGACTTTGTCATGCTGAGGTACTGGGTACTCGCGCAGCGGGTGATCCAAGCATCTGGGTGACCGCGGCCAGATCCTTCGGAGTACCTCAGGATGACGTCACGCGAATCTCGCGGCGCGTTTCGTCCGAACATCGTGCGAGGTCTTTCATCTGTGCTAATCTGTGCCCCATCCGTGGCTAGTTCATCTCCGAATTCGACTCCAGACGCGCGCGTCATCGTCGATCAGATCCTCGACGACGCCGTCAAAAGTCGCGCCTCCGACGTTCATCTCGAACCCACCGCCGACGGCCTCGAAGTTCGCTTTCGTATTGACGGCATTCTGGAAGTTGTGGGCAAGCACGATCTGACCGTCGGCCGCAGCCTCGTCGCGCGGCTGATGGTGATGGCTCACCTGCTCACCTATCGCCTCGACATCCCGCAGGAAGGACGACTGACGGCAGCGGTGGCGTCGTCGCCGCAGCCCCTCGACCTTCGCCTGAGCATCATGCCGACGATGCACGGCCTGCGTGCGGTCGTCCGACTTCCCGCCGAGTTGATCCAGCCGCACACGCTGGAAGAACTGAACCTTCCCGAGTCAGTGCTCCAAGGCCTGCACCGCTTCGCGGCGAGCGACGCGGGGATGCTCGTCCTCACCGGTCCCGCCGGCGCCGGCAAGACGACGAGCATCTACGCCCTGCTCCAGCACATCGCCGCCACGTCGCCGGGCCTCAGCATCATCACATTGGAAGACCCGATCGAGCGCGACATCCCCGGGGTCACGCAGATCGAGGTCGCGCCGTTCGGCGAGCTGACCTACGAGCGGACGCTCCGCAGCATCCTCCGCCAGGACCCGCAGGTGCTGATGCTCGGCGAGATCCGCGATCCGGCGACGGCGACGCTGGCGGTTCAGGCCGCGCTGTCGGGTCATCGCATGATCTCGACGCTGCACGCACTCAATCCCGCATTCGCGCTGGCTCGACTCATGGAAATGGGCGTCGAGCCCTACCAGCTCTCAAGCGCGATCTTCGGCATCGTCACGCAGCGGCTGCTGCGCCGCCGCGAAGGTAGCGGATATCGCGGCCGCCTCGCCGCCGCGGAGTTCGTGGCGATGGACGATCCGCTGCGCGCCGCCGTGCTCAAGCGGGCCGATGCTTCTCAACTGATGAAAATCTATGCCGCGCAGGCCGGCTTCCGTCCCATGCGCGCCGCGGCCGTCGATTTTGTACACAGAGGCTGGACCGACGACGCGGACGTCCTCCGCGCGCTGGGCCAACCGGACGACCGTATAGAGACCGCATGACCGACACCGCCGCCGCTGCCAACGCATTCGCCTATCAGGCTCAGACTCTGCAAGGTCAGCCCGTCGCCGGCACCATCGACGCCGCCGACGTCGAGCAGGCCCAGCGCCTTCTCGCCGGGCTTCGTCTGCGCGTGCTGCAGATCGAACCCGCGAAGGAATCGGCGCGTGGCCGGCCGCTCAAGGCCGGCGACTTCGCCGCCTTCAACCTTCAGCTCGCGCATCTCACCTCGGCGGGGATGCCGGTCGAGCACGGGCTTCGTCTCATCGCCCAGGACATGCGCGGCGGGCGGCTGAAGACCACGATCAACCAGCTCAGCGCGGAGCTCGAGAAAGGCACGCCGCTCGAGCAGGCGTTCGAGAACTACCAGGAGCGCTTCCCGCCGCTCTACTCGCGATTGATCGCCGCCGGCGTGCGCAGCGGCGATCTGCCGGGCGTCCTGTTAAACCTCGGCCGGCATATGGATCTCGTCCAGCGTCTGCGCGCCGCGATCTGGCGGGCTTCCACCTATCCGCTGATGGTGCTCGCGGGACTCGTGCTGGTGATCACCTTCCTCAGCCTGGTCGTCATCCCGCAGTTTCAACTGATGTTCCGCGACTTCGGCGTGCAGCTCCCGCTGATGACCCGCGCGCTGCTCTCGGTGCCAACCTGGATGCCCTACGTGCTCCTCGCCGCCGCCATCATCCTGATCGCGCTGATCATCGCCGTGCAGATGATCCGCATGAGCAAGTCGGCGGCGGCGGTGACGGATGCGCTGGTCCTGCCGATGCCGCTGATCGGCCCGGTGCTGAAGTGGAACCTCGTGGCGCGCTGGTGTGATGCGCTGAAGCTGGGCATCCTCGCGGGGATGGATTTGCCGCGCAGCATCGAGCTCGCCGGCGACGTCGTCGGCTCGCCCGCGCTGCGCCGCGACGGCGATGAAATCAGCGGCGCGATCCAGGCCGGAAAACCCATCGACGCCGTCGAGCACACGCGCCTCCTCCCCGCGACCGTCGTCGCCGCCATGGCGATGTCCTCCCAGAACCACGACCTCCCCGCCGCCATGACCATGCTCGCCGACATGTACCAGCAGCAATCCGACGCGCGGCTGACGCTCATCCCCGGCCTGCTCGCGCCGCTGCTGATCATCGTCGTCGCCGTCGTCATCGGCTTTGTCATCGCGGGATTGTTCCTGCCGTTCATTACGCTGCTGCACGCGATCACCGGCTGAACGACATGAGATCGCTCAAGATCATCATCGAGGCGCTCTTCTGGATGGTCGCCGCCGCCGCGACCATGTTCGGAGCCGCCGTCGCCATCGGCTATCTCACCGCGCCGCCGATCGGCTACCTGGCGGCGGCGGGGATCATCGTGATGCTTCCGGTGCTCGTGCGGATCTTGACGCTGGTCCGGCGGCGCCGCGCCGCGGCGGTGCTCTCGTACCTCGAGCAGGCGGTGCGACTGAACCTGCCGCTCCCGCGCATGCTCACCGCCGCCGCCCGCGCCGAGCGCGGCATCATCGCCACGCGCCTCGGCACCGTGCGCACGCTGCTGGAAGACGGCTACTCGCTCGGCACCGCGCTGCAGATCGGCGTGCCGGAGGTGACGCCGCGATCGTGGTCGATCCTTGACGCCTCCGAGCGCCTCGGCCGGCTGGCGCACGCGCTGCGCCGGCTGGTCGCCGACCAGCGCATCGAGCTCGATCGCGAGGCCGGCTCGTCCGGCTTCGTCCGCGCGTACCCCTTCATGATGATCACCGCGATTTGCAGCGCGATCTCTCTCGTCAGCATCTTCGTCCTGCCCAAATATCAGGCGGTCTTCAAAGATTTCGGCACCAAACTCCCCGACATCACGATGACGGTCTTCACCGGCTCGGAATCGGTGGCGACGATCGCGATCATGCTGGCGACGCTTTCGCTGCTCTGGTGGGGCGGCGGATCGCTGTGGGAAGTCTTCCACCCGCGCGAGGAGCCGCCGGCGTCGCTGGCCTGGTTCCGCGACGCCGTCTACTGGTATTTGCCGATCGCACACGGAATCGTCCGCGACCGCGGGCTCGGCGACGCGCTCGACCTGATGGCCGATGCGTTCCGTGGCGGCACGCCCGCCCACCGCGCGCTCGAGCAGGCCGCCGCCCTGCGCGTCAACCGCGTGCTGGCGACGAAGCTGGCGTTCTGGTCGCAGCTCGTGACCAACGGCATGAGCCTCAGTGAAGGCGCGCGACGCGCGGGCCTGCCGCGACTGGTCTGCGAGATGCTGTCGGCCGCGCGCGGCGGCGATCAGGCGGCGGACGTGCTCGATTTCCTCGCCCGCTACTACGCCGCCCGCTTCAGCCGCGCCTCATCGCTGCTGCAGGCCGCCGCCGTCCCCGCGATCACGCTCTTCTTCGCCTGCATCGTCGCGATCATCGCCATCGCCTTGATCACCCCGATGGCGTCGCTCATCCAATCGCTTTCCGCGCACTCGGGCAGGTGGAGGCTTTGATGCGACGACGACCAACAGCACACCTTCGCCGCGCCGGATGGTTTTTGGCGGATACGATCGTCGCGATCATCATCGTCGGTGTGCTGGCGGCGGTGCTGGTGCTCTCGGTCCGCCGACAGCAAAAAGCCGCCGATCAACTCGCGGATTCGCGCGAGGCGACGCGACTGGCCGAGCGCACGCTCATTTCGATGCAGACGGGCGCCAAGCCGCCCCCTTCCCCCGCGGGGATGAGCGTGAAGGTGCGATCGATTGATTCGACCGCATCGCCCGCGAAGGGATGCACGTGGGCCGTCGTCACCGTCACCCGTCGCAACGGCCGCGCGAGCGAATTGACGGGCCTCGTCCGGCGCGATGCGATTCCTGCGGGAGGCGGGCGATGAGCACACGTCCACGTCATCCTCGTCGTCGCGGCTTCACGCTCATGGAGCTGCTCGTCACGATCATCCTGCTCGGCACGTTCGGCCTGCTTGTCGCGCAGCTCTTCCACGCGACGTTCATGCTCAACTACACCACCGCCAATGCCCAGAACGCCGCCGCCAGCTTCAACTTCGCCGAGCTGCGATTGCGCGAGGACGTTTGGACGGCGCAGAAGATCGCGGTGAAAGATCCGCACACCGCCGCGGTCACGCTCAGCGACGGCGGTGGCGCGATTACCTGGACGCTGCGGAACGACAAGCTTTCCCGCCGCGTCGGCGACGACACCGACACGTGGACCGCCCCGCCCGGCGCGACGTTCCAGCTCGACGGGTCGACGCTGCTCCTCGCCGTCGCCGAATCGAAAACCGCCCGCGCGGCGACGCTGTCCTTCGCGAGCCAGCGAACAACCGTCAACGGGATGCTCAAATGATCCGCCGGCGCAGGCACATGCCGTCGAGACATTCGCGCCTCCTCGGCGCGCCGCGAAGATTGTCATCCCGAGGTACTCCGACGAATCTCGACGTCGAGCGGCGTCCAGGATTCCTCGGAGCACCTCGCAATGACATCTCCGCGAATCAGGTCCGGGGCGCCAGCCCCCGCGGCTTCGCGTCAATCATGGCGATCTTCATGATCATTCTGGTCGGCGCGGTGCTGGCGACGACCGCCGCCTACTTTGTCGCCGAAGCCAGGCGCACGCGCATCGAAGCCGAGGACGCGCAGCTCCGCCAGCTCCTCACCGCCGGCGCGGCGGCGGCATGTCAGTCCGAGCCCGCCACCTCCATCGACTTGCCGGGCGGGTTGTCGTCGCAGCAGGCGAAGGTTGAAATCGCATCGATCAAATCGGCCGGCGACACGCGCGACGTGATCATCAAGGCGACGCTCGGCACCCGGCACATGGACGAATCGCTGCACCTGACCCGCAGCGGGGACCGGTGGACGATCGCCGCGGTCGGCGTGAATGACGATCACCCGCCGGCCGTTTCGACCCAGCCGAGCGACCGCTCCACCGCCGCCAGCCAGCGCTCATAGAGCTTGTCGCGCGTCCGCTGATCCATCCGCGGCTCCCAGCGCATCCCTCCGCCGGCGGATTGAATCGCGGGCTTCTCCGGCCAGGCGCCGATCGCCCGTGCGGCGGCGTACGCCGCGCCCAGCGCCGTCGTCTCCATCACCTTCGGCCGCTCGACGGCGATGCCGAGCACGTCCGCCTGGAATTGCATGAGCAGATCGTTGGCGGTCATGCCGCCGTCGACTTTAAGCGATGACAGTTGGACGTTCGCGTCGCCGCGCATCGCTTCGAGCACGTCGCGGGTCTGATACGCCGTCGCCTCCAGCGCGGCGCGGGCGAGATGACCGCGGTTGGTGAAGCGCGTCATGCCGACGATCGTCCCGCGCGCATCGGCGCGCCAGCGCGGCGCGAACAGGCCCGAAAACGCCGGAACGAAGTAGACGTCGCCGTTGTCCTCGACGCTGCGCGCCATCGCCTCGACGTCCTTCGAAGCCGCGAACAGTCCAAGGTTATCGCGGAGCCATTGGACGAGCGACCCGGCGACGGCGACGGAGCCCTCGAGGGCGTAGTTCGCCGCTCGGCCGTCATCGAAGCGATACGCGACGGTCGTCAGCAGTCCGAACTTCGATGCGACGGGCTTTTCTCCCGTGTGCAGGAGCATAAAGCAACCGGTCCCGTACGTGTTTTTGCAATCGCCTTTGGAGAGACATCCTTGTCCGACGAGCGCGGCTTGCTGGTCTCCGAGGTTTCCGCAGACGGGGATTCCCGCGGCAAAGCCCCGGACTTTGTACTTTCCCCAGCCCGCTTTCGCGTTCGATGACGTGATCTTCGGAAGCATCGTGCGCGGGATGGTGAACATCTCCAGCAGCTCATCGTCCCAGTCGAGCGCGCGGAGATTCATCAGCAGCGTGCGGCTCGCGTTCGTCACGTCCGTGACGTGCACGCCGCCGCTGGCGCCACCGGTCAGATTCCAGATCAGCCACGTATCGATCGTGCCGAAGATCGCGTCGCCGCGCTCGGCGCTCGCGCGGGCGCCTTCGACGTTGTCGAGAATCCACTTGAGCTTCGTCGCGGAAAAATACGTCGCGACGGGCAGGCCCGTCTTCTCGCGCACCCGGTCCGCGACGCCGCGCGCACTCAGGTCATCGCAGATGTCCTGAGTCCGCGTATCCTGCCAGACGATCGCGTGGTGCAGCGGTTTGCCCGTCCGCCGGTCCCAGACGACCGTCGTCTCGCGCTGGTTCGCGATGCCGATGGCGGCGATGTCTTCGAACCGCGCGTTCGCCGATATCACCGCTCGGCGAAAACTTCTTCCGTCCGCCGCCAGATCTCGATCGCATCGTGCTCCACCCATCCCGCGCGCGGAAAGACCTGCCGGTGCTCCTTCTGCGCCGTCGAAACCACTGACGACTCGGAAAACAACATGCAGCGCGTGCTGGTCGTGCCCTGGTCGATGGCCGCGATGAGCGATGACATGATCGGCGGATTCTAATCGTTACAATCCGTCGGAGTGAACTTCGCCGAGAACTCCGTCGAACAACTCGTCGACCAGGGCGTCGCCCTCGGGAAGCAGGACCGCCTCGCCGAGGCCGAAGCGCTCTTCCGCCAGGCGACCGCACTCGACCCGAATCACCCGCGCGCCCACACCAACCTCGCCGTCGCGCTGCAGGCGATGGGCCGGTTCGACGAGGCGCTGCCGATCATCCGTCGCTCGATCGCGCTGCGCGGCGACGACGCCAACGCGCACCACACGCTCGCCAAGATCCTGGTGAAGACCAACCGCGCGACCGAAGCAATCGAAGCGCTGCGCCGATCACTCCAGCTCAACCCCGACGACACCGAAGCGCACGGCACGCTCGCCAAGACCCTCCTCCTCGCCGGCGATTTCAAGCGCGGCTGGGCGGAGTACGAATGGCGGTGGAAGGCCCCGAGCTTCAAGGAGCCCAAGCGCCTCTTCAATAAGCCGCAGTGGACCGGCGGGAAACTGACCGACAAGACGATCCTTCTGCATCACGAGCAGGGCTTCGGCGACACCATCCAGTTCCTCCGCTACGTGCCGCTGGTCGCGCGCGAGCGCGGCGGAGACGTGATCGTTCAGGTCCCGCGCGAGCTGGTCGATCTCGTCCGCCGGATGCCGACGGCGCCCGACGTCGTCGCGCTCGGCGATCCGCTCCCGCCGTTCGACCTGCACATCCCGGTGATGAGCCTTCCGCTGGCGTTCAACACGACGCTCAAGACCATCCCCGCGAACGTGCCGTACCTGTCCGCGTCGCCGAAGGTGGCGCACGTGTGGGCCGATCGCATCAAGTCCGACGGCGGCGACGAAGGCACGTTGCGCGTCGGCCTCGCCTGGGCCGGGCGGCCGACGCATCGCGACGACAAGCAGCGCTCGCTCCGCCTCGAGCAGCTTGCGCCGCTTGCTTCCCCCGCGCCGGACGTCGTCTTCTACTCGCTCCAGAAATGGGACCCGCAGCGCGAGGCCGCCAGGCAGCCGGCGGGCATGAAGCTGATCGACGCGGCGGAAAAGCTCTTCGACTTCTCCGACTCCGCGGCGGTGATCGCCAACCTCGATCTGGTCATCGCCGTTGACACCGCGATCGCGCATCTCGCCGGCGCGATGGGAAAGCCGGTTTGGACGATGCTCCCCTTCGCCCCCGATTTCCGCTGGATGCTCGATCGCCCGGACTCGCCGTGGTACCCGACCATGCGCCTCTACCGCCAGCCGGCCTGTGACGATTGGAATTCGGTCCTGCGCCAAATTGCCGAAGATTTATCGGCCCACGCCGCCTCAAAAAGGTCCCGTAAGGCGCTTTGATCCGGATTTTCCGCCGATCTCATTCAGTCATGCCGATATCGCGCCGAAACTCCTCTAGAGCACCGATTTCCCCCGGGTGAGGAGAGCGACACGTGAGCCTGACATACGATCAGCGCAGCGAGATCCGCATGGCCTTCGACGAGGCGTACGTCCCGCCGGACCGCCGCCGCAACATGCGCGTCAAGTTCCGCGTTCCCGCCGAGATCACCGCCTGGACGCGCGGCAAACAGGGCGAGCCGCTCAACGTCCAGATCGAAGACTTCTCCCCCACCGGCGTCGGCATGTACCACACCGAGTCGATGGCCGCCGGCAGCCAGTGGCTGCTCAAAGTCCCGCGCCCGGAACACGGTGAGCTCATTGTCCTGCTCACGGTCGTGCGCTCCAGGCAGCAGGAGGACGGCACTTGGCTCATCGGCCTCGAGCTCAGCTCCGTGCTCGATCGCAGCATGATGGGTGATTTTGTCGACGCCATTCACGGCCCCCGCCGTCTCACCAGCAAGCGCACCAAGCGCCTGCTGATGATCCTGGGCATCTTCGGCATCGCGTTCGCGCTGATCTTGTCGTAACCGCGGCCCCGGGTACGCCGCACGATGTCATCCCGAGCGGTATTCCGCGAGGGATCTCGGCGTCGAACGGCTTTCCAAATCCGAGATCCCTCGGAGTACCTCGGGATGACATTAGGTGGCGTCCACGGATTTCGAAGGCTCTTTCCCCGCACCAAAATCACACCTTCCCCATTGTCCCGTTCCCGCGGTAGAGATGACGTCACCGACGCACGATTCTGACACCCGCCGTGCCGCGTCGATTGCTAGATTGAGTTTGCGTCGCCCGAATCCGTTCGTCTCGTCTGCGGAGATCCTCCCATGCGCCGACTCGCCCTGCTCGCACTTGTTCCACTCCTCGCCGGCTGCGCCGAGCTCGATCGTTCCGACAAGAAGGCCGCCGCCGAGCCGCAGCACCCGCAGGTCGTCATCCAGGGCATCGACGGGACGACCATGTCCGGAGAGCTGCTCAACGGCAGCGTCACGCTCGACTCGGGCCAGGGCGAGCTCACCCTGCTGACCGATCACGTCCACTCCATCACGCTCGCGCAGGACGTGGACAAGGTCGACAGCGACTCGATCAAGGTCGCCGGCAAGATGAAGGAAGACCGTTTCTACCTGAAGAACGAGCACGGCGTGTTCACGCTCGCCAAGGACCGCCTGCGCAAGATCGACTTCGTCGCCAACCCCGCGACCACGCCGACGATGGCCGCCTCCTCCGGCGCGACCGTCAAGGCCACCGCCGCCGGCATGAGGTAAACGCGTCACGGCTGCTGCGGAAACAACCGTCACGATCGGCCGGCGCAAGCTCGTCCTCTCGCACCTCGAGAAACGGCTCTTTCCCTCCGGCTTCACCAAGGCCGAGGTGATCGACTACTACTCGCGGGTCGCGCCGGCGATGCTCCCGCACCTGCGCGGCCGCGGCGTGACGCTCAAGCGTTACCCGCGCGGCACGGATGAAAGCGTCTTCTTCGAAAAAGAGTGCCCGCCGTTCCATCCGCCCTGGGTGAAAACGCAGTCGGTTCCCCGCCGATTGCGGGAAGGCGACATCAACTATTGTCTGGCTCAGGATGTCGCGTCGCTGGTCTGGATGATCAACCTGGACGCCATCGAACTGCACGTCCCGCTCGCGCTGACCAAGGACTGGTCGCGACCGCGCGAGATGGTCTTCGATCTCGATCCCGGCGAGCCCGCCACCCTCATCGACTGCTGCCGCTTCGGCCTGCGCTTCCGCGACGTGCTCGCTGGGCTCGGGCTCCAAAGCTTCGCCAAAACCAGCGGCGGCAAAGTCTGCACGTCTACGTCCCGCTCAACACGCCCGGCATCACGTTCGACCACACGAAAACCTTCGCCCGCGCCGTCGCCACGATCTTCGAGCGCGAAAACCCGAATCACATCACGGCGACGATGACCCGCAACCTCCGTCGCGGCAAAGTGTTCGTCGATTGGAGTCAAAACGATCAGACGAAGACGACGGTTTGCGTCTATTCATTACGAGCAAAGGGCAAACCGACCGTCTCGACGCCGGTGACGTGGAAGGAAGTCGAATCCGCCGCGAAGAGCGGCGATGCCGATCGAATCACGTTTGTCGCGGACGACGTCCTCTCGCGCGTGAAAAAACTCGGTGACCTGTTCGCGCCGGTGCGCAAGCTCAAACAGAAGCTCCCGCAATAGCGCGTCATCCTGAGGTACTCCGAAGGATCTGGCTTAGGTAGCGCAGATGCTTCGGAGTATCTCAGCATGACGTCGGCGGGTGCCAAGCGCAACGTCAATCGACAATCAACAATCCACAATCGACAATCTGCAACGATGCTCATCGACGCCCACCAGCACGTCTTCTGGCACTGGCGGAACGACGCCGACCTGATCGCCGATATGGACGCCCACGGCATCGACCTCGCGTGGCTGCTGACCTGGGAGATCACGCCCGCCGAGTGGGAACCGAACTGGATCCGCATTTTGAACCCGGTTCACGTCCGGCCGGACGGGACGAACCGCGGTGTTCTCCTGTCCGACCTCCTGCTTGCCTCTTCGCGACACCCCAACCGCTTCATCCTCGGCTACTGCCCCCACCCAGCGATCGGCGATGCGCCCGCGCTGTTCGAATCTGCCTACCACATCCACCGCGTGCGCGTCTGCGGCGAATGGAAGTTCCGCATGGAGTTCGACGACCCGCGCTGCATCGCCCTGTTCAAAAAAGCCGGCGAGCTGAAATGTCCGGTCGTCCTCCACCTCGACGTGCGCCATCTGCCGGACAAGCAGACCGGAAAACCGATCGAACAAAAAGCGTGGTTCGGCGGCGACATCCAGAACATCGAGCGCGCCCTGCAACTCTGTCCGGAAACCACGTTCATCGGCCACGCCCCCGGCTTCTGGCGCTACATCAGCGCCGACGCCGCGAGCGATCCGGAGCCCTATCCGAAAGGACCGGTGAAGGAAGGCGGCGAAGTCGCTCGATTGCTGGAGAAATACCCAAATCTCTACGCGGATTTATCCGCGGGGTCAGGATTGGGTGCGATCCGCCGCGACGTCGAGCACGGAAGGAAGTTCCTCAATCGCTTCGCGGATCGGCTTCTCTTCGCGCGCGATTATTACGGAGGTGAGTTGCTCGAATTCGTCAAGTCGCTGCAACTTTCCAAAGACGTGGAAGAAAAGATCTTCTTCTGCAATGCGCAGAAGCTGATCCCGGAAGTGCAACCCCACCCTCCGGTATTACGAAAACTCTAACAGCCCGAGGTGTGTCATGCTGAGGTACTCCGAAGCATCTGTGTCATCGAACCCAGACCTTCGGAGTAACTCAGGAGGACAACTCTCAAACCCCCGAGAAAGCCGCCTGTCGGAATCGAACCGACAACCTGCGCTTTACAAAAGCGCTGCTCTGCCAGTTGAGCTAAGGCGGCAACGTCGTCTACTGCACGATCTCCAGTATCTTGAACTCCATCGTCCCCCGCGGCGCTTTCACCTTCACCGTGTCGCCGACGCGCGCCTTCATCAGCGCTTCGCCCATCGGGCTGTTCACCGAAACGGGCATCACCTCGTCGTTGGGGTTGGGCGTGCCCGCTTCGCCGACCAGGCGCACGAGCTGTTCGCTGTCGTCGTCGAGATCGAGCAGCTTGACCGTGTGGCCGAGGAAGACCACGTCCTCCGGCACGTCGTCCGTGCTGACCACCTGCACGTTCTTCAGCTTCGCCTCGATCTGTGCCAGCTCGCGCTGAATGTTGCGGTTCTCCTCCTTGGCGAAGTGATACTCCGCGTTCTCCGACAGATCGCCCAGCGACGCCGCCCTGCGGATCCGGTCCTGGACGTCGATCTGCGACTTGTACAGCTCCTCGCGCTTGGCTTGGAGGGCGGCCTTCTCTTCGGCGCTGACGATCTGCATATCACGACTCCTAGAAAACCAAACCACCGCGCGAAACGGCGCGGTGGTCTTCTGCGATGACGGCGTATCATAGCAGCGGGAGGCTGATTTTCGATTTTGGATTGCGGATTTTGGATCGAAAAACCTCAGCCGGCCCGGTCCGCGTCTTCAATCCAAAATCCAAAAACCGCAATCCAGAATCGCCGGAAATTGACCCTCAAACCGCGTCTGCTACACTCCCCGCCCCATGGCCTTTAACGTCGTCATCGTCACGCCGGAGCAGCAGGTCCTCGATGAGACCGTCACGCAGGCGATCCTCCCGGCCCACGACGGCGAGATCGGCATCCTCACCGATCGCGCCCCCCTGCTGGTGAAGCTCGGGCAGGGCCGCATGCAGTTGGCTCTTCCGGGCGGCGGCAAGCGCCGGGTCCTCTACGTCGAGGGGGGCGTCGCGCAGATGAAGGACAACAAGCTGACCGTCCTGACCCAGATCGCGATCCCCGCCGAAGAAATCAGCGCCGAGACGGCGGGAGCGGAGCTTGCCGAAGCCACAGCGCAAAGGACCACGGACGAGAAGAGTTTTGAAGACCGTCAACGCCGCATGCAGCGCGCAAGATCGATGCAGGCGCTGGCGCGATAACCCGTCCGCGCAGCGCCGAGCGCGGCGCCTGACGCCAGGTCCCACCGCGAAACGGTGCGCTTTGAACGGCGACCTCCGCTCGCCTCAACATTTTTTACAATCCGCGGATTTTGGCGCATTGTCCCGCTCGGTTCGATTGTTAACATGAACAGCGCGAGGACGGGGAGCAGTTGTCCGACCGTACAGCCTCAAACGAAGGACGGTGACGCATGCTCCGCTACACCGCCAGAAACGGCACGACCTTTCACTTCGACCTCTGCGACGCCTCCCCCGCCAGCGTCCACGTCGTCAGTGCCGACTCCGAAGGCCCCCCGATCCCCGTTGATCTCGATGACCTGCGCGAGTTCATGCAGTACCTCGAGGACGTGATCGAGTCGCAGGCCGGCGCTGAAAGCGACGCCGACCTGACCGCCGTCGGCCCGGATTAGTCGCCTCGCTTCTCAATTCGCGCGATTGCACGTTCGACAGCGCGAACGTGCAACGGCTTTCCGTCCAAAATCTGAAATCTCAAATCTCAAATCCGCGAGATTGCTCCGCATTCCGACGTCTCGGCTTCGCGCGTTGCAGATTCGTCACCGCGCGGGTGACAAAACGAACCCATGGCGGATCGATCAGCCGGAATCGGGATTCAGTAGCTGAAGCCGACGCCGAACCCGCCCCAGATTTCCGTGTCGCCCCGAAGCTGATCGTTCAGCCCGTCGGTGTAGTAGAGGTAGCCCTTGAGGTCGATCTTCCCGTAGCGCAGCGGGACGTTCAGGAGCTGGTTCATCGCGTACGTCAGCTCCAGCCCGATCTCATAATGCTGAAAGCCCGAGTCGCGGCCGAAGGATCCGTGATTGAATCCCGGATCGCCCGCCGGCGTACCTTCGGTGCGGAAGTCTTTGCGGTTGTCCACGTACGCGATCGCCGCCCGCGGGGTCAGCGTGATCGGCGTGTCTTCGATCACGAAGTCGTGGCTGACGCCCAGCTCGATGTAGGCGCCGTGATTGATGTCGTAGTCGTAGGCGCAGAAGACGTACGGGTTGAGGACCGGGTCGTCCGTGCGGAAGAAATAGGAGTCGTCCAGCTTGATGCGCGCCCACAACTCGCCGGTGTTGAACTGATCGCGATCGGGAAAGATGTAGAAGAAGTTCCCGACGGTGAAGATCACCGGCCGGGCCGTCAGCTCGGCGCCGAAGTACGGGCGGATCTCCTGGAAGCGGCTGATCGGATCGGAGTCGTAGACGTTGGTGAAGACGCCCAGGAAGGGGTGCGGCCATTTGCCCAGGTCCCACTTGAGCGATCCGTCGAACTGGAGGTTGGGCGAGTCTTCCGCGCCGCCGGACTCGCTGCGATCGATGCCGCGCCAGACGTAGTCGGTCAGGTAGTTGAAGCGGAAGTCGACGTTGACGCCGCCCTCGTTGGTCCCCTGCTCGATGGGCGTGACCTCCGGCGGCGCGTAGATGCTCTCGTACTGATCGGGCGCGAGCGAGAGCTTGATCGGGGGCAAGGACGTCGATTGCGCGGACGCCAGCGAAGCGGCGCACAGGAGAACGATCGGGATCGTCACTCGCATCGAGGCAGCAAATGTACAGGGGGGTTATAACCTTGTCGATTCATCGCACAACTCGTAACGTCGCCGCCATGAACGGCACGAGCGACATGAAAGCCGGCGGCGGCGGCGAATGGTCCATCAAGCGCGATCGGCTGGCAGAGTTTCTCGATGAGCACCACTTCGACGGCGTGCTGCTGACGCTGCGCAGCAACTTCGCGTGGGTGACCGGCGGAAAAGACAACCACATCGCCAACAACACCCCGGTCGGCGTCGCCAGCATTCTCGCCACCAAGGACGGCAAGCGCGTCTGCATCGCCAACAACATCGAGTCGCCGCGGATCAAGGCGCAGGAGCTCGACAAGCTCGGCATCGAAACGATCCGCTTTCCCTGGTATGACGGCGCCGCCGGGCAGAAGGTTGTTCGTGACGTGATCGCCGGCCGAAAAATCGCCAGCGATTCCGAAGCGTTCGCCCTGCACCTCCCGTCGATGCCGGGCAGCTTCAACGCGCTGCGCTGGGAGCTGACCGCTCCGGAGATCGATCGCATCCGCGACGGCGGACGCCGCGGATCGCGCGCGATGGAATCGGCGTGTCGGTCGCTCAAGCGCGGAATGACCGAACAGGAAATCGCCGGCGTGCTCGATCTTGAAGTGCATCGCGCGCGGCTCAATCCACTGGTCACGCTCGTCACCGGCGACGATCGCATCAAGCAGTTCCGCCATCCGATCCCCAAGCCGATCGCGTGCAACGAGCTGGTGATGCTGGTGACGTGTGCCGAGTTCGGCGGATTGATCGCCTGCCTGACGCGCTTCGTCGCCTTCACCGAGCCGACGAAGGAGCAGCGCGACAAATGCCAGGCCGTCGCGAACATCGACGCGGCGGTGAACCTCGCCACCCAGCCGGGGAGAACGCTCGGCGAGATCTTCGACGACCTCCGCCGCGCGTACGCCGAGAACGGCGATGCCGATCAGTGGCAGAACCATCACCAGGGCGGATCGACGGGCTATCTCCCGCGCGAGATGGTCGCGACGCCCAACTCGCCGGTGCCGGTGCTGGCGAACCAGGCGTTCGCGTGGAATCCGTCGATCGTCGGAGCCAAGAGCGAGGACACGGTGCTCTGCACCGGGAACGGGATCGAAGTTTTAACGGGGGCAAGCAATGATTGGCCGAGCATCGAGGGGAAATCGTCGGCCGGAACATTGCGGCGAGCAGCGTGGCTCGTCGTCTAGCCGCGCGGGTCGTTTGCTTGCGAAACCACGCCGCTTGCGGCTACATTTCGCCATGCACATGCGGGCAAAAACTCTTGCACTGGCCGTTCTGGCGCCGGCATTTCTCCTCCCCATTCTCTTCCTCGTCGTCGGCTGCGAAAAACAATCGTCCTCGTCGTCCACGCAGCCTGCCACCGGCAGCGCGTCCGGCGGCGCGATCAAGATCGGCCACTACGGCTCGATGACCGGCAGCGAGGCGACGTTCGGCGTCTCGACCGACAACGGCATCAAGCTCGCCGTCAAGGAGCGCAACGCCGCCGGCGGCGTGAACGGGAAGCAGATCCAGCTCATCACCTACGACGACCAGGGCAAGGGCCAGGAGGCCGTCACCGCCGTCACGCGCCTGATCCAGCAGGACGGCGTCGTCGCGGTGCTCGGGGAAGTCGCATCGAGCCGCTCGATCGCCGCCGGGCCGGTCTGCCAGCGCGAAGGTGTGCCGATGATCTCGCCGTCGAGCACCAACCCGCAGGTGACGGAGATCGGCGACATGATCTTCCGCGTCTGCTTCATCGACCCGTTCCAGGGCTACGTCGGCGCGAGCTTCGCGAAGAACCAGTTGAAGCTCGACAAGGCCGCGACGCTCTACAACCGCTCGCAGGCCTACTCCGCGGGATTGAATAAGGAATTCGTCAACGCCTTCGAGAAGCTCGGCGGGCAGGTGCTGATCCAGCAAGCGTACGCCGACGGCGACAACGACTTCTCCGCGCAGCTCACCGCGATCCGCGAGAAGAACCCGCAGTTCATCTACATCCCCGGCTATTACACGGAGGTGGTGAACATCGCGCGGCAGGCGCGCAAGCTCGGGGTCACCTGCCCGCTGATCGGCGGCGACGGGTGGGTCTCGGAGGAGCTGAAGAACGCCGGCGACGCGCTGGACGGATGCTACTTCTCCGACCACTACTCGCAGGAAGACAAGCGGCCGGAGGTGCAGGATTTCCTCAAGAAGTACAAGTCCGAATACGGCAAGACGCCCGACAGCATGGCCGCGCTCGGCTATGACGCGGCGAACCTGCTCTTCGACGCGATGAAGCGTGCGAAAAGTCTGAACGGCCACGATCTCGCCGACGCGATCGCATCGACCAAGGACTTCAAGGCGGTCACCGGCAACATCACGATCAACGAGCACCGCGACGCGAACAAGCTGGCGGTGATCCAGAAGATCCAGGGCGGACAGTTCTCCTACTACGCGACCGTGGAGCCTCCGAAGTGAGGGAGACGCCGGTCATATGACATCCGGGGGGATCGTCATGCTGGGGTACTCCGAAGCATCTGCGTGATCTAAGCCAGATCGTTCGCCAGTACCTCAGGATGACACGCAGGGGGCGGCTTGGAGCGGGCCGAAGACGCGCGTGACACAACTCATCCAAACCTTAACGGACGGCATCGCGGTCGGGAGCCTTTACGCGCTGATCGCGCTGGGCTACACGCTGGTTTACGGCATCCTCCAGTTCATCAACTTCGCGCACTCGGACGTCTTCGCGCTGGGCGCGTGGCTGAGCTTCACGATCGCGACGTGGTTCGGCCTCGCCGCCGGCTCCGGCGCGACCACGCCGCCCTGGTACATCGGACTGGCCGTCCTCGCGCTGGCGATGATCGGCTGCGGCATCGTGGGCTTCCTGATCGAGCGGCTCGCTTACAAGCCGCTGCGGGCCGCGCCGCGCCTCAATGTGCTGATCACCGCGATCGGCGTGTCGCTGCTGCTGGAGAACGTCGGACAGCTCGAGGGAATGTTCCGCGGGCACCACTTCAAGATCTTCGGGCCTTATCCCAAGGCGATGCCGGCGCTGATCCCCGATCGCGTGCTGCTGCACTTCGCCGCCGTGCAGTTTCGTCTCGTCGATGCCGTCGTGCTCGGAACCGCGCTGTTCCTGATGGTCGCGATCCAGTGGCTGGTCTTCCGCACCAGGCTGGGGATGGCGATGCGCGCCGTCTCCTTCAACCACAACTCGGCCGCGCTCATGGGCATCAACGTCAGCCGCATCATCAGCGCGACGTTCGTGCTCGGCTCGATGCTCGCGGCGGCGGCGGGATTCCTCTACGCGATGAAGTACGCGCAACTCAAACAGACCGCCGACAACGTCTGGGTGCTGCTGGGACTCAAGGCCTTCGTCGCCGCGGTGGTCGGCGGCATCGGCAACATCCGCGGCGCGATGCTCGGCGGGATCTTCATCGGGCTGATCGAGTTCTTTGGCGTCGCGTATCTGTCCGACAAGTACCGCGACGTCTACGTCTTCTCGCTGCTGATCATCGTGCTGCTCGTGCGTCCGAGCGGGATACTTGGGAAGGCGACGGTGGAGAAGGTTTGAATCGTAGCATGGCCGTCTCGGCCATGCCGTGCCGGTAGATGGAGAGGCATGGCCGAGACGGCCATGCTACGAAAGCGG
This sequence comes from Phycisphaerae bacterium, assembly GCA_025936175.1. GTDB lineage: Bacteria > Planctomycetota > Phycisphaerae > Tepidisphaerales > Tepidisphaeraceae > JAICTV01. The sequence goes on from JAICTV010000002.1 coordinate 40,659, forward strand.
ATGAGCGTTTCTGCCAGCGAATCTCCTGAAGAATTGCGCCCGCCGGCGTGGTCGTTCGTGCCGCGCGCGTTTGCGCCGTTGTTGGTCGGGACGGTCGTCGCGGGAATCCTTTACTTCTTCGTGCAACCCGCGATCGGCGGGTTCGGGAGCAACCTGCTCCTCTTCGCGGGGATCAACATCATCCTCGCCGTCTCGCTGACGATCGTGAACGGGTTTACCGGGCAGTTTTCGATCGGCCACGCGGGGTTCATGGCGCTGGGCGGGTACACCGCCGCCGCGATCGTCTACTACGGCTCGTTCAAGATCTACGGGGATGCGAGTTTTCATGGCGGCCTCGTCTCGTGGACGGGCCGCGCCGGCGGATTCCGCGGGCCGCTGCTGGGCAGCGGCGACCTGCTCTTTGTCGGCGCGACCGTGGCGGGCGGAATCGTGGCGGCGGCGGCGGGTTGGCTCGTCGGTCTGCCGTCGCTGCGCCTCCGCGGCGATTATCTCGCGATCGTCACGCTCGGCTTCGGCGAGATCGTCCGCGTCGTCTTGCAGGGGACCGATGAGCAGCTCCGCCGCTACGACCTCGAACTCATCCGCTCCACGCCGATGCTCAAGCTGATGAACAAGCTCGGCGGCGCGCTCGGGTTCATCGGCATCCCGGCGTACAGCACCGTCTTCTGGGTCTACCTCTGGGTGGCGATCATGCTGATCGTCGCGGTGCGGCTGAAACATTCCAGCTACGGCCGGGCGCTGCTCTCGATCCGCGAGGACGAAATCGCGGCACAAGCGGTCGGCGTCAACATCACCCGGTACAAGGTGCGCGCGTTCGTGCTCTCGAGCTTCTTCGCGGGCGTCGCCGGGGCGCTCTACGCGCTGCAGATCGGATCGATCAATGCGGGGGAGCTGGGGTTTCAGCGATCCTTCGAGATCCTGATCATGGTGGTCCTCGGCGGGCTCGGATCCGTCAGCGGCGCGACGCTCGCGGCGATCATCCTCACCGCGCTGCCGGAGGTGCTTCGCTTCGTCGATCAGTACCGGATGATCGTCTATTCGCTGCTGCTGATCATCATGATGATCGTGCGTCCGCAGGGCTTGTTCGGCGTGCGCGAGGCATGGGATTTGTTTCGTCGAAGACGACCGCGAGGTGGCGCATGAGCGACGCCATCGGGGACAATCTTCTGCTCGACGTGCGCGACGTGTCGATCCGCTTCGGCGGGTTGTGCGCGGTGAACAAGTTCTCGCTGGCGCTGCCGCCGGGCGCGCTCTACGGATTGATCGGCCCGAACGGCGCCGGCAAGACGACGGCATTCAACCTGCTCACGGGCGTCTATCGCCCCGACGGCGGCTCGGTTTATGTGCAGGGCAAGCGGGTGGACGGCCTCAAGCCGCACCAGATCGCGCACGCGGGCCTGGCGCGGACGTTCCAGAACATCCGCCTCTTCGGCGAGCTGTCGGTGCTCGACAACGTCCGCATGGGCGCGCAGATGCGCGGCTGGCACGGCCTGCCCGGAACGCTCCTCCGCACCGGCCGCTATGTAAAAGCTGAGCGCGGCATCGACCGCCACGCGCGACAGCTCCTCGACATCATGGGCATCGCGTCGCGCGAAGCCGAGCAGGCGAAGAATCTCCCGTACGGTGATCAGCGACGGCTGGAGATCGCGCGAGCGCTGGCGACCGAGCCGAAGGTGCTGCTGCTCGACGAACCCGCCGCCGGCATGAACCCGCAGGAGAAGCACGACCTGATGCAGCTCATCCGCCTGATCCGCGATCGCTTTCGCCTCGCGATCCTGCTGATCGAGCACGACATGAAGCTGGTGATGAGCATCTGCGAGCGGATCACGGTGCTGGATCACGGAGAGACGATCGCGGCGGGAAATCCGTCGGAAATCCAGGCGAATCCGAAGGTCATTGAAGCGTACCTGGGAGAGCCGGTCTGATGCCGTTGCTGTCGGTGCGCAACCTCGACGTGTGCTACGGCGTGATCAGCGCGCTGCAGGAGGTATCGCTGGAGATCAACCGGGGAGAGATCGTCACGCTGATCGGATCGAACGGCGCGGGCAAGACGACGCTGCTGCGCACGATCAGCGCGCTGGTGCGGCCGAGGCGCGGAGCGATCTTCTTCAACGATGTCGAGATCACGCGGCTCGCGCCGCACGAGATCGTCCGCCGGGGCGTGTGTCACGTGCCCGAAGGCAGACAGATATTCGCCAACCTGACCGTGCACGAGAACCTGCTGCTCGGCGGATATCAGGAGCGCGACGCGAATCGCATCCGCGCGAGCCTCGATCGGTGCTTCTCGCTGTTTCCGGTCCTCGCGGAGCGGCGCGAGCAGCGCGCGGGCACGCTCTCCGGGGGCGAGCAGCAGATGCTGGCGATCGGTCGGGCGCTGATGAGCAAGCCGCAACTGCTCTTGCTGGACGAGCCGTCGCTGGGGCTCGCTCCCCTGATCGTGCGGAAGATCTTCCAGATCATCCGCGAGATCAACGCCGAGGGGACGACCGTTTTCCTCGTCGAGCAGAACGCGCACATGGCGCTCACCGTGGCGCACCGCGCGTACGTGCTGCAGACCGGGCGGGTGATCAAGTCGGACGTCGCTTCGAACCTGCTGCAAGACCCGGAGGTGAAAAAGGCGTATCTGGGTGGATGACAGGAGGCGACGGGCCGGTCATTGGTCGTTCCGGGGTACTCCGAGATGGACGAGTCGATCGGTGTGCGAGATTCGTCGCGCGGGGTACCGCTCGGAAGGACGCCGTTGCGGCGGTGATCGCCGCTCGCAGTCGATGCTCAGCCGGCGCTCGGACCCGCGTCGGAGTTCTTCGCGGTGCCTGCGGCGGGCTTGGAGGGATCGCCATTCTTTTTCGCGGGCGCGACGGCCGCGGCGGCGTGCTCGAGGGCCGTGAGCTCCGTCTCCAGCTCCGCGCGATGTGCCCGCAACAGCGCCGGCACGTCCGCCGGAACCTGCGGAAGGCGCCCGATGCTCTCGATCGCGTTGGCGTAACGCCGGATGCACAGCTTCTTCTCGTCCACGAGCTTGGGGAGCAGGAACTTGAGCGACAGGTACGCCAGGTACTGCTCGTCCGAGCGGATCTCCGCCCGCACCACGGCCGGCGCGCCGAGTGATTCCAGCGTGGCGGCCAGCTCCGATGCGCGGCGATTGTTCGCGATCACCATCTCCTGCAGCGGCCTGCGGATCTCCGCCGAGGCGCGGCTCAGGTACGGCGAGCCCTCGGCGACGAAGCGAAAGACGCTGTTGACCGCCGATTCCAGCAGGCTGGTGAGCAGATCGACGACGGCGACGGGCGTGGCGGCGGGCGCGGTCATGTTGCGTGCAGTGTGCGCGATCGCGGTCGTCATGTCAGCGCCGCTCCCCGGTGATCATCGCGGTGGATTGTGCCGGCTGCTGCTGCGTCTGGGACGTCAGATACAGCTTTCCGTAGTTGGTCGTCACGCGGCTCAACGGCGCGAGGCCGATGAACAGGAGCACGAGCGCCGCCGCGCACGCGACGGCCAGCCCGAGCCCGAGCGGATTGACGTTCAGCGCCGGCGCGTCGCTCGGCGTGAGATACATGATCTTTACGACGCGAACGTAATAGTAGAGGCTGAAGATCGTGTTAAGGCCGATGACGGCGACCAGTGCCCACCACCATCCGCCGTTGGTGCCGAGCACCCACATGAGGTTGAACTTGGCGACGAAGCCCGCGAACGGCGGCAGACCGATCAGGCTGAACATGAACACCGTCATGCACGCGGCGGCGAGCGGCGAGCGGCGCGACAGGCCGGCGTAATGGGTGATGTCCTCGCTGCCGGTTTGACGGTAGATCAGCGCGGCGACGGTGAACGCGCCGAGGTTCATGAAGAGGTAGACCGCCAGGTACAGCAGGATCGCCTGTGCCGCGATCGAGTTCCCGTCCTCGCCGACGATCGTCGCCTTGTGGCGGACGAGGAGCGAGACGGCGCAGAGCATGTAGCCGGCGTGGGCGATCGAGCTGTAAGCGAGCAGGCGCTTGATGTTGGTCTGAACGAGCGCGCCCAGGTTCCCGACGGTGCAGGTGACCGCGCCCATCACACCGATGACGCCCGCGAGCGCCGCGAGCGACATCCCGGCGTGCGGCGCGAAGCCGAGCCCCGCGGCGATGGTCGTCAGCACACGGATCAGCAGCACCAGCGCCGCGCCCTTCGACGCGACAGAGAGGAACGTCGTCACCTCGATGCTGGCGCCTTCAAAGACGTCGGGACACCAGAAGTGGAACGGCACGGCGGAGACTTTGAAGCCGATCCCTACGATCAGACCCAGCAGCGCGACCGCGAGCAGCGCGTTCCCACCGACGCCGATGGCTCCGGCGGCCATCGCGTGTCCGATCGCGCCGACCTGGAGCGTGCCGTAGAGGCCGTAGAGGAAGCTCAGGCCGTAGATCATGACGGCGCTCGTGACCGCGCCGAAGAGGACGTACTTGAGCGACGCCTCCGCGCCGATGCGGTGCGTCTTGCGAAAACCGGCGAGCACGTAGCTCGGCAGCGACGCCATCTCGACGGACAGGACGAGCATGAGCAGGTTCGACGTCGAGGCCATCAGCGACATGCCGAGGGTGGCGCTGAGCAGCAGCGCGAAGAACTCGGGCCCGTCGCCTTCGTGCATGTTCGACGCTGTCGTCGTGAACCACATGAGGATCACGCCGGCGACGAAGAGGAGCAGCAGCAGCTTCCAGAGCATCGCGAACTGGTCCATCACCAGCAGCCCGCGGAAGTGCTCGCCGATCACGTGCGGGGAGTTGCGGACGAGGAGCTGCGAGAGGAACGCGAGCGTCACGCCGGCAAGCGCGACCAGTGCGCAGGCGATGTTGGATCGCGTGATGAAGAACGGCGTGATCAGCACGGCGACGATCGTGACAATGAGCCAGAGGTCCGCCGCGAAGGGACGCAGCTCGTCCCAACCGGGAATGTAGGGCAGGCCAATGGCGGCGAGAAGATGCGTCATGAGGTCACGAGAAGAGCTTGAACAAGGCGTTCACAGTCTGTTGGGTGAAAACGAACATCGTCAGCGTCGGCAGCACGCCGAGCGCGATCGCCATGACCGTCAGCGGCGTCAGCACGGTGATCTCGCGGCGATCGACTTCCGGGAAGCCGCGGTACTCGTTCTTTTCCGGGCCGAAGAAAACGCGCTGGATGGTCCAGAGCATGTAGCCGGCGGTGAGGATTACGCCGAAGCAGGAGATCACCGCGAGCGTCATGATGTAAGGCCAGGCGGCGCCCTTGGTGTACTGCATGATGATGGAGTCAGGCTTGGCGGCCTGGAAGCTTCCGATCAGGACCATCACTTCGCCGACGAAGCCGCAGAGCCCGGGCAGGCCGAGATTGGCCATGCACGCGACGGTGCTGAAGCCGGTGTAGACGGGCATCGTGGTCGCGATGCCGCCGAACCTGGCCAGCTCGCGGTGATGGGCGCGGTCGTAGATCACGCCGACGATGAAGAACATCATGGCGCTGGTGATGCCGTGGGCGATCATCATGAAGAGCGCGCCGTTGACGCCGGCATCGGTCATCATGGCGGCGCCGAGCGTCACGAAGCCCATGTGCGACACGGAGGAGTAGGCGACGAGCTTCTTGAAATCGGTCTGGCTCATCGCGCACAGCGCGCCGTAGATGATCGAGACCACCCCGATGATCGCGAAGAGCAACCAGAGCTCTTTTCCCGCGTTGGGATACAGCGGGTACGCGATGCGGAAGATGCCGTAGCCGCCCATCTTCAGCAGGATGGCGGCGAGGATCATGCTGATCGGCGTCGGCGCTTCGACGTGCGCGTCGGGCAGCCAGGTGTGCAGCGGGACCGCCGGCACCTTGATCAAAAACCCGATCATCAGCAGGACGAAGAAGGTCTTCATCACCGCCGACGTCATGCCGGCGACGCTCATCACCTTCGCCTGGAATTCCGGCCCCGCGAGTTTCACCAGATCGAATGTCCCGGCGACGGGATTGCCGGCGGTCGCGGGGAAAACGCTGCGGCTGTAGAGGTAGGTGCCGATCAGGACGATCAGCAAGCCGATCGAGCCGACGAGCGTGTAGAGGAAGAACTTGATCGCCGCGTATTCCTTGCGCGGCCCGCCCCAGATCCCGATGAGGAAGTACATCGGCAGCAGGCTGACTTCGAAGAAGACGTAGAAGAGGAAGAAGTCGAGCGAGAGGAAGACGCCGAGGATGCCGGTCTCGAGGAACAAAAACAGCGCCATGTAGCCCTTGAGCATCTTGTCGATGTTCCAGGACGCGATGCATGCGAGAAGACAGATGAAGGTCGAGAGGATGACCAGCGGGAAGGAGAGCCCGTCGATGCCGACCTTGTACTGGATGTTGAACGCGGGGATCCATGCCGCCTGCTGCACCATCTGCACGACGCCGCCTTCGGAGGCGTAGGCGTACTTGCCGTTGCCCTGGTGCCAGTCGAAGGTGGCAAAGAGCAGGAGCGACAGCGCGAAGGTGACGATGGTGGTCGCCAGCGCCGTCCAGCGGACGGCGTCACGCCCCTTGGCAAACAGGACGAGGACCGCGCCGACGCACGGGAGGAAGATCAGGATCGTCAGCAGCCAGTTGCTCAGGAAGTCCATTGGTTCTCGCTTCCCCTCGTAGCATGGCCGTCTCGGCCATGCCTTCTCACCTATCGCAACGACATGGGCGAGACGCCCATGCTACGAAAGAGCCACGATGATCGCGACGGCCAGTCCGACCGCGACCGCCGCCATCAGGATCGTGACGTACATCCGGATTCGTCCGGTTTGCGGCGCGCGGACGGCGGCGCCCAGGTCCTGCGTCATCGTCGCCAGGCCGTTGACGGCGCCGTCGACGATGTACTTGTCGTTGGCGCCGGCGACGAACGCGGACTGCTTGACCAGCCAACCCGCCAGGTTCACCAGTCCGTCAACGACGTAGCGGTCGAACATCGCCGACATCCACGACAGCGCCATCACCCCGCCGACCAGGAACGTGAAGTACAGCTCGTCGAAATACATCCGGCGATACAACCAGATGCGAATAAAAGCGAGCGGCCCGGATTGCGTGAGCGGGCGGGCGATCCAGTAGCCGTTCATGTAGACGAAGAAGCCGACGCCGATGCCGACGACGAAGGCCCAGGAGACGATCTTTTCCACCAGCTCGTGACCGTGGCTGAGGGGGTCTTCGCCGTGCGCTTCGGCGGCGTGCTCGGCCTTGATCGGGTGGGGCAGCGCGTGCTCGCCGGCGGGCGGCTCGCCTTCTTCGGCGGCGACTTTGCGATTCTCCGGCTCGTGCATCGGCCAGGCGGTGCTGAAGCCGGCGAACTTCGGGTCGGTCCGCTGGCACAGCGCGGTGTTCTCCGTCATCGACGCCTTGATGAGCTCCGACGCGCCGAACCACGGGTACCCGGCGATGATCGCCATCACCGCGAGGATCGCCAGCGGGCCCCAGAGGATTGGCATCTCGTGCGCGTGGTCGTAGAGGTGCTGATTCCGCGGCTTGCCCCAGAAGGTCAGCATCCAGCAGCGCATCATGTAGAAAGGCGTGACGAAGGCGATGATCGCCGGCAGCGCGAACAGCGCCCAATACCAGTGCGATCGGCCCGCATGATCCGCCATCGTCGCGAACGCGCCGGCGTGGGCGAGGATCAGGTCCTTGCTGTAGTAGCCGGAGAGGAACGGCGTGCCCGCGATCGCCAGCACCGCGATGCCGAAGGTCACCGCGGTGATCGGGATCTTCTTCAGCAATCCGCCGTACTGGGAGAGCTCCTGCTCGTGGTGGGCGGCGTGGATGACGCTGCCGGAGCCGAGGAAGAGCAGCGCTTTGAAGAACGCGTGCGTGATGAGGTGGAATAATCCGCCGACGTAGCTGCCGATGCCCAGCGCCATGATCATGTACCCGAGCTGCGACAGCGTCGAGTACGCCAGCACCTTCTTGATGTCCGTCTGCGCGACCGCGATGAGCGCCGCCATCGTCAAGGTCGTGCAGCCGATGATGGCGATGAAGAGCTTCGCGTCCGGCGTGAGGATCGGAAAGATCCGGCCGACGAGGTAGACGCCGGCGGCGACCATGGTGGCGGCGTGGATCAGCGCGCTGACGGGCGTCGGGCCTTCCATCGCGTCAGGGAGCCAGACGTGCAGGGGAAACTGCGCGCTCTTGCCGACGGCGCCGAAGAACAACCCGATGCCCATCGCGGTGAGCATCGTCGCGCTCATGACCACGCCGTTGGGCAGCGTCAGTTGCGAGACGAGGTGCCCGTCCACCCGGCCCGCGCCGTTGAGCGCGATCCACATGTTCGGCAGCGAGACGTTGCCCAGGTGATAGAACAGAATGCCAAAGCCGATGAGGAAACCGAAGTCGCCGACGCGGTTGGCGACGAAGGCCTTGATCGCCGCGTTGGAGGCGGACGGCTTCTCGTACCAGAATCCGATCAGCAGGTAGCTGCACAGGCCGACCAGCTCCCAGAAGATGAACAGCTGAAGCACCGTCCCGCCGATCACCAGCCCGAGCATCGAGAAGCAGAAGAGCCCCAGGTAAGTGAAGAAGCGCGGGAAGCGCTTGTCCTCGCGCATGTAGCCGATCGAGAAGACGTGTACGAGCGTCGCGACCAGCGTGATCATCGCGAACATGGCGACGGTCAGGCTGTCAACGTAGATGCCGACGTCGAGGTAGCCGGGGTGCGTCTGATCGATCCCTTCGCCGACGGGGATCCAGCGCATCGGCATGTTGATCGGCGCTTTTTCAAAGCCCCACTCGGCGTTGTTGTAGGTCCCCTTGTTGTACCAGGAGACCATGGCGGCCATCGAGCAGAGGAAGCTGCCGGCGATCATGGCCGTCCCCACCCAGCCGGCCAGCGGGTTGCCCATGCGCTTGCCGACGAACATGAGGATCACGAAGCCCGCCAAAGGCAGGAGCGTCGCGATCAGGAGCATTAATGCGGGTGGCGGCATTTTTCTTTTCGTAGCATGGGCGTCTCGCCCATGCCGTTTCCCTTGCTCGAAGGCATGGCCGAGACGGCCATGCTACGTTTCAACCTCTCAGGTTCTGTGCTCTCTCCACGTCGATCGTGCTGAAGTTGTTGTAGAAGTTCAAAAAGATCGCCAGCGCGACGGCGGCTTCGGCGGCGGCGAGGACGATGACGAAGATGGCGAAGACCTGGCCGTCGAGCTTCAGCGCCGGCCCCGCCCCGCCGCCGTGCGCGAAACGGTTGAACGCGACGAGGTTGACGTTGGCGGCGTTGAGGACCAGCTCCACGCCCATCAGGATGCCGATCGCATTGCGCTTGACGAGGATCGTCGCCAGCCCGCAGACGAAGAGCAAAGCCGCAAGCACGAGGTAGTGCTGCAGGCCGATGATGCCGAATTGAATTCCCGCGAGCATCTTGTTATTTGCGATTTGCGATTTGCAATTTGCAATTGAGTTCAATCACAAATTGCAAATTGAAAATCTCCTAAGACCACTCCCTCGCCTGTCTCGACAGCGACCCCGATCGCGCGGCGCCTTCTTCGCCTTCACGTCGCCGGCCCTTCGCCAGATATGCGGCGCCGATCATCACCGCCAGCAGCAGCACGCTGACGACCTCGAACGGCACGAGGTAGTCGCCGAGCAGCACCTGCCCGAGGCGGTCGATCGGGTAGTTGCCGGTGGGAAATTCATCGGTCGCGAAGGTCGTCCTGACGATCCCCATCACCAGCGCGAACAGCAGCACGCACGCCAGCGACATCGCGATGACCACCTCGCCGAGCTTGGCTTCGAATCGGCTGAAGGGGCTTTTGCTGGTCAGCATCACGCCGAAGATGATGAGGATGAGCGTGCCGCCGGCGTAGACGACCAACTGCACGGCGGCGAGGAACTCGGCGTTGAGCAGGAAGTACAACCCCGCGACGCCGGTGAGCGTGAACAGCAATGCGACGGCGGTGCGGACGATGTTGCGGCTGACCGCGACGCAGATCGCCGACCCGCCGGCCATGATCGCGAAGAGATAGAACAACACCGCCGTCGCCGTGTTGGCGGCGTCGCTGATGTCGGATTGGGCGAGCACTGAGAAGCTCATCTTCCCTTCGTAGCATGGCCGTCTTGGCCGTGCCTGTTCGGCTATCCAAGCGGCATGGGCGAGACGCCCATGCTACGGAACTACGTCGCCACCACTTCACCTTCGGATGGTTCATCGATCGGCGCCGGTTCGGTCAGTCGTTGCTTCAGATTTCTTCCGCTGGCGGCGGCGTAGGCGATCCAGCTGATCGTTGCAACGAATCCGGCGAGGCCGATCAGCATCAGCAGGATCTGGATCACCAGCGCGGCGGTAAACCCGGCTTCCGCCCACTGCACGAAGTTGAACGGGTTGTAATCCTTCCACGGGATGCCGGGCCGCTCGGGGATCAGCCATTGCCACAGCGCCCCGCCCAGCAGCAGCACGCACGCCAGCGGCAGGAGCACCTTCACGCACGCGTAGAGCACCTGGTCGATGCGCGGCCGCGGGAGCGTCCAGCGCAGCCACATCTGGATGAAGATGATCAGCAGCGCCTTGGAGCAGAAGATCGCGGCGGCGATGCAGTTGAGGGCAAAGAGCGCGGCGACGTTGTAATTCTCCGGCAGCATCAGCTTCCAGTACGCCGCCCCGATCAGGCCGAAGGGATCGTGCCACGCGCCGAGGAACAGCGCCGCCTGGATCCCGCCGACGACGAACATCGCGCCGTACTCGGCGAAGAAGAAGAACGACCAGCGCAGGCCGGAATATTCGGTGTGGAAGCCGGCGACCAGCTCGGATTCCGATTCAGGGAGATCGAACGGCGCGCGTTTGTTCGAGGCGAGCGATGCGATGAAGTAGACGAAGAACGCGGCGAAGACGAACGGGTTGCGATAGATCAGCCAGGTGTGCAGCCCGCCGCCCTGCAGATGGCCGAGCTGCACCATGTTGAGCGTGCCCGCGGACATCACGCCGACGATGATCGAGATCCCCAGCGGGATCTCGTAGCTGACCATCTGGCACGCCTCGCGCATTGCGCCGTAGATCGCCCATTTGTTGTTGCTCGCCCAGCCGGCGAGGATCACGCCCATCACTTCGACCGCGAGGATCGCCAGGATCCAGAACAACCCGACGTTCAAGCGCGGCTCGAACGTCAGGTCCGGGCCGAAGGGCAGGGCTAAAAACGCGGCGAACGCCGGCGCGAACGCTAAATAAGGCGCGAGGCGAAATAAGAAATGATCCGCCGCGTCCGGCGCTAAATCTTCCTTGAGCAGCAGCTTCACGCCGTCCGCGAGCGACTGGAGCAGCCCGAACGGCCCGACGCGATTGGGCCCGATCCGGCTCTGCATGTGCCCCGCCACCTTGCGTTCCCACCAGATGCAGAACATCGCCACCAGCGAGACCAGCCCCGCGAACACCGTCGCGCAGAGGATGAAGCTGTAGATGAAGGTGACCAGCAGACCCGGGTCTTCGCCGAAAACGAGTTGCTGAAAAAGCGTCGGCTGCGAGAGGGACTGCTGCGCCAGGATCGGCATCGCAAGGTGCATAAGAATCTAACCCGCGCGATCGACCTGAGACGCTGTGCACTCCGCGGGGCAAGTGGTTCTATCGGGATGACTTATGAGTGTCAACACTTCACCGGAACTCACCCGGCGACGAGCAGCCGTTGACCGGCCGCCGGCTTGCGCGGGCTGGCGCGGCCCGACCCGGGCGCGCCGTTATCGGGCCACGCAAGCGTCGTTGGCGATGGTTGGACAGCCATCGCCGATGCACCAGAAGTCGTTGCCGATGCATCGGGAATCGCTGCCGATGCATCGGGAGTGATTGCCGGTGCATCAAAAATCGTCGCCCATGCATCGGCGAACCGTTGCCGATGCATGGGGAATGACTGCCGGTGCACGGAAAGTCGCTGCCGATGCATCGGCAATCATTTTTGGTGCATCGGGAATGACTGCCGGCGCGCCGTGACGAACCGACAGTTTGTCCGCGATCGTCTTCTCACGCGCGTCGAGAGGCTCATTATCGGCGGCGGTCTGCAACCCACTGAAGCCTACACCCGGAACAGCCGCTCGACCTTCGCCGCGCAAATGAAATCGTTCTCGCTCAGGCCCCCCACCGAGTGCGTGCTGTACTTCACCTTGCAGCGGTTGTACCCGACCTCCATGTCCGGGTGATGGTCCTCGTGGTGCGCGATCCAGGCGACCGCGTTCACGAACGCCATCGTCTCGTAATAGTTCTTGAACGAGAAGGCCTTGCTGATCGCCCCCTCCTTCGACATCCAGCCGGGCAGGCTCTTGAGCAGATCGGCGGCGTAGGCGTCGGTCAGCGCGGCGGCGCCGGGCTTGACGGGTTGCGAATGCTTGTCGGCGAGGGCGGGCGGGGTTGTTGACATGACGGCTCCTTGCGGGGTTGAACACGTGGATAGTAGATGGTGGATGGTAGATAGTGAACGCACGATCGACACCATCTACCATCCACTATCCACCATCCACGTGTTAGCTTAAGAGGGTGCGATGGATCATCGGCGACATCCACGGCATGCTCCGCCCGCTCGAAGCGCTGCTGCGCGCGATCGAGCGGCATGATCCGCAGCGAAAACTGTTGTTCGTCGGCGATTACGTGAATCGCGGGCCGGAAAGCAAGGCCGTCATTTCGCTGCTGCTGTCGCTCAAGGATGCGCACTTCATCCGCGGGAATCACGATGATGTCTTCGACCAAGTCCTCAGTGGCAAGAGCTACGCCAACAAGGAGGGCGAAGAACATCGCGACTTGGCGTTCAAGTGGTTCATGCAGCACGGGCTCGATAAGACCTTCATGAGCTACGGCGTCGGCGCGAGCGACCTGCAGCGAATGGTGCGAAACTCGACCAAGGCGAACCTCGATTTCCTCGCGGAATCGGTACCGGCGGAGCATCGCCAGTTCATCCGCGATCTGCCGGTCGTGCTGGAGAGCGATGACCTGTTCGTCGCGCACGCGAAGTGGGACGTGAACACCGCGACGACCAGGCCGCCGCTGGTCGAGCGGCTCAAGTCGTCGGAGGTCGTGCGCTACACACTGATCTGGGGACGTTTCAGGCCCGACGAGGTCACGGCGCCCAAGCCGTGGGAGCGGACGGGATATTTCGGGCACACGCCCGTGGACACGTATCTCCAGGACGGCCAGGAACTGGTGCCGGTGGTCGGGCCGAAGATCGTCCTGCTTGACACCGCCGCCGCGCTGGTGCCGCACGGGCGGTTGACGGCGGTGTGTCATGACAGCGGTGAGTTCCTGCAGGCGGACCGCGAGGGAAGCGTCGTGGTGCCGCGTTGAAAGGCACACACGTAGATCGTAGATAGTGGATGGTGGATAGTCGCAGGCCACCATTCACAATCCACCATCTGCTATCCACGCTTTTTCCATGCCGACCCTGCCGCCCCATCGGCTCAAGATCGCCCTCATCCGCCCGCAGATCGCGCCCAACACCGGCAACATCGCCCGGCTGTGCGTCGCCACGGGCACGGAACTTCATCTCGTCCGCCCGCTCGGGTTCGTGCTGAGCGATCGGGAGCTCAAGCGCAGCGCGATGGACTACTGGCCGCGATTGAAGTTGACGGTGCACGATGACGACGCGGCGTTCTTCGCAGCGATGGGCGGCGCGCGACGATGGCTGCTCTCGAGCCAGGGGACGCGATCGATCTGGGATGCGGACTTCCGCGACGGCGATTTTCTAATCTTGGGCAACGAAACGCACGGGCTGCCCGCGGAGTGGCTCGCGCGCGAGCCGGAGCGAACGATCCGCATCCCGCAGGCCGCCGGCGAACGATGCCTCAACCTCTCCACCGCCGCCGGCATCGCGCTATACGAAGCGCTCCGGCAGATCCGTCCTCACGCGATGCGGTCGTAGATCTCCGGCGAGAGGAACATCGCATCGCCCCACCCGAGCACGCCGTTGTGGCCGCGGATCAGGTGATACAGCCCGTAAAGCTGGTAGCCGAACGATCCGAGATGCGCCGCGATGTCGTGATAAAACGCCTGCCCCTCGTACAGCCGGCCGAAGAGCACTTCGCTGTAAACGATGCGAACCGCGCGACGATCGAGGAGCCCTCTCGCCCCGCGCAACGCGCGCAGCTCATAACCCTGGATGTCCATCTTCAGCAGGTCAACGCGATCGATGCCGCGTTCGGCGCAGAAGCCGTCCAGCGTCGCCACCGGCACCGTCACCTTCTGCAATGTCTCGTCGCCCGATCCGAGCAGCTTCGCCACGCGCGGGTCGGTCGCCAGCAGCGAGTTGGTCTGATGATCCGGATTGACGTGTAGCTCCGCGCTTCCGGCGGATTCGCCGACGGCGGCATTGACCGCCGTCACCAGCGCGTCGCCGCGGTGTCGCTCGACGAGCTTCTGATACTCCCGCGGCGTCGGCTCGATCGCGTAGACGTGCGCCTGCGGGAAATGGGTGCGATATCGTGCCGCGCTGCTGCCGTCGAACGCGCCGACGTCGAGGATCGTCTTGATCGGCGCGTCGGCCAGCAGCGTCGCCGCGTCGGCGAGGTCGTCGTGGTGGTGCGAGCGCAGCCGGCGCAGCTCCAGGCCAAGACGATTGAGCGTTTGCTGGATGAGCTCCTTCACGCGCTTCTGCCCCGTGGTCGTCGGCCCCGCGATCGATCGATCTCAGTGAGGCCGCGTCCCACGCGCCGGTCCGCGCCGCGCGCCCTTCTTCGGATGCGGCTTGGGTTGCGGCTTGCGCTTCCCGCGCGAAACGCGCTTCGCCGCCGGCGACGATGACGGCGCCGGCCGCGGCTTCACCGGCCGCTCCGCTTCCCCGCCGCCGGCGATTTCCTCCTCGTGCTCGCCTCTTACCCTGCCGCGGAACTGCAGCTTGATCGGCACCTCCGCGTACGGCAGCAGCTCGCGGAAGCGGTTGATCATGAACCGCTGGTAGGACTCGTTGACCAGCGTGGGGTTGTTGACGAACAGCACGATGGTCGGCGGCGACACCTCCGCCTGCGTGGCGTAGTAGACGCGAATCCGCTCGCCGCGCGGCGTGCTGGGCGTCTGCTCGGCGAAAATCTGCTTCACCGCACGATTCAATTCCCCGGTGCCGACGCGCGTGTTCGCCTGCTTGAAGAGGTTCTGCGCCAGATCGAGCGCCTTCTGCACGTTCTTTCCGTCTTTCGCGGTGATGAACATCAGCGGCGCGTAATCGAGATGCCGAAGTTCCTGCCCCAGGTATTCGGCGAACTCCTGCATCAACAGATCGTCGCTGAAGGTCGTGCCGCGCTCCTCCGCCTGCTTCCTCGCGTTGGCCAGCACCAGGTCCCACTTGTTGATGACGAGGATGACCGGCTTGTACTGCTCGGCGATGTACTGCGCGAGCTTCTTGTCCGGCTCGGAGACGTGCTCGCTCCCGTCGATCAGCATCATCACGACATCGGCGCGGCGGATGGATCGCTGCGCGCGGTGGAAGGAGTAGAACTCGATGTCGTTGGTCACCATGTGCCGTTTCTTGCGCACGCCGGCGGTGTCGATGACGATGAGCGTCTTGCCGTCCTTCTCGAAGCGGACATCGACGCTGTCGCGCGTCGTGCCGGGGACTTCGGAGACGATGACGCGCTGCGGATCGTCCTCGTACGCCTCGGCGATCGCGTTGACCAGCGTGCTCTTGCCCGCGTTGCGCTTGCCGACGATCGCCAGCAGCATCTGCGGCTCCGGGATCTCCGTCGGCGCCTCGGAAAGATCAATGCTCTTGCGAACTTCCTTGAGCAATTGATCGAGATTGCGGTCGTTCATCGCCGAAACGCCGATCGGCGTGCCGAAGCCGAGCCGCGCGAAATCGGTGACCGCCAGGTCCGCCTTCGGCCCGTCGGCTTTGTTGGCGACTAGGACCGTCTTGATGTTTTTCCGCCGCAGCATTGAGGCGATCTCTTCGTCGGCGCTGGTCAAGCCGCTCTGGCAATCGACGAGGAACAGGACCAGATCGGCCCGCGACATCGCGATCTCGATCTGGTGCTTGATGTGCTCCGTGAGCCCCTGCTCATCGACGAAGCCATAGCCGCCGGTGTCGACGATCTCCACCCATTTGCCGTCGATCTGATACGGCGTCACCACCCTGTCGCGCGTTACGCCCGGCATATCCTGAACGATCGAGATCCGCTTGCCGACCAGCGCGTTGAGGAGCGACGACTTCCCCACGTTGGGCCGGCCGACGATGGCAATGACGGGCATACGCATGAGCGGCATTGTAGTCGGACTGTGGGAACTTATTCACAATGTTGAAATGGGCGCGCGCGACTTGGCATAATCGCTGAGAGATACAGGTCCGGCCGCCATCACGTCTCTCGCGGCCATTCGTGAACTGATCGACTTCTCTAATCTCGAAGAAGAGGTGCTCCGATGCCAACCGTTCAAGACGTCCTGTCGGTCAAAGGCGAGAAAGTCCATTCCGTCACCCCCGCGTCCACCGTGCTCGAAACCATCAATACGATGAATCAGCACAAGATCGGCGCGGTGCTGGTGATGCACGATGGGCAAGTGGTGGGAATGTTCACGGAGCGCGACGTGCTGCGTCGCGTGATCGGCGAGCAGAAGAACCCGGCGACTTGCACCGTCGCCGAGGTGATGACCGAAGACGTCATCTGCGTCGAGCCGACGACGGATCTCGACGAGGTCTCCACGATCATGAAGAACCGCAAGATCCGCCACATCCCCGTGTGCGGCGAAGACGGAAAGCTTCACGGCATGGTGAGCATCGGCGACCTGAACGCGTACCACGCCACGAACCAGGAAGCGCAGATTCACTTCCTGAGCGAGTACATTTACGGGCGCGTCTAGCGAGGACGAAAGACGTGGATAGTAGATGGTGGATCGTGGATCGTCGCTTCCACCATCCACTATCTACTATCCACCATCTACGCCGTTATTTCTTCGTCGAACCCTTCCCCATCGCCTCCTGCACCTTCCCGACGCCCTTCTGGATCTTTCCTTTGAGCTGCTGACCGGAATCGCCCTTGACGGCGCCGATCACGTCGTTGGCTTTGCCTTTGAGCTGCTTGGCCTTTCCTGCGGCTACGTCTTCACGTCCCATCGAACCTCCAGTTGGTGGATGACGTGAGGCAAACAAAGGACGTACCAGCGGCGCCCCCCGGGGCATCATCGGGTGCGGCGAGCGATCATGCGGACGAAACCGAGATAGCGGCCGGAGTCCTCGCGGAGAAGGTCGGATTCATCCGACGGCGAACCGCGCAGCGCGTCGAGCGCTTCGTCGAACAGAAGCCAGTCTCGCCAGCCGTTCGGCGACACGTCGGCCAACTCGATCTCGACGCGGCCGGTCACTTCCCAGTGCCGCCGCCACCAGTCGGCGGTGTGGAAGGAGTTGAAGTCGTCCGCCCAGATCTGCTTGAGGTGGGCCGGAATTTGACCTTCGTCGAAATCGCGCACGAGTCCCGGCACGATGATGCCAATCTGTCCGCCGACCTTCACCAGCCGCGCAAAATGTTCTCGAAAGTAAAGATCGTCGGTCCCGAAGTAGTGGTAAGCATCGACACTGACGACTGCATCGAAGAATTCGTCCGCGTACGGAAGCGAGCGCGCCTCGGCGTGAATCGGAAAGACGGCATCTGGCAGCCCCGCCTCGCAGATTCGCTTCCAGTTCTCGGTCGGCTTGATCCACCAGTCGTTGGCCCGGACGCGCACGCCAAATTCGCGCGCGAGGAAAATGCTGGTGATGGACCGGCCGCAGCCCATGTCGAGAACGCGCATCCCGGACTTGAGATCGACGTGCCGGCACAGCGACTCCATGAGCCACAGCGGGTGCGGGCCCATCTGGTTTTTAATGACCGACGCCGGATCGTACTTGCTCGACAGCGGGTAGCCGTCGCGGATCAACGACGCGAGGTGCGCGGATTGGGTGCGCATGATCAGTTTCTCCTGCGATTGGAATGAAGGACAGATGACGCGAAGCGGCGAGGATGGAGCGGATCAGGCAGTCATACGCGTGCGCGACAGACTCGCCAGTCGCGGATTGGAAATCAAGTGAGGCGCGGTGTAAACCAGTCGACGGATGAAGTTCAAACGCCCGCCGCTGCGGTTGCAGGTCACCACGCTGTGGGACTATCCGTCCCAGGACTACGGCCAAGGCCAGCAGGGCCGGCCGGGGTACAAGGGGGCGACGCCGAGCTACATCATCTGGAACTTGCTCCAGCGCTACACGAAGGAGAAGGAGCTGGTGGTCGATCCCTTCGCCGGCAGCGGGACGACGCTGGACGTGGCGCGCGATCTTAATCGACGCGCGCTCGGCTACGACGTTCATCCGACGCGGAAGGACATCTTCCGCGTCGATGCGCGGAAACTTCCGCCGGAGCTGAGCGGCAAGGTGGATTTCATTTTCATGGACCCCCCCTACTCGACGCATCTCGACTACGGCGACGACCCGCGCGACATCGGCAAGCTCGACGTCGCCAGCGGAAGCGCGTACTACGACGCGATGGAGCAGGTTTTCGGCGAATGTCACCGCCTGCTCAAGCCGGGCAAGCATCTCGGCCTCTACGTCAGCGACAGCTACGTGCACGGCAAGGCATTTCATCCGATCGGCTTTGAGCTGTTCGCCCGCCTGCAACATCACGGGTTCGAGCCGGTCGACATCGTCGCCGTCACGCGGCACAACAAGACGCTGGAGATGGGCAACTACCGCAAGGCCGCCGAGGAGGGAAACTTCTTCCTCCGCGGGTTCAATTATCTCTTCATCATGCGGAAACCGACATGAGCCGAATTGCCATCGCACTCGCTTGCGTCTTCGCGATCTGCTCATCTGTCGGCG
This sequence comes from Phycisphaerae bacterium, assembly GCA_025936175.1. Classification (GTDB taxonomy): domain Bacteria; phylum Planctomycetota; class Phycisphaerae; order Tepidisphaerales; family Tepidisphaeraceae; genus JAICTV01. The sequence goes on from JAICTV010000002.1 coordinate 59,384, forward strand.
GTGCGGAGAAGCGCCTCAATGTTGTCGTCTTCCTCGCCGACGATCTGGGCATCCACGACCTCGGCTACACCGGCTCGACGTTCTACGAGTCGCCGAACATCGACGCGCTTTCCAAGCGCGGCTGCGTCTTCACCAGCGCGTACGCGAACTGCCCCGTCTGCAGCCCGACGCGCGCGGCGATCATGACCGGGAAATATCCGCCGCGCGTCGGCATCACCGACTACATCGGCGGGCCGCAGCCGGAAGAGGCGCGGACGCAGGAGAAGTATCGCGACCGCCTGCTGCCGGCGGCGTACAAGGAGCACCTGGCGCTGGAGGAGACGACGATCGGCGAAGTTTTTCACGACGCCGGCTACGCGACGTTCTTCGCGGGCAAGTGGCACCTGGGCGGGAAGGGTTTCACGCCGGACCGGCAGGGTTTCGACGTGAGCCTCGGCGCCGGCCATCAGGGGAGCCCCGGGAAGAACGGGTATTTCTCTCCGTACAACGTTCCGCTGTCTCCAGGGCCCAAGGGCGAGCATCTCGACAAGCGCCTGGCGAGCGAAGCGGTCACATGGCTGTCGCAGCAGTCGAAGGAAAAACCGTTCTTCCTCTACATGTCGTTCTACGACGTACACATCCCATTGATGGCGCCGGCGGAGACCGTCCATTATTTCGAGGAGAAACGCGCGAAGCTGAAGCTCGACGATCGCTTCGCGCCGCTGGGCGCGGGGAACGTGCGGACGAATCAATCGCACGTGACCTACGCCGCCATGATCAAAACCATGGACGATTGCGTCGGCATGATCGTCAAGCAGTTGGAAGAGCAGAAGTTGATCGACGACACGATCATCGTCTTCACCAGCGACAACGGCGGGCTGAGCACGGCGGAAGGCTCGCCGACCAGCAACGCCCCGCAGCTCGCCGGCAAAGGCTGGGCGTACGAAGGCGGCACGCGCGTCCCGATGTTCATGATCGTCCCCGGCGTCACCCGAGCCGGTTCATCGACGCGCGAGCGCGCGATCTCGATGGACCTTTATCCCACCCTCGCCGCCGCCTGCCGCTTGGCTTGGGCGAGCCCGGTCGAGCCGCGTCTTCGCGACGAGAACAAGATCGACGGCATCGACCTCGCCCCCGCGCTCAAAGGCGAGTCACTGCCATCTCGTCCCCTCTTCTGGCATTACCCGCATTACGGGAACCAGGGCGGGTCCCCGTTCTCGTCCATCCTTGACGGCAACTGGAAGTTGATCGCCTTCCACGACCCGCGTCAGGGCGTCGAGCTGTACGACCTCGCCGCCGATCCGAGCGAGCAGCACAACGTCGCGTCGTCGAACAAGGAGAAGATCGCGGAGTTGAGCGAGAAGCTTGACGCGTGGAAGAAGGACGTCGGCGCGATCGACGCCGCGCCGCAACATCAGCTTCATTAGCTGACGCCGCTCTCATTCGCCTGTCGACGGTCCTTTCGCACGAAAGGACGAGCCGCGGCATTGCAATCCCGGGGCTTTCACGGCAAATACTCCGCCCATGAGCAAACCCAAGACGTTGCCCGCGCGCAACAAAGTCAAAGAAGCCGACCAGTGGAACCTCGCCAGCCTCTTTAAGACTGACAAGGACTGGGACGCGGCGTTCGCCAGGTGGGAACAGCAGATCGCCGGTTACGAGAAGTTCCGCGGCCGTCTCGGCGACTCTGCCGAGATGCTCTCGGCGTGTCTGCAATTCGACTCGTCGATCGATCGGGCCGGCGAACCGCTCGGCGTGTACGCGTTCCTTAAGACCGCCGAGGACCAGACCAACAGCGATTACCAGCGGATGAAGGGCCGCTACCAGCACGTCGCCACCAAGGCGTCCGAAGCGGCGAGCTTCATCCGGCCGGAGATCATGTCGATCGACCCGGCGAAGATGAAGTCGTTCCTCGAAGCGCGGGAGCTTGCGGAGTGGCGGATCGCGCTCGATCGCATCCTCCGCTACCGTCCGCACACGCTCTCGGACAAGGAAGAGCACCTGCTGGCGATGCAGGGGCAGATGAGCGAGGCGTCGAACCAGGTCTTCCGCCAGCTCAATGACGCCGATCTGAAATGGCCGGCGATCAAGGACGAGCGCGGGCGGTCGATCGAGCTGGGGCATTCATCCTTCGCGACGTTCCTGCGCAGCCCGAGCCGCGCGGTGCGGAAGAAGGCGTTTCACACCTATTACGCGCAGTACGAGCTGCACCGTAACTCGCTCGCCGCCGCGCTCAATGGTTCCAATCAGCGCGATGCGTACTACGCCAAGGCGCGAAACTTCCCCGGCGCGCGCGAGTCGGCATTGTTCGACGATCGGGTGCCGGTGAGCGTCTACGACAGCCTGGTCGAATCCGTCCACAACAACCTGCCCGCGCTCTACCGCTACTACGCGCTCCGCCGCCGCGCCTTGAAACTCAAGGACATTCACCACTACGACACCTACGTCTCGATCTTCTCCGACATGGAGAAGAAGCACACGTGGGATCAGGCGGTCGAAGTCGTGATCGACGCGCTCGAGCCGATGGGTGACGAATACACGCGCGAGCTCCGCCGCGGGCTCACCGCCGCGCGCTGGTGCGACCGCTACCCCAACGCCGGCAAGCAGTCGGGCGCGTTCTCGTACGGCACCTACGACGCCGAGCCGTACATCATGATGAACTTCGAGCCCAAGGTGTTCGATCACGTCTTCACGCTCGCGCACGAGGCGGGGCATTCGATGCACAGCTACTTCTCGGCGAAGAATCAGCCCTTCCAGTACTACGGGTACACGATCTTCGTCGCGGAAGTCGCCAGCACCTTCAACGAGCAGGTGCTGCTCAAACACATGATCGCCCGAGCGAAGTCGAAGAAGGAGAAGGCGTACCTGCTCAATCACGCGATCGACGAGATCCGCGGCACGATCATCCGCCAGACGATGTTCGCGGAGTTTGAGAAGATCAGCCACGCGCTGGTGGAGAGCGGCGAGCCGCTGACGGTGGAGACGCTCCGCCGCGAGTATCGCAAGCTGCTCGACCTCTACTTCGGCCCCGATTTTGTCGTCGACAAGGAGCTGGAGCTGGAGTGCCTGCGCATCCCGCACTTCTATCGCGCGTTTTACGTCTACAAGTACGCGACGGGTTTGAGCGCGGCGATCGCGCTGAGCGAGCGCGTGACCACCGGCGGGCAGAAGGAGCTGAACGACTACCTCGGCTTCCTCAAGGGCGGCTGCAGCAAGTACCCGCTCGACCTGCTGCGCGACGCGGGCGTGGACATGGAAACGCCGGAGCCGGTCGATGCCGCGATGAAGCGGTTCGCAGAGTTGGTGGAGGAACTGGATGAGCTGGTTTGACTCAGGGGGAGAGCGACGTCTCATCAATTTATCATGGGGACTTTGCGGTTCGCGCCGCGGCGCGGGCGGGATTAGCCTTCGCTCCACGCGCTAACGTCGTCGCGATGCTGAACACTGCGGAGGGTGTGATGCGGTCGGATGACTCACGAGCGTGCGGCACTCGTGCGAGCGCCGCGAAACAGGTTGTTCATCGTGGGTGCTGTTTGCCCCGATCACATTCAAGGAGCGAACCGATGAACCAGATGATCGAGAACCTCGAAGGCCGCGTCCTTTTCGCCATCACCACGACGACGACCGTCGTGAAGCAGCCCGGCCCGAACGACACGGTGGTGACCGTCGCCACCAACCCCGCCGGCAACCAGGCCGTCGGCCAGAACGACACGCAGACGCTGTCGAATCACGACGCCAAGGCGTTCAAGTAGCAAAGCTTCGCCGCCGCCAGCGTCGCGAGATCTCCGCGCTCGCGACGCCGGCGGTGCGCGGGCTGCGCCTAGCGGCGGCCAAACAGCCGCCGCAGATTCCGCGCGTCGTGAAGGACGCGCAGGATTTCGACCCCGTCGCTCATCGGCCGGTAGAAGATCAGATAGTTCCCGACGGGAAAGCTGCGGACCTCCGGCAGCAACTCCGGTCGCGCCTGTCCGGCGCCGGTAACGTCCGCCAGCATCTGGAACCGTCGGTCAATCTCGTCCGCCAGACGAAACGCCGCCTCCTCATTGTCTTGCGCAATGTAGAGGACGATTTCCCACAGATCATCCTCCGCGGCAGGCGTGCGGATGACTTGCGGCATCAGGAGGCCTTCGATCGGCGGAGCTGTTCGCGCACCCGAGCCTTGAATGCCTCGACATCCCACGGCCCCGACTCGCCGCGATCCGCTTGCGCAACGCCCACTGCGATCATCGCGCGCAACTCGATCACATCTTCCTCCGTCACCTCTTCCTGTGTCTTCAGCGTGGACAAGCTGTCGTTGACGGCTTCACTCGCGGAGGCGTACGCACCGCTCTTGACCTTCTCCGCGACGTACTTCTCCATCTCGGGCGTGAGATTGATGTTCATAGGATCACCGGAACTGATTATAGCAAACGCGATCGACCTAGTTCGCCAATGTCGGCAGCCCCGCCGCGGTCCAGGCGCTCATGCCGCCGAGGACATTGGCGACTTCTCTTCGCCCGCGGCTCTTGAGGAACGACGCCGCGATCGACGCGCGGTAGCCGCTGCCACAGACGACGGCGACCGCGCGGTCCGCCGGCACTTCATCGACGCGGTCCTGAAGCAGGCCGCCGTGGATGTGGTGCGCGCCGTCGATATGGCCGGACTTGAACTCGCTCTCGGTGCGCACGTCGAGGACGAACGGCCGCTTCGATTCCGGACCGCGCAATCGTTCGCCCAGCGCCTGCGCCGAGAAAGTCTCGAGCTGATCGATCTCGAACCCGTGGTTGAGCCACGCGTCCATCCCGTCTTCCATATAGCCGCCGATCTGATCGAGGCCGACGCGGATGAGGTGCGTGATCACCTGCGGAACTTCGCTCGGATGGGATGCGATGATCGCGATGTGCTTCTCCGCCGGCAGCACCCAGCCGGCCCACGTCGGCAGGTTCGGGCCCAGCGGGATGTTGATCGAGCCGGGCACGTGCGCGGTGGCGAAGGCTTCCTTGGGCCGCACGTCGACGACCAGACAGTGATCGCACAAGCGCTCGTGGATCTCCCTGGCGGTGAAGCGGCGCTGTCCCGGCAGCTCGTGGCCGAGCAGCGCAGGCCCATGCGCGTTGACCTTCTTCATCCGCCGGAAGTACGCCGGCGCGAGCGGCATCCCGCCGAGCAGCTTGGCCGTCCATTCCTGCTCGGACATCGGCTTGAGCGACGGATTGAATCGTCGCTCGAAGCCGACGGTGGACGATCGCCGCGACCCGATCGCCTTGCCGCACAGCGATCCCGCGCCGTGCGCGGGAAACACCTCGGTAAAATCCGGCAGCGGCGCGAGCGTGTTGAACACGCTCTGATACAACTGATGCGCCAGCGCCTTGCGCGCCGCTTCACCCAGCAGATCGGGCCGCCCAACGTCGCCGACGAAGAGAAAATCCCCGCTGAAGAGCAGCCACGGCACGTCCGCACTGCGGGTCGTGTCGAACAGCGCCCACATCACGTGCTCCGGCGTATGTCCGGGCGTGTGCATCGCCTTCAGCCGCAGCCCGCCGATCTTGATCTCATCGCCCTCCTTCGCGACCGCGTCGGCGTACGGCGGCGTCCACTCTTCGCCGCCCATCCCGCTGGCGTGCACATGCGGCGTCCCGCCGAGCCGCTCCTTCAGCTCCGCCGACCCGCTGACGAAATCCGCATGAACGTGCGTCTCGAGGATGTGCGTGATGCGCAGGCCCTCTTCCCTGGCGATGCGGATGTAGTCATCGACATCCCGCGTCGGATCGACGACGGCGACCTCCTTGGCCTTTTCGTCCCCCACCATGTACGAAGCGATCGCCAGCCCGGGAATGAAGCGTTGGTGGAAGAACATCGCGCTTTGGAACCTCCTGTCCCCCGGGGCCACGCCCGCGCGACATTGCACCATCAATTGCGCTGCGCCGCCACTGCGGTCGCCGCCGAGGCTAGCGCGTAACCGCCCTTGAGGTTGCGGACGTGGCCAAAGCCGTGCTGCGCGAGGATGCGCTGCGCGACGTAGCCGCGCTGGCCGATCTGGCAGAAGGTCAGCGTTGAAAGCGCGGGATCGAGTTCGTTCAGGCGGTCGCGCAGGTTCTCGATCGGGATGTTGATCGCCCCCTTGAGCGAGCCGGCGGCGAATTCCTGCGGCGAGCGGACGTCGATCAGTTGCTCGGCTTCGTTTTCCGCCGCGCTGCTGGTGGCATCCATCAGGCCGCGCTGCTGATTCTGCGCGACGAAGGCGGCGATGTGCACCGGGTCTTTCGCCGCGCCGAACTGCGGCGCGTACGCCAGGTCGAGCGCGGAGAGGTCGTCGATCGTGCCGCGGAAATGGATCGCGGTGGCGATGACGTCGATGCGCTTGTCCACGCCTTCGCCGCCGATCGCCTGCGCGCCGACGATCCGGCCGCTGACCTTCTCGTAGACCAGCTTGATGCGCATCTGCTGCGCGCCGGGATAATAGCCGGCGTGGTTGGACGGCATGACGTACGCCGCATCGACATCGATCTGGTTGCGCCGCGCATCACGCTCGCTCAAGCCGGTGAGACCGACGGCGAGATCGAAGACTTTCACGATGGCGGTGCCGATCGGCGGACCCGCGCGCGGCGCGGAGCCGGTGGCGGCGTGCTCGCCCGCCAGACGCCCCTGCCGATTCGCCGGACCGGCCAGCGGAATGCGCACCGGCTGATGGGTCACGCCGTGAATCACTTCGGCAACATCGCCGACGGCATAAATCTCCGGGTCGTTCGTGCGCTGATAGACATCCGCCGCGATCGCGCCGCTCGGCCCGATCGTCAGGTTCGCGTCCTCCGCCAGCTTCACGTTCGGCCGCACGCCGATCGAGAGCAGGACGACCTCCGCGTCAATGAGCCGCGCATCTTCGAGGACGACCGCGTTGACTTGCTTGTGCTCGCCCGCGCGCAGCGCGGCCAGCCCGCTTCCGACGATCAGCTTCACACCGTTGCGGTTCAGCTCCGCGCCGACAAAGGCCGCCATCTCCGCATCCAGCGGCGGTAGCGCGTGCGGCGCTTTCTCGATCACCGTCACGTCCAGCCCGCGCCGGCGCATCGCCTCGGCCATCTCCAGCCCGATGAAGCCGGCGCCGACGATCGCGGCGCGCTTCGGCTCGCGCGCCTCCAGCCAATCGCGCACCGCCTGCGTGTCTTCCATCGACCGCAGCAGAAACACGTTCGCCGCGCGCACGTGCTCGATCCGCGGGACGATTGGCACCGCGCCGACGGCGAGGATCAGCTTGTCGTATGGGATGACGTGCGTGCGGCCACTCGCGTGATCGAGCGCCTCGACCGTCTTGCCCGTGCGATCGATGCGCATGACCTCGTGACGGACGCGCACGTCGATGTTGAAGCGGTCCTTCAGCCGCCTGGGCATCGCGACGAGCAGCTTCTCCTGCGATTCGATCTGCCCGCCGAGGTAGTACGGCAGGCCGCAGTTGGCGAAGGAGACGAAGCCGCCTTTTTCCAGGACGGTGATGGAAGCGGATTCGTTCATCCGCCGGGCGCGCGTTGCCGCGCTCATCCCGCCCGCGACGCCGCCGACGATCACGATGCGTTCAGGCATGTTGCACGCCTTTCACTTCGAGCAGGTTTGGTCGAACTGACGATTCCACGGCATGCGCGCCAGCAGGAGGCCCATGCCGCAGAAGTTGGTGACGCCGGCGAAGACCAGCCCCGCGCCGACGAACGCGGAGAGGCCGATGAAGTACGGATGCACCGTCGCCGCGAGGATCACGCCGGCGAGCACGAGCGTGCCGGCGGCGATGCGCACCTGCCGCTCGAGCGAGATGACCTTCGTCTGCCGCACGATTGGCAGCCCCGCGGCCCGCCACGCGTCGGTGCCGCCTTCGATGCTGACGACGTTGTCATAGCCGGCGGCGAGGAAGGCATCGCACGCCTTGGCGGCGCGCCGGCCGGACTTGCAGATGACGTAGATCGGCCCGGCGCCCGCGGCGCGGTCCGCGAGGAGCGACTTCACGTCAAGCCGGTCGAGCGGCACGTTCGCCGCGCCGGCGGCGTGCACCTCGGCAAACTCCACCGGCGTGCGCACGTCGATCAGCGTCGGCGTCTGGCCGCGCTGGATCATCTGCCCCACATCCCGCGCACAAATCGTTTGAATCGTCATGGCCGCTCATCACTTTGGAAAGATCACTCGTCCGTCGCCGCCGCGAACGCCCGCGAGCACCGCCTGCTCGCGCTTGAGCTGGCGGATCACGCCGTCGCATACGAGCTTGCACAGGTCAAAGACGCTCTCGTCACAGACGCGGTACACCGCCTGCGTGCCGCGCCGCTCGACCTCGACGAGCCCGACCTGCCGCAGCACCGCGAGGTGCTTCGACACCGACGCCTGCGCGATGCCGAGTTCGTCCGTCAGCGTCGAGACGTTGCATTCGCCCTGCTTCAGCCGCAGCATCAGTCGCAAGCGGCTCTCGTCCGCGAGCGCCCGCATGCGCTCGACGACCCTGGGGATGAGCCTTTCATCGACTTTCATGGCTATATTCTACTATCGGAATACAGTGAGTCAAGCTTGAGGGCGGGGGGCTGCACGATATGGCCTTTACCCGTGTCGGCAAAAAGCTTTACGATCGATACGGCGCGAGGTCAATTTGAGGGTAGCGCAGCGCCACGGCGGCGAGCGTCTCTTTCGTCCAGTACGCATCTCCCGCCGGCGGGAAGCCGAGCACCTCCCGCTGCCGCGGCGCCGCGCGCTCGACGAACGCCTGCATCTCCGGCTTCTCGCCCATCGAGGACCACTGGTGAAACCCCTGGAACGCGTGAGCGGCGGCGCGCCAGATGAAGTGGTGGCTGAAGCGCGCTCCCGAGTCGGCGGTGATGTCGCTGGCGCGGTGCCAGGTGCGCATGGAGAAGACAAGTAAGTCCCCCGCCGCAGCGAGGACCGGCTTCTCGTGCTCGTAGAGCTGCGGCGATTTTTTGCGCGTGCGATGCGTCGGCCAGAGCGGCAAGTCGCGCGTCTTCTCCTGCGAGACGACGTACGTCGGGCCGAGCGCCGCCGTCACATCCGAGTAGTAGAGGATCATGTTGACCTGACGGTACGCGCCGTCGTCGCGCGGCGCGACCAGCGTGTTGCCCTGATAGTCCAGGTGCAACCCTTGCTCGTAATCCCCGCCGGCGCCCGCGTACTTCGCCCAAACGGCAGACTGCGACAGCAGCACCTCGCGCGTCCCCAGCAGTTTCTCCACGAATGCGATCAGCTCCGGATGCGTGGCGATGTCGTTGAGCGCCTCGCCGGCGAAGGGGAACTCGACCTGAAGATGCTCCGGATCTTCATAGATCGCGCCGTACCGCTGCGGCGTCGCCTCGAGTTCTTCGGCGGTCGGAAAATATTGAAGCATGTTCTGCCGCGCGGCGGAGAGCTCGTCTGGCGTCAGAAAGTTTGGAACGATCGCGTAGCCGTGACGAAGCAGATGATCGGTTTGTGCCTGCGTGATCCGCATTGTCGCGGCATTGTACGTGAAGCGTGAACCGTGTTCCGCTTCAGCTCGCCGTCTCGTGGCCCGTTCATTGCATCCCGATTGGATAACCCGAGGTGCACTATGGCAGCAAAACGCGGCATCGGCGAAGCGGCGATCAAAGGGGCGAAAAAAGGCGAGCAGCAGGCGGCGGCGCATCCCGGACAGGACGCCCGCACCGTCGATCAAAAACCGCGCGACAGCGAGAACAACGAGGCGCCGCTCGGCGGCGGAACAGTCGCGTTCCCCGCGCCGTCGGCGCAACCGACGAAGGAACTGCGCCACAACGACGACAAGACGATCCATCGCGCCGAAGTGGACAACCGCGAAGACGAAGCGGAAGACGAGGACGCCGATTGGCGCCGGGCGGGTGGCGGCCAGGATCGGAGCGGTTGACGCTTCAGACAATGTCATCCTGAGGTACTCCGAAGCATCTGGCCACGGTGATCCCAGATGCTTCGGAGTACCTCAGCATGACAATGCTCTTGCCGGTTCAGGGTTTGAGCCGCGCGAATTTTCTTCCCAGCTTCAACACCGTCGGCTTCTCGATCGTGTACTCGCGCTGAAAATCCGTCACCTTCTCACCGTCCAGACTCACCGCCCCCTCCTTCACCTTTCGAATCGCCTCACTGTTGGATGAAGCGAGCTTCGTCGTCACCAGCAGATGACCGATCTTGTGACACCCGGCGCCGACGGAAAACTCCGGCATCTCCTCGGGCACTTCCTTCTTCGAGAAGACTTTGATGAACTCCGCCTCCGCCGCGTCGGCGGCTTCCCTGCTGTGCAGCCAGGTGATGATGTCCTTCGCCAGCTTGATCTTCATATCCCGCGGCTTGGTGCGCACGTCGAGCCGCACCTGCTCCATCGGCTCGCTGGTCAGCAGTTGGAAGTAGCTCTCCATCAACCCGTCCGGCAGCGACATGATCTTGCCGAACATCCCGTCCTGTCCCGAAGGCGGATCGGTCACGCCGATGTAGTTCCCCTTCGACTTGCTCATCTTGACGCTCCCGTCCGTGCCCACCAGCAGCGGCGTGACGATGACGACCTGTCCCTCCTTTCCTTCCTCCTTCTGAAACTCGCGCCCGACGAGGTTGTTGAAGAGCTGATCGCTCCCGCCCATCTCCACGTCCGCCTCGATCGCCACCGAATCCCACCCCTGCAGCAGCGGGTACATGATCTCGTGCAGTCGGATCTCCGCGGCCTCGCCGAAGCGCCTGGCGAAGTCATCGCGCTGCAGCACCTGCGCCACCGTCATGCGCGAGGCGAGGCGGATGATGTCCACAAGGTTCATCTTCGCCAGCCACTCGCCGTTGTAGCGCACCTCGAGATGATCCGGATCGGTCAGCAGGATTTTCCCGACCTGCGCGACGTAGGTCTTGGCGTTGCGATCGATCTCCTCGCCGCTGAGCACCGGCCGCGTCGTGTTGCGGCCGGACGGGTCGCCCACCCGCGCGGTGTAATCGCCGATGATGATGACCGCCTTGTGCCCCCAGTCCTGGAACTGCCGCACGACCGACAGCGGCACCGCGTGCCCGAGCGTCACGTCCGGCGCGGTCGGATCCATGCCGAGCTTGATGCGCAGCGGCTTTCTCGTCTCGGCGGACCGCTTGAGTTTTGCGCGCAGATCCTGCTCGGTCAGGATGCGCTCGCAGCGGCGGGCCAGCGCGTGAAGTTGTTCGTCGATGGTCATGATTTGATACGGCGGATTCTAGGGAAACGCGCGGGATTCCGAAACCGTGGCATGGGCGCCTCGCCGCCTCGCCCATGCACTTGCGGCTATAGCCGCTTCACACGGGCGAGGCGCCCGTGCCACGTTCCTGAGCCGCGTCACCGCGTGTTCAAAAAGATCAGCGTCGAGCTGATGTTGAAGATCGCGTGGATCGTGACCGGCACCCACAAATTTCCCGTCCGCTCGTACGCATAACCGAGGCAGATCGACAGGATGAAGATCGCCGGCGCCATCCAGAGCGGATGCACCGCCGCGAACATCATCGACGTGATGAGAACGGCGAGCCAGCGCGACCACGCCGGCGGCGGACCAACCGTCGCAATCGGGTTGTGCATCTCGAGCGGGAGCGGAAGCGGAGACGCCGCTGCCTCCACTCCCTGGACGATCGGCAGCGGCGCGGCCTCCACCGGCTCGATCACGCGCGACTTGGGCGTGAACAGCCGCACCAGGATCGTCTGCAGATGTCCGCGAAACAAAAACTCCTCGAAGACCGGCGCGACCAGCGTCGCGCCGACGATCAACGTCGTCCGCACGTGCTGCGGCGCGGTCTTCATCGCGTTGAGCAGCTCGTGCTCGCCGGGATGCTGGTAGTGGATCAGCCGGTAGATCACCTCGAGCAGCACCTGCCCCGTCCACATGGCCGGCAGCACGATAATCGTCGCGCCCGCGCCCATCGCGATGCCGCCGGGGATGCGCGACAGCGCGTAGCCGATGCGCCGCGACAGGTTCTCCCCGGTCATCCCGTCCAGCATGATCAGCGCGAGAAAAGCGACGCACGCGGGCACCGTCGCCAGGAACGCGATGTCGTCGGCCGTTAAACTCTCGAGGCTGAAGGTCTCACCGGGATGCGAAGCGTGAAACTGCGACGCCTTGCTCGCCGCGAAACCCGCCTGGCAGAGGAACCAGATGCTCCCCGCGATGATGGTGGCAACGAAGATCTTCGTCAGCGGCTGATCGCGCGCGATGCGAACTGGCCCGTTGATCGCGCGCGGGCGGAAGATGCCGAGAAACCAGATCAGTGCAATCGCCACCGGCCAGCTCG
>JAICTV010000143.1 GCA_025936175.1 Phycisphaerae bacterium
ACCGCGCCGGAGACCTGGCGGCGGCCGAGCGGATTTATCGCCAGGTCCTCCGGCACGACCCGGAGCATTGCGACGCGCTGAACCTGCTGGCCGCCGTGGCGATGGACTGTGGCCAACCCGCGGCGGCGGCGGAACTGGTTCGTCGATCGATCGAGTTGACCGCGTCACGTGCTCCGGGCGCCGCTCCCGCGCCCGCCGCCGACCTCTCTCGCCTCTGGATCAATCTCGCCAACGCGCTGGAACGGAGCGAGCGCCGGGCCGACGCGATCGCCGCGCTGCGGCAGGCGCTGCGCCTCGATCCGTCGCTCGCGGGGACGTGGCTGCGGTTGTCACAACTGCTCTTTGCCAGCGGCGACTGTGCATCCGCCGCCGACACGCTGGTGCAAGCGACACGACGCTGCACCGGCGACGCCGGTCTGTGGGGCGAGCTGGGCTTTTGCCTCCACAAGGCGCAGCGGCCGGAGGACGCGATCGCGGCGTACCGCCGGTCGGTCGAACTCGAGCCGCGCGCCGCGGGGGTGTGGTCAAATATTTCGGCGGCGCTGCGCGAGATCGATCTGCCGGCGGAAGCGCTGGCGGCGTGTGAGCGGGCGCTCGAATTGGAGCCGCAAAGCGCGGCGGCGCTGACGAACCTCGGGAGCGCGCTGTACGACCTGCATCGGCCGGGCGAAGCGGTTGAAGCGTTCGCTCGCGCCATCGCTCTTTCGCCGCCGCTTCCGGCCCCGCCGACGCAGGCGCTGCACGCAAACAAAGCGTTCGCGCTGCTGGCGCAGGGGAAGTGGGAGCAGGGTTGGTCCGCTTACGAGCATCGCCGGCTGGAGCATCCGCCTCCTTCCGGCTTGACCGCGCCGCGCTGGGACGGCGCGCCGCTGAACGGGAAGACACTGCTGGTCTGGGCGGAGCAGGGTTTCGGCGACACGATCCAGTTCCTGCGGTACGCGCGCGTCGCGGCGGAGCGGCGCGGGGCGCGGGTCGCCGTCGCGGTGCAGGACGAGCTCATCGACATCGCGCGGACGGTCCCGGGCGTCGCCGCGCTCGCCACGCGCGATGAGATCAACTCGGCCGTGGCGTCGGCGCCGCTTCTGAGCCTCCCGCGGATCCTCGCCGCCGACTCCCCGGGAGTTCCTGTCGGGGACGTGCCGTACGTGTTCGCTGACGCGCCGCGGGTCGAGATGTGGGCGAGAAGAATCGCTTCGGGCAGCGAACGAGGCAAGTGTCCGCTGCGCGTAGGCGTGTCGTGGTCGTCCAACACGCGCAACGCGACCGCGAAGCGAAAGAGCTGTCCGATCCGCCTCTTCTCGCCGCTCGCGCGCGTCGCGGATGTGGCGTTCTACAGCTTGCAGAAAGGCGAGATTGCCGCGGAAGCAGAAGCGAGCGGATTAAAACTGATCGATTTCTCCGCCGAGCTGCGCGACTTTGCCGACACGGCGGCGCTGCTGCATCACCTCGACTTGATCATCACGATCGACACCGCCGTCGCTCACCTGGCCGGCGCGATGGGAAAGCTTGTCTGGACGCTGCTCCCGCACGCGTCGGACTGGCGGTGGTTCTTCGACCGCGACGACAGCCCCTGGTACCCCGCGATGCGCCTCTTCCGCCAGCCGACGCACGGCGATTGGAAGAGCGCGGTCGATGAGGTCTCCGTGGCGCTGGCGGAGCTCGCGGCGCTCGCGCGGGGGCGCGATGAGCGCGACTCTCGCCTATAATCGGGCCTCCCATGGCTTCTTACACGACCAGCATTCAAAACCTGATGAACGAATTGTCGCGCCTTCCCGGGATCGGCATGCGCTCGGCGGAGCGGATCGCATTTCACCTGCTCAAGCAGAAGCCGGAAGAGGCAATGCGGCTGGCGGACGCGATCCGCGACGTGAAGACGCGCATCAAACACTGCTCGGTCTGTTACAACCTGACCGAGAGCGATCCCTGCGCGATCTGCGCCAACTCATCGCGCGATCAGGGGGTCGTCTGCGTGGTCGAGCAGCCGAAGGATCTGCTCGCGCTGGAGGCGGCGGGACTCTATCAGGGCGTGTATCACGTGCTGCTCGGACGGATCTCGCCGCTGGAGGGGATCAATCCGGAAGATCTGACGATCGACGCGTTGACGAAGCGGCTCGAATCCGGCGTGGTGCGCGAGATCATCATGGGCACCAATCCGACGATGGAGGGCGATGGGACCGCGCTGTACCTGCAAAACATCATCGCGCGCTTTCCGAACGTGACGGTGACCCGCCTGGCGCGCGGGCTGCCCACCGGGTCGAGCATCGAGTACGCGAATCGGAACATCCTGGCGGATGCGATCAGTGGGCGGCAAAAGATGTAACACGTAGACAGTGGATGGTAGACGGTGGATAGGCCCTCACCATCATCCACTATCTACTATCCATGCTTTTGAGTTCATTTCCTCGGCTCAGCCGCCGGAAAGATCTTCTTTCGGTCCTCTTCCACGTTGCCCTTGTCGAACTTCCCGTCGGTGCGGATTTCGGTCCCACCGCCGGGGATGCCGGCGGCCGCGCCGGCGCCGCTGGAGCCGTCGGAAGCGCCGCCCATGGCGCTTTCGATTTCCGGGGTCGTCTCGCCACCGCCGGCGCCGATGTCCTGACGCATCCCTTGTGCGGCGCGGCCCTGCTCGGTGTCGAAACTCGCGCCGGGCGGCGCGCCGGGATCCGGCCGCGGCGTAGCGAGATCGTCCAACTCGTCAGCGGTCGGGCTTTTCTGTCGATGCTGCTTGGTCTTCTTATCCATGACATGCCCTTCCGTGTGATCAGGGATTACCGCTGCGCGTATCGCCACCGCTGCGATCATTCGTGCTTCCGGAGGTTCGCGCCTGGGGGCGAGCCTTGGCGGGCTGGTTCTTGCCGGCGGCGGGGCCGCCGGAGGCGAAGTCGTCGCGGTCGGTGGATGATTCGGCCTGGCCCATGGCGTTGACGTCATCGGGCCCGCCTTCGGCCAGTCCGTCGCCGGCAGAGCCGACGCCGGTGATGTCGGGGTCGAGGTCGCCGCCGCTGTTGGAGCCGGCGCCGGCTTCACGCGCGCCGACGCCCGCCTCGCGCGAATCGACGCCGGCACGCGGCTGCAAATCGCCTTCGCGCGGCGGCTCGATGCTTCCGCCACGGTGCTTCGTCTGCTCGGAGACGCGGTTGGCGTTGCGCGTGTCGTCGGCTGGAACTCCGAAATCGCCTTTGGCTGTCGTGGCGCTCTTGTCAGTCTTACCCGTTGGTTTGTCCGGCATGCGGCACACTCCTTCGACGTAAAAATCGATCAGGAATGCCAGCGTAGAGCGCGCCGCGACGCGATGAACAGGTCAAAAGTGAAGCCGGCTCATGTGCGACACACCGTTTCAGAAGGAACGATAAAACTTCAGCGCGGTGATCGACAACGTCGCGCGGCACTTTGCGAATTCGACCTCACGCCGCGAGCAGCTCCGCCGTGCACTGCGGGCACTTCTTGGCGCGGAAAGGAATGCTCGAGGTACACATCGGACATTCCTTGCTCGTGGGCTCGCCCGGCGGCGGCGGTTTAGACACTTTCTTTGTCGCGCTGTTCACCGCCTTGACCAGAAGGAAGATCGAGAACGCGACGATCAGGAAATTGATCACCGCGTTGATGAACTTCCCGTAGCGGATTTCCGTCGCTGGCTTGGTCACCTTCTCGGGATGAGCCGGGTCGCCGTGCTCCTCGCCTTTGATCACGACCTTCTTGTCGGAGAAGTCCACGCCGCCGGTGATCACACCGAGCGGCGGCATGATGACGTCATTGACGAACGAATTGACGATCGTCGTGAACGCGGCGCCGATGATGATGCCGACCGCAAGGTCGAGGACACTCCCCCGCATGGCGAATTCTTTGAACTCGCGAAGCCAGCCCATGGTCGTTCTCCTTTGATTTCGTTACCGACGGCGCGTCAGGTCATTGTCCCGGGAGCTTGATGCCCGTTCCCCCGGCGGCCTTGGCGGCATTGACGGCGCTGTGCGCCTTCTCCAGCGCGCTTTGCAGCGTCGGCGAAAGCGAAGACTTCATCCCGTCCGCCTGCGTCAGCGCCTTGTCGGCCAGGTCGTACTTGTTGTCCTTGACATACTGCATCGCCTGGTCGATCAGCTTCTGCGCCTGCGAATCCGCGGCGGCGGCGGCGCCGGCGGCGGCGGGCGCGGTCGTTGCGGAGGCGGCGGGAACATCCGACGGCGCGGCGGTGGAGACCGCGGCGCCCGCCTGCTGCGTGGCGGAGGAGGCGGCGCTCTTCATGTCATTCATCGACGGGATCGCCGGCGCGGCGGCCGAGGGGGCCGTCGTCGCTGAAGCTGAGGGCGTCGAAGGCGCCGCCGGCGCGCTGGGCGTCGACGTCTTGCTGCTCTCTTCCTTCTCACAGCCGATTGCCAAAACGCCCAGCGCGATCGCCGAGGCGAAGATCATCTGTTTGAACATATTGGTCGCTCCTTTTTCTTTGTGCGGCCCCCACCGGGGGCATGCTAGTCGAGAATCTGCGTGGGGCGAACTGCCGATGGCGTTCGCGACATTCGGTCGAGATGCAGCGCGAACCATACGTCTTGCCGTGCGGTCGGTTTTGGCTGCGGGGTGGCCGGCGGCGGCGGCGCAGGCGACGCGGGTTTTTCGGGCTCCTCCTTCCGGCATCCTATCGCCGACCCGATCAACATCGCGGCGAGAAAGCCGATTAGATGACGTCGCATGACGGCCGCTCCTTTCCGGGTTGTCGCCCTTCTTGCGAAAATAGTAATTACCCCCGATCGCAACAACGCCGATTCCGGCACGAATCCTTGCTCGAATCGTCAAGGGCGGGTAACACGTTTGGTCGGCGGACGACGCCGACTTATGTCGCAACCCGCTCCCTCGCCGACATCGTCGTCTTCCCTTCCGCCACCGCAGGCCGGCGCGGCACGGCATCTGCGCGTTTTCATTTTCATCGCCGCGGCCGCGATCCTCTTCCTCATTACCGAGGCATTGCTTTATTACCGCTGGTCGACGACGGCGGAGCCGAGCTGCGTCCTGGTGATCGATGCGAGTCCCGCACTCAAGGACGTCGAGATCACCGTCTCGGGCGCCCTTACGCCGCCACTGAAGGCGACCATCGGCCAGAGCGATCGCTACGCCATCCCCTTCTACGTCGAGCCCGGGACGTACGAGGTGAAGCTGACGCTGCAGGATGCGACGTTTCTAGACACGCACGTTTCGCTGAGCCGGCAGGAGCCGGGGCGGCGGCTGGATTTCCGCGAGGTGCATCCGCCGGCGCAACCGGCGACCCGGCGCTCCGCTTCGGAGATCGTGCCGCTGTCGTGAAGCGCGGCGGCGCTGCGGGTATGGTGGGCGGGCATGTCTGAAGCTTCACCAAAGAAATCGCCGCTCGTCCTGGTGACCGAGGGGTCGGACGCGCGGCCGCTGGAATGGCTCAAACAGCGGGCGCGCGTGATCCAAGTGCGATACGACGATCCGGCGCTGACGTCACATCTTGCCGACGCCGACGGGGTCGTCGTCCGGACGTATACAAAGGTGACGGCGGAGTTTCTTGAAGCCGCGCCGAAACTGCGGGTCGTCGCGCGCGGCGGCGTCGGGTTGGAGAACATCGACGTGCCCGCGTGTCGCGCGCGCGGGGTCGAAGTCGTCTACACGCCGGACGCCAACACGCTCGCCGTCGGCGACTTCGTCATCGGCGGAATCCTGCAACTGCTGCGGCCGTGGGCGGCGATGGGCGATCGCGTCTATCCGCCGGCGGAGTTCAAGCGGATCCGCAACACGCTGCGCGGCAGGCAGCTCAATGAGCTGACGATCGGGATCCTGGGCATGGGCCGCGTCGGCAGGCGCGTCGGACACATCGCCGCCAGCGGTTTCGGCATGCGCGTCATTTACAACGATCTGCTCGATGACGTCGGGCCGTTGGATTTTCCCGCGGCGCGCGTCGAGAAGGACCGCTTGTACCGCGAGAGCGACATCCTCTCGCTGCACGTGGACATGCGCGAGGGGAACGAGCATCTCGTCGGCCGCGGGCAGATCGCCTTGATGAAGAAGGATGCGCTGCTGATCAATACCAGTCGCGGGGAGGTGCTCGATATCGACGCAGTCGCCGCCGCGATGAGGGAGAAACGCCTCGCCGGCGTATTGATCGACGTGTACGACCCGGAGCCCCCGGCTGACGGGTTTCCGCTCGCTGGAATGGAGAACGTGTTGCTCACCCCGCACATGGCGGCGCGCACTTACACGGCGATCGAGAACATGAGCTGGGTGGTGCGCGACGTGATCGAAGTCATCGAGGGACGCGCGCCCGGGTATCCGGCTCCGAAGAGATAAAAAAGAACCGGCGACGCTCACCCACGGTGAGTGCGTCGCCGGCTTCGTTGGCCCCTCCGGAAGACAGTCGCGCGTCGACTCCTTGCCCTGCCTTACGCGACTTCGTCCACTCCAATGTCGTACTTGCCGCCCTTGGGCAGCGTGTCGCCGAAGAAATCGGTGACGCTGGACGAGAGCGTGCCCGGCGGCGTGACGCCCTTGTTGATCAGGGGCGATGAGCTTTGCAGCTTGTACGCCGACAGGCTGGTGAGGCTGTCGATGTTGCTGATCGTCCCGCCATGGCCGGCGCTATTGAGCTTCGGATCGCCCTGATAGCCGGTGGCGGAGCCGTTCATCTTCTCCTGCCCCTTGGCGTCGCGCCAGGAGGAGAGGCTGGAGTAGTCATTGTTGCCCCAGTGGATCTTGAAGCTTGACCCGCCGGAGTGATAGCAGTTGCCGTTGAAGTGCACGGTGCCCTTCGACACCACGCCCGAGGTGACGTTGAGGATCTTCACGCCGCCGGTGGTGTAGAAGATGTTGTTCCGCACGTTGAGGTTCTGCGGCGTGCGGCCGTCGGCGCCGAGGTCGTGAATGTACATGCCGGCGGTATTGGAGTTGCCGGTGGAGGTGATGTAGACGGCGTTGTTGAGGATGGAGGAATCGCGGACGTCGCCCCAGATCTGCATGCCCGCGCGGCCGTTCTTTCGGCCGTCGTTCTCGCTGACATTGTAACGGACGGTACAGCTTCGCAGGGTGTGCGTGCCGGCGGCGAGGATGTAGCCGGGGCCCGCGTTGCCGTGCGAATAGTTGTACTGCATCGTCGAATTTGACACGTCCCAGTCAAAATCGAACCCGCCGCCGTCGGTGCTCGTGCGGGTGTTGTTGTTGTAGGACTCGCAGTACTGGATGGTGTAGTTGTTGCCGCGGGCGCACCAGATGCCGACGGGGGCGGCGCCGCTCTTGCCGTTGCTGTAGGCGATGCAGCGGTTGATTTTCCCGTTGGAGACGCCTTCGAGGAAGATGCCGTTTCCGGTGACGCCGCTCACGCGGGACGTGCCGGTGTTGTTGTACGCCGTCACGTGATCGATCACGTAGTCGTGCATCCCGGAGATGTTTCCGGTGCTCGCCTTGAGCCCGCCCCACAGGTTGTCGTGGGTCGAGCTGTAGGAGACGTTGACGTTGTTGATCGCGCTGCCGGTGGCGGCCTGGAACTTGATGCCTTCCATTCCGTAGCCGCTGACGTCCACGCTCTTGATGGTGAAGCCGGAGATCGACTTCCCGCCGTCGGTGTGGACATAGATGCCGGCGGCGGAATTGGAGCTCATCCCGTTGCCGCGGATGTTGAAGTTGCTGATGTTGATGCTGCTGGCCTTGGAGATGTCGAAGCCCGGCTTGGAGCCGGAATTGATGGTGGCCTTGCCCGAGCCGTAGATCCCGAAGGTGACGCCGCTCTTTCCGGACGGCAGGTAGACCGAGCCGCTGAAGCTCGAGCCGCCCTTGAAGAGAACCTTGTCGCCGGAGTGGAGGCTCTGGCTGTTGACGCGGTTGATGCTCTTCCACGCCGAGCCGCTTGAAGTCCCGGACGCGGAGTCGGAGCCCGAGGGGCTCACATAGTAGGTGGAAAGCAACTGACGAGATTCCAGCGGCTCCATGGAGGCGGACAGCAACGACGGCGAACTACGTGCTGCGCCGGGCGTGACGCCCGAGACAACCTTCGCATGAAGACGCTCCGAAACGACACGGAGAGCCCGTGCAAATTTAGCGCGCATTTCCCAGGTCCCTCTCGCTTGCAACGCGAGTGTTTGGATTAACTTCGGCGAGCCCTTGATTCAGCCGGCTCGCCTTCGTCGATTTAGGGGACAGCCCAGATAGCCCCTGCACCCGCGTTACAGCCCGCAAACGTCGCGGATCGGGAGTGAGGTTCGCTTGGACTTACAACTTCGTCGTCCCCTGCCAGAACGTGCCCTGGCAAGGCGGCGCTTCGAGCCGGCGGGTCAACGTGTGAAACTGCTGACGCCGCATGCGTTGAAGCTGAGGCGGATAATGCGGATGCCACTTTTGTTGGCAACCGATTTTCGGGCGAAACGGTAAAAAAATTTCGCCCGTCCGTGCCACCTTTACGTCCCGGCTTTCGGGCCGGTTCGTGAGCAAAAGAAAACATTTTGCGCAATTACCACGATGATCGTAGTAATCGCCACCAACGCTTCTTCCGCCCCCGAGGCGCGTGCTGTGAGACCATTTGATGCGGCCGTTGGCATTCCGGCCCATCCGACCAAATCGGCGTTTTTTCGCCGTTTTGAGCAGATTTCGCCGGCATCCGGCGCCTCCAACGAGGCGACGCCGCGCAACGACCAGCATGTTTGTAGTGAAAGCCGTCTACGACGGACGGTGCATCAGGCCGATCGCATCTGGCCTTGGCGGCGCCCGCGCTTCGGTGCTTTCGTCGCGATCGTGCACGCCCCGGCCTCGATCGCGATAACCCCTCAATCGGGTGAAGATAGGTAAGACTTAAGCCAATAATTTCCGCTCGCGCAATATTGTTCCGCCCGCTTGTTTTGGACGCGGAATGGCGAGCGTCGTGGCCCGCTCATTCGGCAGAGATTGCGTCCGGCGGTAGCCACCCTTACATAAGTGGCCCCGTGCGATTTCGCCTGGCGATTTTGTTCCTTCTGATGAGTGTCGTCGCCGCGAGCGCACATCCGCTCGGGTTCAGCGGCCTGCGCGTGCAGATTCTGCCGGGCCCGACAGCCCATGCGGTCCTTACACTGCACACCCGCGACCTGTCGGCGTGGTTTCCGCCCGCGAGTCATCCCAATTACATATCGGACGTCTGCCGCGAGATCTCCGGCCAGAGCGGCGAGTTGCTCGAGGTCCGCGCCGATGGCGAGGAAGTGGCCGCGACGAACGTCAAGGCGTTCTCGCCGGAGGTGGGGATGATCGAGGTGGATCTCGATTATCCGCTGAGCGGCACGACCAAGACGATCGCGATCTGGTCGAAGCATTTGCCAAGGATGCCGAACGGGCATCAACAGTTGCTGTTCGTGGATGACTGTCGCGTCAGCGGGAAGGTAACGACGCTGCTGCAGGATTCGCTCGCTGTCGATCACGACGCGGTGGAGGTGGAGCTACCGATCGTTCCCGGTTCTGTGGCGAAGACGCAAGCGACTGCCGCAACGTCTACCCAGCCGGGCCCTTCCCCTGGGGGCGCGGGGCGCGCGACGAATACCGCGCATCAGATCTCCTTCTTCATGCTCGGGATCGAGCACATCGTCACGGGGTACGACCACCTGCTCTTTCTCGCCGCGCTGCTGCTGGTCTGCAAGACCTTCAAGGAAGCCGCAGGCGTGATCACGTTCTTTACCATCGCGCATTCGATCACGCTGACGCTGGCGACGCTCGACATCGTCCGCATGCCCGCGCGGATCGTCGAACCGGCGATCGCCGCGTCCATCGTCTACGTGGGCCTGGAGAATATTTTCGGCCGGCACCGCTTTGTCTGGCGTGCGGGAATCACGTTCGCGTTCGGCCTCGTTCACGGGCTCGGCTTCGCGTCGGCGCTGCGCGAGGTGGGGCTCGGCTCGACCAGCGTCGGCATCGTGATGCCGCTGATCAAGTTCAGCATCGGACTCGAGACCGGACAGCTCACCATCGCCGCGGTCCTCCTTCGCATTCTGCTGACGCTCCGCGCGGAGCGCGAGTGGTACGTGCGGCGCTGGGTGCCGGCGGGATCGATCCTCATTTCGCTAATCGGCGGATATTGGTTGGTCACGCGCGTGCTGCAAGGTTAGAGTAGCCGCCCACATTTCATTTCACGGTCCTTCAGGGAGACCAGATGGCACGAATCACGGGAAGGTGTGTGGCGCTGTTGATCTGTTTCGCGCTCATGGCCTCGCAATCGCGCGGCGCCGATGAGCGCGGCAGGAGCGATGCGCCGGTAAGCCTGCGAATCCGCTTCGGCTTCAAGGACAAGGAACCGAACGACTGGAGCGGAAGGCTCACCCCCGATCACGGCAAGGTGGAATCGATCCGCGGCTGGCGCTGGGGCGCCGGCGATCACGCGGACGGCGACACCTTCACCGTCGGCACGCGCCGCCCCCCCGCCAACAATGCCGCCGAACGCGCCCGCGTGCAGGCGGGGCAGAAGCTGCCGATGCAGGACAACGGCATCGTCGCGGTCCTGAGCGGCGTCACGAACGATTCGACGATCACCTTCGACGCCAAGCCAGGCAAAGTGGATTTCAAGCTGTCGGATGTCGGCTACGGCAAACCGCTGAGCGGGCTCGCTGGCAACGTGACGATCGAGCGCGTGCCCGCCGCGAAGGAAATCGCGGGCACTACCAGCGATGAGGATTATCCCGCGACCGCGGTCGCGAAAGACGGCACCGTGTACCTCGCCTACGTCGCGTTCAAGCACGGCAAGGATTTCGAGGGCAACCGCGAGCGCCCCTCGACGCCGGAGTCGGGCCCGAACAGCGGGCCGCTGGCCGTGGGCGACGTCAAGAAGCTCGAGAAGCCGGAAGATTTCGATTACCTCGCCGAGCCGACGGGCGGCGATCAGATTTACCTGCGCGTCGGCAAGACCGACGGCTCGTGGGGCGAGCCGATCCCGGTGACCGACGGGAAGAACGAACTCTATCGCCCCGCGGTCGCCGTCGACGGCGGCGGCAAAGTCTGGGTCGTCTACTCCGCTCATCTCAACGCCGACGAGCATCTCGATTACGGCAACTGGGAACTGATGGCGCGCCCGTTCGATGCGTCCGGCAAAGCAAGCGGCGATCCGGTCAACATCAGCAACGCCGAGGGCGCCGACTTCATGCCCGCGGCGACGACCGATGCGGGCGGGCACGTGTGGGTCACCTGGATCGGCGGGCGCGAGAAGAATTTTAACGTCTTCATCGCGGAGGAGCATGACGGCTTTTCCAAGCCGCAGCGCGTGAGCGATGCGAAGGCAAACGAATGGGAGCCGGCGATCGCCGCCGATTCCAGAGGGAACCTCGCCGTCGCCTGGGACACCTACGCCAAGGGCGATTACGACGTGTACGTCTCGCGCCGATCCTCATCCGGTGATTTCGACAAGCCGCAGCCGGTCGCGGCGACGATCGCGTTCGAGGTTCGTCCCTCGATCGCGTACGACGCGGACGGGCGGCTGTGGATCGCGTGGGAAGAGAGCGGCGATCAGTGGGGCAAGGATTTCGGTGGACTCAAAAAGAAAGGCATCCCGCTCTATCAGGCCGGACGATCGCTCGGCGTGCGCGCGATCGACGGGGACGGCAAGTGGTTCGCGCCGCCCGACGTGATGGAAGCGATGCCGCGTCCGGCCAATGCGCCCAAACAGGGAAATCCCAACCGTCCCAAGGGCCGCGCGCCCGCCGGCGTCATGGGCTCAATCGCGCCGTGCTATCCGCGGCTGGCGACGGACTCGAATGGCGGCGTGTGGCTGTCCTTCCGCGGCAAGCCGGGCGGAAACTGGCGCGTGCCGGTCGGGTCCGTCTGGCACGAGTACGTGACCAGGCTCGGATCGGAAGGATGGAGCGACGCGGTCTGGGTCCCGCGCTCGGCCAACGTGCTCGACAACCGCCCCGCCGTCTTCGCGCGCGACGATCAGCTCACGCTGGTCTACTCCGGCGACGGGCGCGGGGAAGCCAACCCGGCCAAGGTCGGCGATCCGCACATGAGCGGAACGTCCGAAGGTGAAGATTCACTCGACTACGTCGCAACCGACGACAACGCCCCGGAGCCGGACGCCGTCGCGATGGCCAAGCCCGAAGCGGGAGTCGGCGGCGGCGCGGAGAATGAAGGCGGCGAGCTGGTCAAGCCGGACGACACCGCCGGCCGCGCTCGACCCCGCCGCGGCGGACGTCGCGCCGCCGGCATCGGCAACATCAATTGCGATCTGTTTACCGCGACGGTGATGGCATCGCAGTTCGCCTCCGGCGCAGGCAACGGCAAGCCGGCGCTTTCGACGACGCAGCCCGCCAAGGTCGCCGACCCGCTCCCGGACGTCGCCGAAGAGCGCGACGCGATCAAGGCGATGCACGAATATCGCATCAACCTGAACGGCGAAGCGCTGCGCCTGTGGCGCGGCGAGTTCCATCGCCACACCGAGTTCTCCCCCGACGGCGGGGGTGACGGCGGGCTCCTCGACATGTGGCGCTACGCCATCGACGCCGCGGACCTCGATTGGATCGGCGACGGCGATCACGACTACGGCAGCGGCCGCGAGTATTCGTGGTGGACCACGCAAAAGGCCGTCACGCTCTTCACGCTCCCCAACGCGTTCGTTCCGATGTACTGCTACGAGCGGTCCGTGAGTTATCCCGAAGGCCACCGCAACTGCCTGTTTGCGGTGCGCGGCATCCGCTCGCTCCCGCGCCTGCCCATCTCCGACCCGGAGAAGTTCGCGCCGGCGCCGGACACCGACATGCTCTACATGTACCTCAAGCGCTTCAACGGCGTGACCGCGCCGCACACCTCCGCCACCGACATGGGCACCGATTGGCGCAACCATGATCCGGAGGTCGAACCTTTCGTCGAGATCTACCAGGGCGACCGCAACAACTACGAGCGGCCCGACGCGCCGCGCTCGGCCGTCACCGAAGCGAAGCTCAAGCAGTCCACCCCGGAAAAGGAGAGCATGGGCGGCTGGCGGCCAAAAGGGTTCGTCAACCTCGCGCTGAAGATGGGCTACAAGTTCGCGTTCGAGTGCAGCTCGGACCACATTTCGACGCACCTGGCGTACTGCAACGTCTTCGTCACCGAGCCGACGCGCGAGAAGATCCTCGAGGCGATCAGGAAGAAGCGTGTTTACGCGTCCACCGACAACATCATCGCCGACGTGCGCTGCAAGACGAGTGACGGCGAGCGCTTCATGGGCGAGACCTTCAAGACCGGCGAAGCGCCGACGCTGAAGATCCACCTCGTCGGCGCGCAGAAGATCGCGAAGGTGACGATCATCAAGGACGATGAGGAAGTAAAGGTGTGGGAGCCGGGGCAGAAGGACGTGACGCTGAGCTGGACGGATCCGAAACCGACGAGCGGAAAGGAAAGCTACTACTACGTTCGCGGCGAGCAGGTGCCGGATATGGAAGGCGTCTCGTCGGGCGAGCTGGTTTGGGCGTCACCGATGTGGATCACGTACGAAGGGAAATAAGACGCGCGGAATCACGTAGCGCAAAGTCCGGGGCTCTGCCCCGGGAAGAGCCCATGGCAAAGCCATGGGCTTTTTGCTGCGCGGTCGCGCGCTGACAGAAGCGCGAGTTTACTTCGCCGCCTTCACCGCTTCGTCGATTGCTTCGCGCAGCTTCGTCTCCGTGTCCGGCCCCGCGCCGACGAAGACCTTGCGCACGATTCCGTCCTTGCCGATCACCACCGTCTCCGGGATCGCGTTCGCCTTGTAAGACTGGCCGACCTTCGAATCGCTGTCGAGCAGCACCGGGACGGTTAGGTTCTTCGACTTCATGAACCCTTGCACCAGCTCCTTGTCTTCCGCCTGATTGACGGCAAAGACGCGGACGCCTTTTTCCTTCATGTCCGACGCGATCTTGTCGATGTGCGGCAGCGAGCCGACACACGGGCCGCACCAAGTGGCCCAGAAATCGAGAACGACGACGTTGCTCTTGAGGTCCTTCAGCGCGACCTCCTTGTCATCCAAACCCTTGAGCTTGAAGTCCGGCGCGGGTTTGCCGGTCAGCGCCTTGCTCGCCTCGTCGTCGTCGCCGCCCTCGGCCATTTCCTTCGCGTCCTTTGCCGTCGGCGGTGGAGCCCAGGCGAACTGCTCGGGCTTGGCGTCGGCGTCGGCGGTGGTGCCCTTGTAGTCGATCGTGATGACCGCCTTCTTCACGTCCTTCGCCCCGCGGGCGGCCAGCTCGTCGGCCATGTTCATCGTCGCGCGGCGGAGGAGGTTCGTCGCCGGGTCGAACAGCAGCGTCGTCGCCGCCGCACCCTGCCGCGGCTTGAGGTCGAGCGCGGTGAAGGGTTTGCCGTCCACCTGCACGTCGGCGGCTTTTACGATCTTCGAATAGGTCCGCGTCAGCTCATTGGTCGGCTCGCTCGACAGCGCCAGGACCAGC
>JAICTV010000241.1 GCA_025936175.1 Phycisphaerae bacterium
ATTCGCTCGTTCGGTCCGGGCGATGACATCTCCGGCAAGTCCGACGCGAAAGGCGCATTCGTGATCGATGGTGTCCCGCCTGGTCGATACTCGCTCACGGCGAGCAGCGATCAGTTCTTGCCCGCGCCACCGGTGCGTGTCGAGGTCGCCGACAAAGACGTCGATGACATCAAGATCACGGTCTCGCGCGGGCTGCGCGTCAAAGGCCACGTCGAACGCCGCCAGGTGTGCGAGGTCGAAGCCAGCTACACCGCCGAATATCTCAAGCCGAAACTCTGCCGCGCTCCCGCGTCCGGGCGGGAGATCGCGGTCTCCGCATAAAGCTCGAACGTATGTTCGATCGGAGGCTGTGACATCGCTTGCGCGATTTGCTACCCTCGCTGCCATGAGCCCCTCCCTCCGATCCGTCGCGACGTTGTGCGTCGCGCTGCTGACGACCTCCGCTTTCGCACAACTCCCCGCCGACACCCAATCCGATCTCGGCCCCGGCGTGCCCGCCTTTAAAGTTCGACCCGGCTATCGCGTCACGCGCGCGCTGCCGGCGAAATTTCCGGGACAACGAACGGCGCGGTTCCTCGAGTTCTCCGCCGACGGCAAGATGCTCTTCCTCTCCCAAGGCAAGCGCGAAGGCGCGGTCCTCGCGCTGCGCAATCCGGACGCCGACGGCGTTTACAAAGACGTCACCACCTTCGTCAAAGGCGACCGCTCCGCGCAGGGCCTTTCGTGGCACGACGGCTGGCTCTACTTCCAGGACCCGCAGGAGGGCTCCGTCTCCCGCGCCCGCGACAAGGACGGCGACGGCGTCGCGGAAGACGTCGAGGTCGTCTGTCCCAAAGGCACGCTGCCCAAGGCGGGCGGGCATCCTTACAACGCGCTGCTCGTCACCGACAAGGAGATCTATGTCTCGGCCTCCGATCCGCAGAACATGACCGAGGAGATCGATTCGCCGAGCAAGAAGATCTACGTCTTCGACCTCGACGGAAAGAACCAGCGCGTCTTCTGCTCCGGCGTGCGCAACTGCGAGAAGCTCCAGTTCCGTCCGGGCACGAGCGAACTCTGGGGCTTCGATCACGGCTCGGACAACTTCGGCAAATCGTTCGGCGAGCGCACCGGCAAAGACCAGCCGATCACGGACGTCAACCCGCCGGAGGAGTTCAATCACTACGTCAAAGACGGCTTCTTCGGCCATCCCTACATCACCGGCACCGGCGTACCGCGGCCGGAGTTCGCGCAGCGCGAGGACATCATCGAGCTCGCCGACAAAACCATCCTGCCGGAGTGGAACGTCCACGCGCACTGGGCCGTCTGCGGCTGGACCTTCGTCAAAGGCGACTCCTTCGGCCCGGATGTGAAGGGCGACGTCCTCTTCTGCTCGCACGGCTCGTGGAACAGCGTCAAACCCGTCGGCGCCGTCGTCGGCCGGATCATCTTCGACAAGCTCACCGGCCGTCCGTGCGGCCAGCAGACGATCGTCGACTGCGTCGGCCCCGAGCGGCGCCTGGCGCGTCCGGTGGACTGCATTGAAGCCCCGGACGGCACGATCATCTTCTCCTCCGACGAGCCCGCCGGTCTCTACCGCATCTCAAGGTCGGCTGCGACGCGCTGACTGCCGCGCACGCCGCGGCACAGCGCAGCGCCGCAGCGGATCAAATGCCCCGGCGCGCCGACTTCATCGAGAAGAGCGGACGACCATCATCTCATCCCCGCCCTTCTGAAATTCGTACGGCACCTTGCGAACCTCGCACGCGCAGCCGCGCCGCGGCAATTCCTCGCGCAGGCGCGGGAGGTGCGGCGACGGCACGTTACCCAGACCCAGGAGCGGGAAGACGCGCACCTCTCGCGCGACCCGCGCCATCTCGATAACGCCCGAGAGGTGCAGCTCGTCGCTGAGCTGATCGCTGTAGAGGAACAGCAGGTGCGAGCAGAGCGCCAGATCGAACGAGCGATCCGCGAACGGCAGCGACGGCAACGCCGCCGCGATGTAGCGCCCTTCCGCTTTGCCACGCTCGAAATCTCCGAGGAAGCGCTCCATCGCCGCGACGCGCACCTGGCCCATGTGCCGCGGCGAGCGCAGGTGTCGCCAGGTGAACAGGTCGTGATGTTCGCTGGCGGCCTTCACGAGCTGATCGTGCGTTTCCTCGACACGGGCGCGGATCTGCGGCGGCGAGAAGACGTAAATGGGATCGACGCTGACGACGCGCCGGCCGCGCTCGTGCATCTCCGCGTTAAAACTCGCCGGCCCGTCGCCCACGCCAAGGATTTGCGCCGCCGCCAACTCTGCTTCGCTGAGGTCAAACATGTGCGCGTACTCATCGAGTGAGCGCCCCCACGGCACGACCTGTTCCAGCTTCATCGACATCGCCAATCTTGTATCACACAATGTGCGCCGGCGATTTGAACGGACAAAAGCAGCAGGAGATGCGAGACATGGCAACACGGACCGGCAGTTTCCCCATCGGCTTTCGCCGCGCGGGCGTGGAATGGCAGAAGGACCTGGCGAAGCTCGCCGAGTGGTCGAAGCAGAGCGGCTTCGACGTCATCGACTTCACGCATCAATCCGCCGCGGGCGATTACGCGGCGCTGAAGGACGCCGGCCTGTCCGTCGGCTCGGTTGATCTGTTGAACTTCGGCCAAATCATGAGCACCGACGCCGCCAGGCGCAAGGAGCTGCTCGACGCCAACCTGAAGTACGTGAACGAGGCCGCCGCGCAGGGCGCCAAGTCGTTCTTCACCTGCATCATCCCCGGCGACCCGGCGCGCAAGCGGCAGGAGAACTACGCGCTCGCGGTCGAATGCTTCAGCCCCATCGCGCACGCGTGCGCGGAGGTCGGCGCGTCGCTGGCAATCGAAGGCTGGCCGGGCGGGCCGCCCCATTTCGCCAACTTGTGCTGCACGCCGGAGACAGTGCGGCAGTTCATCAAGGACGTCGGCGCCGGCGCGGGGTTGAACTACGACCCCTCGCACCTCGTCCGGCTCCGCGTCGATCACATCCGCTTCCTCAAGGAGTTCGCGCCGCACGTGAAGCACGTCCACGCGAAGGACACGGACGTGAGCACCGACGCGCTCTACGAGTTCGGCACGCAGGGGGCGACCTTCGCGCAGCCGCACCGCTGGGGCGAGTGGACCTGGCGCTATACGCTGCCCGGCCACGGCCTGGCGCGGTGGGGCGAAATCTTCCAGGTGCTCAAGGACGCCGGATACCGCGGCGCGGTGAGCGTCGAGCTCGAGGACGAGAACTTCAACGGGTCCGAAGAAGGCGAGAAGCGCGCGCTCGAGACGTCGCTGGCGTATCTGCGATCGGTCTGATCGCCGGCCGCTCGCCGGGGCGAGGCTCCCGCAGAGCCGATGGTGCGCGCGATGTCGCGATGCCGGCTCGGCAGGAGCCTCGCCCTCCCGGCGGCGCTACGCCACTTTAGTATCGATACGACTCGGTCTGCTCGTGCATCGTCTTGACGAGCCCGCGCGCCGCCGGCGCCACCGCGATCGACGCGACGATCATCATCGCGACGCCGCCCGCGACGAACTTCCGCCACCCGCGCCGGTTGATCGCGGGAAGTTCGCCGAGCCACAGCGCCAGCGGCGCGACCGCGAGCACGATGACATCGCGCCACGTCACGTCCGCCAGCAGGTGGCCGCAGAGAACGATCGCCATCAACGTGACCGTCAGCGCCAGCACGCCGCCATGCGCGATGGACAATCGCCTGAACAGCAATCCGCTCAGCCCGACGACGCCCACGGGGACGCCCGCACCGGCGGCGATCTGACCGAACGACTGCGTGCCGGAGTTGATCAGCACCATCGCCGCCGAAACGCCGAAGAGCCCGAGCAGGATCGGCAAGCCCGCGCCTTGCGCGCGGGCGGCCAATCGGTCCATCAGCAACCACCACACGACGCCCGCAATCGCCACGATCGTCAATAACCCCCACTGCGGCGACCGCCACGCGAGGAGAAAGTACGACGTCGCGACAACGAGCAGCGCCGACAGGATCGGCACGACGATCGTCTTCGTCTTCGTCTTCGGTATCGTCGCGATGACGCCGACCACGGCTGACGCTATCGCGAGATAGACGAGCCACCCCTCGAACCCGATCGGTGGCAATTCCGGCCATCCCGTAATCCCCGCGAACGCGACGACGAACCCGCCCGCGATCGCCACCGCCGGCCCGAACGGTAGTGTTTGCGCGTCCCGTTTCCACGGCGGCAGATGCGAAAGGAGCATCGCGACGACTGCGATCACCGCCGGCAGGATGATGCCAAAGAGGATGTCGTGGGGAGTGAGCATGGACATTTTCAATTTGCGATTTGCAATTTGCGATTGAAGGAGTCGCGCGGCGAGCACGCCTCTTCAATCGCAAATCGCAAATTGAAAAATCGCAAAACGTCTTACTGCTTCACCGCCTCGAAGGAGATGATCAGGTGGACGTCGTCGCCGACGACGCCTTGCAGGCCCTTCATCCCGTAGTCGCTGCGCTTGAGATCCACTTCCGTCTGCCACCCGCTGCGATAGCCCATCTGCGTCTGCGCTTCCCCGGTCTTTTCCATCGTGACGGTGATGGGCTTAGTCACGCCGTGCAGCGTGAGATCGCCGGCGACCTCGTACTTGTTGTCGCCGGACGACTTCACGCTCGTGCTCTTGAAGGTGATGGTCGGGAACTGCTTGGCGTTGAAGAAATCCGGGCTTTGCAAATGCTGGTCGCGTTTCGGATTGCCGGTGTCGACCTTCGTCGTCTGCACCTCGAAGTTGAAACTGCTCTTGGACGCATCGTCCTTATCGATCGTCACCGTGCCGGTCGGCTCGTCGAAGCGGCCGTAGGCGTTGGCGACGCCGAGGTGGTTGATGCGATAGATGACTGTCCCGTGGATCGGGTCGATCTTGAACGAGTCCGCCGCCCGCGCGACCGTCGCCGCCGCGCCGCTGAAGACCATCCCCATCACCACCGCCGCCGACAATTGCTTCATTCGCATAACGATTCTCCTTCGAAGAAAAAAAATTAGATGATTCGAGTGTTCCAAGCTTGTCATCCCGAGGTACTCCGAAGGATCTGGGTCCTGTCACGCAGATCCGTCGGAGTACCTCAGGATGACAGCAGTCGAGACAAAAAGCCTACGGCAGATCGAGCAGGATCAGCTCCGCATCCGCCGTCGCCGTGATTTCCAGCGTCGGCTCGTTCGCGACCCGCGCCTGATCGCCCTGCGCCAGGGTCGAGCCGTTCACGGTCACGGCGCCCTTGATAACAAACAGGTACGCGTGGCGATTCGCGGATTTTGTCGCGACCGTCGCGCTTTCGCCCCCTTTGAGCGATGAAACATACACCGTCGCGTCCTGATCGATCGTCAGCGTGTTCGACACGTCGCCGCCCGATACGACCGGCAGCAGTTTCCCGCCGCGCTCCCGCGCGGTGAACTGCCGCTGTTCCCAGCGCGGCGTATTTCCGCGATGCCGCGGCTCGATCCATAGTTGGAGCAGGTGCACCGGCTTGTCCGAATCGTTCTTCTCCGCGTGATAGATGCCGCGACCGGCGCTCATCACCTGCACTTCGCCCGGGCGGATCTTCCCGCGGTTGCCGACGCTGTCC
The DNA here is from genome assembly GCA_025936175.1 of Phycisphaerae bacterium. Taxonomy (GTDB): domain Bacteria; phylum Planctomycetota; class Phycisphaerae; order Tepidisphaerales; family Tepidisphaeraceae; genus JAICTV01. The sequence continues at coordinate 5,577 of JAICTV010000241.1, forward strand.
TCGTGCGACAACTCGCCGTCGATCACGTACGTGATGATCTCCATGTCGCGGTGCGGGTGCATGCCAAAGCCGTTGTGCGGCTCGACGATGTCGTCGTTGAAGACGCGCAGCCGCGAGAAGTTCATGTTCGCCGGATCGTAGTAGTCCGAGAACGAAAAGTGCCAGTGCGTTTTCAGCCAGCCGTGATCCGCATAAAAGCGGTCGGCGGATTTGATTGTCTTGATCATGAGCGTTCCTTGGTTGTTGTTGTCTGTCGCACCTCTTCGAGAAGCGCGATCAGTTGTTTGAGCTTCGCTTCGCCCAGGTGACCGAGCTGGCGGCGCTGGGCGTCGTGAACGAGGGGTTCGAGCGTCGCCAGGAGCTTCTGCCCCGCCGCCGTAATGTGGACGCGGACCACGCGGCGGTCGGCCTCCTCGCGGCAGCGCGAGATCAGGCGCTGTTTCTCGAGTCGATCGAGCAACCGCGTGATGTCCGGGTCGCGCGTGACCATGCGTTCGGCGATCTCGCCGCACGAAAGCCCCCCGCCGCTGTTCAACGCTTCGCCGCGCAGGATGCGGAGGACGTTGTACTGCGTCGCGGAAATCCGCTGCCGCTTGAACAGCTCCGCGAAGTCGGCGTTGAGCCGATCGGCGGTGCGGACGATGTTGAGCAGCGCTTCCTCCTCGCGGGTATCGAAGGGCTTTCGTTTCTTGATTTCCTCGCCGATCTTCATCTGTCATCACGATAGTCGTTATGACGACTAATGTCAAGCGCTTTTCAGCGGTATTCCCCCAACTGCTTGATCGACAAAAGGTTGGGAGCGGGCCGGCCGCGGCGCTCTCGGGCGAGACGCTATTTGCCCGAGCTGAAGTACGGCTCGCTCACGCCGTCCGTCGGCAGCCAGATCGCGCCGCCCTGAAGCAGGATCCCGTGGAGTTTCGGCCCGCCGGTCGGAAGTGAATCGAACGTCGCCGCGGCGTGATAGGTCGCGCTGTGGCCGGCGAGGCGATAGGTGACGTTCACCGTCGGCAGCGCCAAACACGTCGCGTCGAGCCCCCACTGCTTCGGATCTGCGTCAGTGATGCTTCCGTCGCCGTCGATCACGATCGTGCCGCTCTTCACGCCGAGGAAGCGGATGGCGCGATTCTCGACGCCGTCGTAAAGATGCGGCGTGGATTGCGGCACCGCGATCGTCCCGCCGTCGAGCGTCGGCACGGTGTACGTGGGCTCGGATGCGGTCGGCATAGTCGGCGTGGTATTGGCGACACCGACCAGTGTGCCGCCGACCACCTGGTACGTGCCGGTGTTCAGGTAGGAGGTAATGCCGTTGAGCGTGTAGTTGCCCGCGGTGTTGACGACCAGCGTTCCGTTGTAGTCCACCACGCCGCCGACGCGAAGCGAGCTTGTGGACGTGGGCGGCACGGCATTGTCGACCGACACGCCATACCAGACGATCCCGTCCCGCGCGAAGGACATGGCGCCGATGTTCCAGCCGGCGGGAAGCTGAAGGATGACGTGCCCCGCGGTCATGCGCTGCGTGTGCGACATTGGCGGCGGGACGAATCTGCTCTCGGTCGTGTCGTACGCGCCGCTGGACAGGAACCCCGCCCCGCCGGCGAGGAATTTGGTGACGATCGTCGAGCTGATGCCGTCGCCGACGAGGGTGACGGTGCCGTTGGTCAGGTTGAGGCTTCCGCCGCCACCGCTTACGAAAATCGCGGTCGTGCCGCTGCCGTTGATGGTGAGCGTACCCGCGCTGAGGTTGCTGTCGATGGTGAGTGTCCCGCTGGTGTATTTGCCGGCACTCGAATCCTGCACGAGCGAATTCTGGGAATTGACCGCGCGATCGACGCCCTTCTGATAGTCGCCCTTGCGCCAGGGGTAATCGGTCTCGAACCAGTCGCTGCCGGCCTGCCCGAAGCCGTCGTCGGTGCCGGCGTCGCCTTTGTGTTTGTCGGCAAAGCCGTCGGTGCCGTAGAGGTTGTCGTCACCCCGGCCGCCGTAGAGCGTGTCGGTGTCGGCGCCGCCGAAGAGCGCGTCGTTTCCGTCGTTGCCGTAGAGCGCATCATGCCCGGCAAATCCACGAATTAAGTCGTCACAAGCGCCGCCGTAGATCACGTCGTCGCCGAGCAGGCCGCTGAGCGTGTCGTTGCCCTTGCCACCGTCGAGCCAGGAGCCTTGCAGGTTGTCGTTCCCGTCGCCGCCATAAAGGCTTGCGCCGCCGGTGGCGACGAAGATGTCCTTGCCGCCCTGCCCGGAAACCAAACCCGCTCCGCCGATCTTTCCGACGTCATTTCCCGCGCCGGCGAGGATGTACTCATTGCCGGCCGGGTCATTGATCGTGTCATCGCCGTCGCCGGCGTCCACATAGTCGTTCCCCTTGCCGGGCGCGATCGAGTCGTTTCCGATCCCGCCGACGAGAATGTCGTTGTGCGCCCCGCCGTTGATGGTGTCGTTGCCGCTCCCGGCGTCGATCAGGTGGCGGCCGTTGCCCCCGGCGACCGAATAATAACCA
>JAICTV010000160.1 GCA_025936175.1 Phycisphaerae bacterium
ATCTCAAGGTCGCGGGGCACTCGCACGGGGAGACGGGAGCGGAGTTGTTCAAGGTCGCGGCGGATGCGCTGAAGAATCTGTGTCGTCGCATCAACGTTCCGCTCGCTGGAAACGGAAAATGACGACAGTCGTCATCCTGAGGTACTCCGAAGGATCTGGCCTGGTCGACCCAGATGCTTCGGAGTACCTCAGCATGACACGCTTCTCGAACTGCGGTTCTCACGATGACCGACGTCATCACCAATCTCCCCCCTTCGATTGCTTCGGCATCTCCGATCCCGCTCCCGCCGCGCCTGTTCATCCCGCTGCCGCCGGCGGCGCAGCGATCGACCGATCACAAGCCGCTCGGCGCGCGCGTCGTGCGCGGCGAGGCGCTGCTCGCCGCCACCGCCGGCGCATCCCACGTTCCTGTCGCGCCGGTTGACGGAACGATCGCCGCGGTGGGCGAAGTGCGCCTGCTGAACGGCGCGATCGCGACGGCCCTGCAGCTCGACGTCTCGACCGATTCGGCCCCCGCGCCGCCACAGCCGTCGCCTGCTTCGATCTCGCCGACGGAAAACCTCACCGACTTCATCGAGCGCCTCCGCCTCGCCGGGATCTGGGCGCAGCGCGAGACCAGCCCCGACCTGCTCGCCCAGCTTCACGACGTCATCCGCCGGCCCGTCGACACGCTCGTGGTCAACCTGCTCGAAGTGGACGGCGGGTCAACGCTCAACGGCAAGCTGGTGCGCGAGCGCGGCCCCTCGCTCATTGCCGGCGCGCTCGCCGTCGCCAAGGCGACCGGCGCCGCGCGCGTCTGGTTCGCCGCCGACCCGCGGCTGGCCGATCGGGTCTCCGTCCACATCCGCAAGGCCCGGGCCGCCAACCGCGCCAAGGTCATCGACCTGCCTAATGATTACCCGCAGGCCAATCCGACGCTGCTGCTCTACGCGCTGCTCGCCCGCCGGCTCAAGCCCGGCAAGCTGCCGACCGAGGTCGGCGCCGTCCTGCTCGACGGCGCCGCCGCCGTCGCGATCGGGCGTTTGAACGAAGCCGGCGAGGCGATGCTCGCCGTCCCCATCGAGCTGCGCGATTCGACCAGGTCGCGCGCGCACCTGGCCAGCGCCGCCGTCGGCACGCCGCTGTCGTTCGTCCTCGACGCGCTCAAGCTCGATCGTCGCGATTACACCCTCCGCGGGGGCGCGGCGCTGCGCGACATCCGCGTGCCGCGCGACGCCATCGTTTCCGCCGGCGGCGAGCTCTCGATCGACGCGGGCGTCCCCTCGCCGCCGATCAACCCCGACCCCTGCATTCGCTGCGGCTGGTGCGTCGAATCCTGCCCCGTGCGCATCAACCCCGCCGGGATCCTGGAAGCCGCCCAGGACAACGATCTGGCGCTGGCGGACCGTTACGGGCTGGATGCGTGCGTGGAGTGCGGCATCTGCTCGTACGTCTGTCCGTCGCGTCTTCCGCTGCTGGGCGCGATCCGGAATCTCAGATCTGATCATCTGAAGACCTGATTCATCTGATCATTGAAGGAATGCGCGTCTTTCCTCAATGATCAGATGATACCAGTCGGGACTAAAACGCGCGCTTGTCATCCTGAGGTACTCCGAAGCATCTGCGTGCCGTCGCAGGAAGCCAGATCCGTCGCGAGTACGCTCAGGATGACGACCTGCGCACCGAACTGGTCCTCGTTCCTTAACACCCTCCCAGGATGACATTCCCTTTCGACCAGCGCACGGGTTAATCCGGAGCCGTATGATCGGATGATTAAATGATCAGATCGCGCGGTTGCAGCGTCCGGTCCACCAGAGAGAATCATCCGCGCGCGCATGACCGACGCCCTCGTCATCTCCTCACCCCCTTCCGCGCCCGCGGCGCCGCAGCACCCGGTTTTCGCCGCGGCGCGCACACCGCCGCCGCTGCACGGTGACGTCGGCGTCCGCCGGTTCTTTATCATGAACGCTTCCGCGACGATCTTCCCGCTGGTCGCGGGCATCGTCCTCTTCGGCTGGCGCGCCGCCGTCACCGTCGCGCTGGTCGTCGCGGGCGCGGGCATCGGCCTGATGGTCTGGCGTCGCATCGGCCTGCGCGGCAGCCGCGTCAGCACCGCGCGCGGGATCTGGATGGCGTTGCTCCTCGCGCTGGCGCTGCCCGCGCACCTCGCCTCCTACAGCTATCCCGAAGCGCCCACCTCCGGCTGGATCTGGCCGATGCTCCCCGCCGCCGGGCTCGCGCTCGCGTTTCTGCTCTGGCTGTTCGCCGGGCTCGGCTCCGGCCGGGTGCATCCGGTGCCGGTGATTTATCTGCTGATCGTCATCTGCTTCCAGAACATGCTCATCCCGCACTTCGTGCTGCACCGCCAGCACATCGTGACGGGCAACCTCATCGACGCCGCCCCGCCGCAGCGACTCTCGCCCGGCGAGACCGCGCCGGTGCGCAAGGAACCGTGGACCGCCTTCACCCTCGGCGCAGCGCGGGATGCCGTCTACCTCTCGCCGGCGTCCGAGCGGCTGGTCACCTTCACCACCGGCCGACAAACCCCCGCGCGCGCCGCCCTCTCGCTCGAAGAGCTGCTGCGCGATTACATGCCCCCGCTGGAAGACCTGATCGTCGGCGGCCAGCCCACGCCGATCGGTGTCGGCAGCGCGGTCGCCGTCATCATGGGCGGCCTGTTCATGCTCCGCCGCGGCTTGATCGACTTCCGCGTGCCGCTGCTGATCTTCATCGCCGCGATCCTCGCGCTGATCACGCTTCCGATTCCCGTCGCGGTGCGCGAGAACACGCAGTACTGGCAGAGCCTAGCGTTGCACAAGGGCGTGGGATGGGAAGTGGCGACGACGTTCGTGAGCTACGAGCTGATGGCCGGCCCGCTGCTGTTCGTCGCGTTCTATCTCGCCAGCGCGCCGGGCGTGCGTCCGCTGACCCGCCGCGGTCGAACCGTCTACGCGCTGCTCCTGGGCGTGATCGCCGCCGCGTTGCAGCTTTACCTGGACGTCTCCTACGGCGCGTATTTAGCGCTGCTGATCGCGGGCCTCTTCACGCCGCTCTTCGATCGCGTCTTCAAACCCCGCCCGCTGGTGTGAAACGAAAAGGGGAGGGCGAAGCTCCCGCCGAGCCGTTTGCGCCACCGCAAGCACAAGCGGCTCGGCAGGAGCCTCGCTTTCCCACGATCATCCGAGTTACTCGACCAGATGCACAGAGTACGGCGTATCCGTCACCTGCCCCGACTCGTCGTAGTGCAATTGCGATCCTCCCATGATCGTCAAGGTGCTACCGACCGCCCATCCGTAGAACTGCGTCCCGCCGTGGATCGTCACGTCGCTCAGCGGCGCGTCCACGTGACCGAAGAACTGCGCGCCTCCACCGACGTCGCAGATCGTGCCGGACTTGGTCATGTGCAGTTCGAGCGTCGAGGGATTCGCGGACTGGTTGACGATGGGCTGCCCCTCTTGGTTCCAGTTCCCGTTGCACCAGAAGCGAACGGTGTACGGTGGCTGGCCCGCAGGCGGCGCGAGGATCACGATCGATGCGCCCGCCTTCATGTCGAAGTCGTTGTCGATGTAGATGTCACAGCTTCCTTCGATGTCAATCTCCACCTGGCTGACCGCCTTGAAGCTGTCCCAGTGGAACCAGTACGGATCGTACGCCGTGCCGGAAGCATTCAGCGTCTTGTTCCCTTTGATTGTGACGGTTCCCGGATTGCCCTTGGGGGAGAAGACGTTGTTGTTGGTCACGGTGTTGGCAGGCGAGACGCTGCCCTGGGTCGGAGTGCCGGAAACGGGTGGGGAGTACGCCTGCGCGGGCCACGTGATCGGCGTCTGGAGCGGGTCCATATACCCGCTGACGCTCACGTTGCCGCCCAGCGGGTTGGGCGTGACGTTGTGATCGACGCCGGGATGCACATCGCCCATGATCGTCGCGTTGCCGACCAGCATGATGTCGTTATTCGACAGCACCTGCGCGTTGGAGTTCGGCCCGCCGGGTCCGGGGTACGTTTCCGTCGCCGCGTTGTAGCTGTCGAGATTCGTCGTGCCGTTGAACTTCACGCCGTTGAGACCGATGAAGCCAAATCCCGTGCGTCCGCCCTCGAGCCGCGCGACCGCCTTCGCTTCGATTTCGCCCTTGGCCGGCCCGTCCGGAAGGATCGGCGCGAACATCAGCTTCAGGCCGGTGTTTCGTTGAACGGTGTTGCCGTTGGAATCTTTGAAGCTCGTCACGCGCCGCGCCCACGCGCGCACGGCGTTGGCTTCGCGACGCTCGTCGATGCCCGAGCCGTCGCTCATAATCGGCGTGAACGTACGGTCGCTGTCACGCCAGATGCCGAACTCCACGTCCTGGTCCGGCACGAGCACCACAGCGCTGTCCTTGCGCGCGCCGGCGGCGTTGACGTCGATGTCGGTATTTTCCCCCGCCGCATCCACCGCGGCGTCCTGCACCGGCTCGACGCCCTGCGGCAACTGCTCGAGCCCCACGGCGGCAGCGAACGCCGCGGCGTCGGCGGCGTTTTGCAGTTGCGTCTTCGCCAGCCGCACCCGTCCGACGTCCACCGCCAGCGATACGAATCCCACCAGCACCATCAGCAGGATGGTGAGCAAAACCATCGACAGCCCGCGACGGAATCGCGCGCAGTCGAGATCCGATAACCCGCGACGGCGACAAGGCCGGGGCGGAGAAATGCGCAAGTGTGCCACGCGGATTTCCCTTCCCGTTGTTTTCTACGGCTCACCCACTGCGAGACGTGAACAACCGATGAGAAATCTGCCTCACAGACCCCGCCCCTGTCAAGGCAATTTCATGGGACACCATACATTTTGCGCAAGAATTTCCGAAAACGCGTCGCCGCGCGTAGCAGAACCTTGCCGCGAAATCTCGAAATGACGGGAGAGACGGCCCTGCCGAGATTGCCGCCTACTCGACGAGGTGAACTTTCAAATCCTCGTGTTTCGGCTTGCCCGTTTCGTCGTAGTGCAGTTGTGAGCCGCCGGTGACGAACAGCGACTTTCCGACGATCGTCCCGAAGTACCCGTACGGGCCGTTGGCGTTGCCGTTCACCTTCACGTCGCTGCCGGGCGCGTAGATGTGCGCCGACATCGTCGGGCTGCCGCCGACGCTCACGCTCGTGTTCGCCTTTGTAACGAAGATGTTGAGGGTGTTTGGCTTGGCAGTAGCCGGCTGCAGGATCCCGCCGCCGTCCATCTTCAGGTTGCCGTTGACGAAGAGGAAGACCTTGTTGGTATCGCTCAAGACCTGCACCGAGGACCGCGCGTTCTCGGTGAAGTCGCCGTCGACCCAGATGAAGATCTGCCCGAACCTGTTATCGATGGTGACATTATCCTTCGACTTCTCAGTCCAGTCTTTGAAATAGAAATAGGCAACCTTTGCACCGTTACTGGGCATCTGCAGTGTTGTGTTGCCATTGGGTGCGAAGCTCAAGTTCGACTTGAGCGCGCCCGGCGGGTCGATGCTGCCGGCGAGATTGCACTGTACGACGGGCTTGGGGGAGAACGCCGGCATCGGATACAGCGGCTGGAGCTGGTAATCCAGCGGATTCATGTACCCGGTGACGACCACGTTGTCGCTTAGCGGACTGGGCGTGATCGAGCCGAAGATCCCGGGATGCGCGTCGCCCCAGATCGTCGCGTTGCCGTCGAGTTCGATGTCGCCGTCGGACGAAACCGCGCTGTTCTTGTTCGGCCCGCCGACGCCGGGATAACTCTCCGTGTCGGCGTTGAAGCTGTCGGTCCCGGTGCCGCCGTTGAACTTCACCCAATCGATGCCGACGAAGCCGGTCGACGTGTCGCCGCCGGTGAGCATCGCGGTCGCCTTTGCCTGGATCTCGCCCATCGTCGGCCCGTTCGGGAGCACCGGCGCGAACATCAATTTCAATCCTGTCCCGCGCTCCACGGTGTTGCCTGAAGAATTCACGTAGCTCGTGACGCGTCGCCCCCAGGCGCGCACCGCGTTGGCTTCGCGCCGCTCATCGACGCCGCCGCCGTTGCTCGTCAGCGCCTCGAAGTGCGCATCCACGTTTCCGCTCTGGGGCCGCCAGATGCCGAACTCGACGTCCTCGTCCGGAACCATGGTGACCGGGCTGTTGATGCGGCCGCCCCTGGCGGGATCGACGTCGATGTCCTTATTCTCCGCGCCGGCGGTGATCGCGCCGTCTTCGGCGATGTCCACGCCCTGCGGGGCCTGAATTAAACCGTTCGCCCCCGCGAACGCCGCGGCGTCCGCCGCCGTTTGCAACTCGCTCTTGGCCAGCCGCACGCGTCCGACGTCGACGGCGAGCGACACGAATCCCGCCAGCACGATCAGCAGGAGCGACATCAGCACCATCGACATGCCGCGGCGACGCGCAGGCGCGCAGCGGGCGCGGCGGCGTGATGCCGAAACGGCGAATGGACGAGCGCTTGGATTGAACGGCGACATTGGCGTCCTCCCTCCGAGGAGACCGCGATCTCACCCACGAGACGTGCGCGGCGCAAGCGGTATACCCGCTACGTCCGATAAACTCAACGAAATCTTGCCCCGCCCCTTCGTCGCCGTTTTCCTAACTGCCGCCGAATGCTCACTTTACCAGCGTGATCGAGTATGGGTGGATGTCTTTTTGCGAGTTGTCGTAGTGCAAAGAACTGGTGCCGAGGAACGAAAGCGTCTTGCCGACGATCCAGCCGTAAAAGCCCGGCGTGCCGTGCACCTTCACGGTGCTCGTCGGCGCGTAGATGTGGCAGCGCTGCTGCGACGTGCCGCCCAGATCCACCGCGTGGGCGCCGATGATGATGAACTCGAGCTGCTGCGGATCGTTGTTGCTGCTGGTGATCGAGCAGCCGGTCAGATCGAGATCCGCGTTGATGTAGACCTTGCAGTAGCCGGTGACCGTGATCGTCTTGGTGTTCTTCGCGATCGTGCCGGTGAAGCTTTTCGGACTTCCCATCGACCCGCCGATGAACGCGTACGTCTTGCCCTGCGGCGCGGGGATGTTCGCCGCGCCGGGCGGAACACTGGTGATCGGCGGATAGCGGTCGGCGAGCTTGTAATCGAGGTCGGCGGTCCAGCCGGTGACGACGGAATTCGGCCCCTGGAGAAGTGACTTGCCGATGCCCGGCCGCGCGTCGCCGAAGACGTTGCCGTTGCCGAGATTGATGTTGCCGTCCGAGGCGACGCCGCCGCCGGAGCCGCTGGCGGGCGGCGTCATGCTGTCGATCGTCGCGGTGTTGCCGTTGCTGTCGACCGAGTCGATGCCGACGAAGCCGAAGTTGCTCGGGCCCCCGCCAACCCGCGCGATCGCGACGCGCTCGACGTCGGAGCTGAGCGGCCCGTTAGGCAGGATCGGCGCGAAGATCAGTTGCAGCGGGTTCCCGCGCGATTCCAGCCGCCGCGCATAAACGCGGACGGCGTTGGCGCGGCGGCGCTCGTCCTGCTGTTTCGTGTTCGCGTTGTCATCGAGCTCGGTGAACGATTGCGTCGCGTCGCTCCACACGCCGAGGCTCACGTCCTCGTCGGGCACGAGCGAAACGCCGGTGTTGAGGCGCTGGCGGGTGAGGTCATCAGTGTCGATGACCTGGTTGTCCAGAGCCGCGTCGTCGGCCCGGTTGATGACGTCCTGGCTGTTGACCGGGAGTGACAGCGCCCCCGAACGGGCCGCGGCATCGGCGGCGGTCTGCAACTCCGCCCGCGCCAGCCGCACCCGCCCGACATCCACCGCCAGCGAGACAATGCCTGCGAGTAAGACGACGATGAGAACGATGTAAATGACCGAGAGGCCGCGGCGGCAGAAACGAGGCCCGCGGTTGCAGCGCACCCACGCCGACATGCCCGATCTCCCTCGCAAAAACGCGCGTCCTACGCCGGAACAGCTAACGCGTGTCTCACCCACTGAGACGTGCGACGAAGATGAAATATCTCTCATCTTCGGAGGGATGTCAATTGATTTTTGTCGGGCGGCTTACTTCACCAATGCGACATCATAGTTGCCCGGCTTCGACAGACTCATGTCGTCGTGGAGGGCCGGATTCCCCTTGAACGTCAGCGTCTTGCCTATTGCCCACCCGTAGAAGCCGGGCGTGCCATCGATGATCACGTCGCTCAGCGGCGCGTAGACGTGGGCGTAGGTCTGAATCGTGCCCTTCATGCTCACCGTGGTGCCGGCTTTCGTCACCGTGATGGTGAATTTGCTCGGATCGTGCGTCTGGTTATCGATGTTGCTCGTGCCGCCTTGGGTGAAGTTGCCGTTGACGTAGAAGTTCACTTTCCCACTACCTTTGATCACCAGCAGCCCGCCGGTGATGGAAACGTCGCCGGCGACGTAAATGTCGGCGGGCGCGTTGATCGTCACCACGCCGCCGCCAGCTTGCTTCCATCCAGGCTTGGTTCGGGTGCCTTGGAAGACGTAGGCGCCGGAGGGGAAGCCGTAGCTGGCGTTGCCGTTGGGCTCGAAGCGTTGCGAGACGACGGCGCCGGACGGCGAGATGCTGCCGTCGCTGGCTGGAAACGCGGGCGAGACAAACGGCACCGCGGGGTAGTCGAGCGGCTGATCGAGGTTCGCGTGCCAGCCGGTCACCAGCGACGTCGGTCCCTGAAGAAGCTGAGAGGTCCGGCCCGGTCGCGCATCGCCATAGACGTCGCCGTTGCCGAGATCGATGTTCCCGTTGGACCCGACCCATCCCTGATCGCCGAACGTCATCGTCTTGATGTCGACGCTGTCGATCTTCGCCTTGGTGCCGGCGGCGCTGACCCAGTCGAGCCCGACGAACCCGTAGCGTTGGGGGCCGCCTTTGATGCGTGCGATGGCGACGCGCTCGACGTCGGAGTTGAACACGCCCACGATCGGCGCCACCATCAACTGCACCGGATTGGCGCGCTTGTTGAGCCGGCGGGCGTTGGCGCGAATCGCGTTGGCGGCGAGCCGCTCGTCGGTCGGCGTCTTGCCGCTGTCGCTCAACTCCGTGAACGTCCGCGTCTTCTCGTCCCAGATGCCGAAGGTGACGTCCTCACTCGGCTGGAGCACCACACCGGGGTTCGTGCGCTGATTGAGGTGGCTCTTGTCCTTGTCCTCGTTGTCGATGCAGGGGTTTTCGAAGGCGGCGGCGTCGGTGTTGTCGATGACCTCCTGCGCGCCGTTGGTGTCCGGGAGCGTGCGCACGCCCGCGCACGCCGCCGCATCCGCGGCGGTTTGCAACTCCTCGCGCGCCAGGCGGATGCGGCCGACGTCGATCGCCAGCGAGACGATCCCCGCCAGCGCGATGAACACCAGCACCATCCAGATGATGGAGATGCCGTGACGATGATGATGCGAACGCCGACCATGGCCACGATAGACGCACACCGCCGTCGTGGCGGTGGCCGATGACCCGCTGCTCGACCCGCGCATGTTTCTTCCCGCTCCTGGCGTGCATGGCCCGCGCGCATCGGGTGACGATGCGGCAAAGTCTGCGCGCCTAGACAGACACACCCACGCTGCCGTTACGTCGAGCGGCACCTCGCTCCACGTGAAGCGAGGTGCCGTCTCGCACGTTTCGCGTGTGCCGCACGCCGCGCCTCGCACCCACGCGCGCGCCTTCGGGCGTCACACACAAATCCAAAGTCGTTGCCGATCGCGTCCGTGTTACGGCTGCTCCGACGACGCCGGCGAATAATTGCCCGAAGCGCCGCCGCTGCTGCTACTGCCACCGGTGCCCGACGTGCCGCCGGCGGAGTTGTTCGTCACATTAACATTCCGCACGGTCCCCGTTTGCTTCTCCTTATCCATCTTCGCGAGCCCTTTGAGCCCGACGGTCGAGGGAGTTAAGAGATCCTCGTTGATTCCGTCTTTAACGGTGAGCTGCACGTCGCTGTAGGGTGAGTCCTTCCAGAACTGCTGCACCGACGCCAGGCGCGTCTGCGCCTCTTTGTCGTTGCCGCTGATGTGCACCGTCGCGCACTTGTGATGCGCACCCTTGAGCAGCAGCGCGAGCTTGGCGCGGCCCAGCGAGTTCAGCACGCCGCAGTCGAAGTGCGCGTTGTGCAGCTCCTGGTCCTCGTACGCGCCGGCGGCGGACTGCGCTTCGAAGATCACGTCGAGCAGGCGGCCCTGCTCTTCGGGGACCATGAACTCATGGCCGACTTCGTTGGCCTTGGCCTCGGCGCGCTTCTTGGCGTCCTTGGCGTCCTTCTCGCGCTGCTTGGCGTCGGCCTGCGCCTGCGCGGACTGGGCGGCGGCGAGCTCCTTGGCCTTCTGCTCGTCCACCTTGCGCTGCGCGGCGTCACGCCTGGCCTGCGCTTGCGCTTCGGCCTTGCGCTGCGCGTCCTGCTGCTTGGCCATTTGCGCCTGCCGCTTGGCTTCGGCCTTGGCCTCGCGCTGCGCCTGCTTCTGCGCCGCGGTTTGTTCCCGCTGCGCCTTGCTCTGACAGCCCAGCGCCAGCGACGCGATCAAAATCAACCCCAAACCCATTCGTCCACGCATAACGATCTCCTCGTGATCCCTTGTTTGCGAACCCTTCTGCGAAAAGTCTATTTCCCCGGCGCGAATACCGCGCTGTTGAAGAACAGGATGAACGCCGGCCCGGCGAGCACCACCAGCAGCGTCGGGAAGATGAACAGCACGACGGGGAAGATGAGCTTCACCGCCGCCTTTTGCGCTTTTTCTTCCGCCTGGTACTGACGTTTGACGCGCAGGCTCTCGGCGTGCACGCGCAGCGCCTGGGCGATGCTGGTGCCGAAGCGCTCGGTCTGCACGAGCATCGCCGCGAGCGATTGCAGCGCGGGCGAGCCAGTGCGCTGGCCGAGATTGCGGATCGCGTCGATGCGCGCCAGCCCGACGCGCGTTTCCATCTGCGTGATGCCGAATTCCTTGGAGATTTCCGGATGCGCCAGGGCGATTTCCTGTCCGACGCGGTGAATCGCCGCGTCGAGCGTCAGGCCGGATTCCACGCACACGACCAGCAGGTCCAGCGCATCGGGCAGCGCGCGCTCGAGGTTTCGCCGCCGGCTGGAAATCCGCCGCCGCAACCAGAACGCCGGCAGCAGGAACCCGACCACCCCGCCGAGATACAGCACCAGGTAGGTGAAGACGCCGCCGATCATCGCCCCGAGCAGATAGCCCACGACCAACCCGGCCGCCAGCAGAATGACTTTCGCGCCGACGACCATCTCCATCGCCGAGGCGGTGTAGATGCCGGCGTACATCAGCTCCCGTCGGAGCGAAGACTGCTTGACGGCGGTCTTGGGCATGAAGGGCTTGGCCGCCGCATGGCCGAGACGTTCCATCACCGGAGTGACCATCTCCGACGGCCGGGCGATGGCGACCGCGCCGCCGCCCCCGCCGCCACCCCCATGATCATCCGGCAGATCGTTGCGCAGTCGTGCCGCCAGCGCGTCGCGACGGAAGACCAGCCCGGATAACCCGTACGCCAGCACCGCGACTGTCGCGAACAGCAAACCGCCGAAAACCATTTCTTCGTTCATCGCTGCACCACGCACTCAATATCGAAGTTCATTCCGCGTCGCGTCATCGCCGCTCACATCTGCACGGTCACGATCCGCCGGATGAAATACAACCCCAGAACCTGCGACACGATCGCCCCGCACAGCAGTTCAAAGCCGACTCTCGTATCCAGCAGCACGCGCGCGTAGCGCGTGTTAATGACGTACAGGCAGGCGTAAAAGAGGAACGGGAGGACGACCAGGCTGTAACCGACCATTCGTCCCTGCGCCGTGATCGCCTTCACCTGCTGCCGCAGCCGGATGCGCGAGCGGACCATGTTTCCGATGTTCGTCAGCACTTCCGCCAGATCGCCGCCGGTCGTCCGCTGGATCAGCACCGCGGTGACGAAGAAGGAGAAGTCCGGCGTGGCGACGCGATCGGCCATTTCCTTCATCGCCGCCTCGATGTGCGCGCCGAGGCTGTGCTGGTCGTAGCAGCGGCGGAATTCGCTGGCGAGCGGCTCGGGGATCTCGTCGCCCGCCATCTGCAATCCCGTCGCCAGGCTGTGCCCGGCCTTGAGCACGCGGGCGAGGAAGTCGAGCGCTTCGGGGAGTTGGTCTTCGACGATGCGCTGGTGCTTGGCGCACTTGGAGCCGACAATGAGGAACGGCAGCATGGCCGCCATCGCCCCGCCGAACACCGCCGCCACCGGCGACTGCATCAGCACGTAGCTCGCGATGGCCGCGAGCACCGCGAAGCAGATGATCATGGTGAAGAACTTCTTCAGCACCACGCCCGGGTACGCCTTGCGCAGCTTCGCCTGGAAGGCGAGCATCGCCGGCGAACGCGCGAGCATGCCGGTGAGATCCTGCGGCTTGTCGAGCGTGAGCGACCCGTACTGCGACTCGTAGTTCGCCTCCGGCGCGGCGCCGAGGCGCTCTTGAAGCCGCCGCTTCTTCACTTCCATCAGGCCGAAGACGACCTGCACCAGGACCACGCCTACCGTGCCGATGGTCATTGCCAGCAGGATGACAAATAAAAATCCGTCGCCCATAACGACTCCGTCTGGAACTCGCTTGCTTACGAAATCACGCGGCGCGCGAACCATTCCGCCGGAAGGCGCATCCCGGCGTGCTCGATGCGCTGGATGACGCGTGGGCGGATGCCGGTCGCGGTGAAGCGGCCGGTCGCCTGCCCGTTCTCGTCCACGCCCGTCTGCTCGTACGTGAACAGGTCGTGCATCTGGATCTGGTCGCCTTCCATGCCGGTGATCTCCGACACCGACGTGATCTTCCGCTTTCCGCCCATCATGCGCTGCGCCTGAACCACCAGGTGCAACGCGCTGGCGATCTGCTGACGCAGAGCGCGCATCGGGATGTCGAAGCCCGCCATGCTGACGGTCACTTCCAGGCGGCTCAGCGCATCGCGCGCGCTGTTGGCGTGAATGGTCGTCATCGAGCCTTCGTGGCCGGTGTTCATGGCCTGCAGCATGTCCAGCGCCTCGGCCGAACGCACTTCGCCGATGATGATCCGGTCGGGACGCATACGCAGGGAGTTGCGCACCAGGTCGCGCTGCGTGACCTCGCCCGCGCCTTCGATGTTCGGCGGACGCGTCTCCAGCCGCACCACGTGCGGCTGCTG
>JAICTV010000183.1 GCA_025936175.1 Phycisphaerae bacterium
AGATGACCGCCTTCAAGACCGACATGGAAGCCGCCGAGGAGATCCCGCGGCAGCTCAAGCTGCGCGACCTGGGCGGCGTGATCATCTGCGACTTCATCGACCTGCGCTACGAGCGCCACCGCCGCGAGCTGGAAGAAAAACTGCACGAGAACTTCAAGAAGGACCGCGCCAAGACCAAGGTCCTGCGGATGTCGCAGTTCGGCATCATCGAGATCACCCGCCAGCGCATGCGGCCGAGCCTCAAGCGCTCGATCTACTTCGACTGCCCGCACTGCAAGGGCGCGGGGCTGGTGAAGACGCCGGAGTCGATGTCGCTCGACGTGATGCGCAAGCTCGCGATCGCGGCACATCATGAGAAGGTCGCACGCGTCGAGATGGCGGTGTGCCCGGACGTCGGTTTCTACCTGCTGAACAAGAAGCGGTCGTCGCTGTCAAATCTGGAGGCGGAATCGAGGCGCAAGATCGTCGTGCGCACCGAGCCGGCGCTCGGGCTTGACGAAATCAAACTGGACCTGTTCGATTCGCGCGACGGGCTCGTCTTCATCGAAGAGCTCGGGCTCACGATGCAGCCGCCGCACACGTCGCAGCTCAATACGCGCGCGCCGGGACAGAAGGGGCGCGACCGCGGCGGCCGCGGGGGCGACCGTCGTCACGGCGGGCAGCAACACGGCGGGCGTGGCGGGCGTGGCGGGCAGCGGCAACTCCCGCCGCCGCGACGTGAAGAGGAACTCGAGCTCGAGGAGGCGGAGGAGGCCATCGAGGCGCGCGAGGTCCACCGCGAGCGCACGCCGGCGGACGATGCGCTGATCGCGTCCATCGCGCCCAAGGTCGTGCGCGATCAGGACGAGGAGACCGACGACGAGATCGCCGACGCGCCGGCGCCGATTGAATCCGCTGCACCGGCTGCCGCCGACGACGATGTCGTCGAGGATGACGAGGTGCATGAGGAAGAGGAGATCGACAGCAACGTCGTCGATGTGGACGACGGCCCGAGCGAACTGGGCGACCGCCCGGCGGGGGAGTGGGATCGGCCGGGCTATCGGGGGTCCGGCGGAGGGGGCACAGGTCACCAAGGCAACCGCGATCGCGATCGCGAAGGCGGCGGCGGACGTCGCCGCCGCCGACGACGTCGCGGTCGCGGGGGCGCGGGAGAAGGATTCGATCAGCCGCAGCGCCAGCCGCAGGGCGCCGGACAGCAGGGCGCCGCGCAGCAGGGGGGCGGTCAGCAGGGTGGCGCACAGCAGGGACCGCCGCGCCAGCCGCAGCCGCAGGCACAGCATCCACAGCCGCGCCCGCAAGGCGGGGGCGGCGGCGGCGGACATCGCGATCAGCGCCAGGGGGGTGGACGCGACCAACGCCAAGGCGGTGGCGGCCGCGAGCAGCGCCAAGGCGGTGGGCGCGATCAACGTCAAGGCGGTGGCGGACGTCGCGATAAGCGGTTCCGCGATCGCGGCCCGAAGCGCGAAGTTTTCGGCGTCGCGCCTCCCGGTCAGCCCAGCCTCGCGGAGCAGCTTGCCGGCGAAGGCAATCACTACGCCGACGAAGAGGATTTCATCCCGCTCCCGGTCAAACTCCCGCCCAAGCAACCACTTGCTCCGACGGGCGCCGCGCCGCCGGTTGGGGCTGGGTCCGGGCCGCAGCAGGGCGGCGGTGGTGGCGCGGGTGTGGCAGGGCAGGAAGCCGGCGGGCGTCGTCGTCGCCGCCGGCGCGGCGGACGCCGTCATCGTCGCCGCCGCGAACGCGAGCGGCTCGAACAGCTCAAGGCGATGGGCCTCCTTCCCCCCGACGCCACTGAGATCCCGCCGGAGTTGAGGAACGTGCCGCTGCCCGGCGGGCAGGATCGCGGCGATGAGCGAAACGCGCCGCAAGGCGCGGGCACCGGCTCGCAAGACGATTACGACGACGAAGACGACGACGATTACGAGGACGACGAATCGGCGGCAACGCCGGAAGCGCAGCGGGCGCCGGATGCCGCGCCGACGCCGGTCGAGGCAGTCGCGCCGCCGGCGCCCGTTGGCGAAGAGACGCCCGCGGAGGTTGAAGCTGCGCCCGCCGAGGTCGAAGAGACTGAGGACCCCGCGCCCAGGAAGCGGGTGCGAAAAGCCGCGCCGGCTGGCAAGTCGAAAGCGCCGAAGGCCAAGGCGACGAAATCGTCATCGGCGACAAGGTCGAAGACGACGTCGCGCCGCACCCCCAAGCGTACGCCGCCCGCCAAGTCCGCGGCGAGCGGGGCGTCGTCTTCCAAAGCCGTCACCGTCGCGGATGAAACGCCGGTGGTGAAGACGGGATCGACGGACAAGCATCTCGCGGATGACGAGCCGGTCGAGCACGCGCCCGTCAGCCGCCCGCGGCGGCGCTACGATCTGGACGCGATACCGGATGATTTTGATTGATTTTTAACGTTCGGTCCCCGGGGCAGAGCCCCGGGCTTTGCGCGGTGCGCTACGCGAGTGAGCAGAGGATTTCGCAGCCCTGCCTTAACCGCTCGTCGGTCGTCGCGTAGCTGATGCGGAAGTGCGTGTCGCGCTCGCTGAAGACGTTGCCCGGAATGACCAGCACGTTGTTCGCTATCGCCTTGGCGACGAAGTCGGTGGCGTTGATGCCGGCGGGGGCCTTGGGGAAGATGTAGAACGCGCCGGTCGGTTCGACGACCTCGAATTTCTTGCTCAGCGTACTGAACGCGATGTCGCGCTTCGTGCGATACGCGTCCACCGCGCCCTTCATCGGCACGTCCATCGCCTTCAGCGCCGCGTACTGCATTGCCGACGGCGCGCAGACGTAGGTGTACTGCTGGAGCTTGGTCATCTGCGAGATGATCGGTTCGGGTCCGGCGGCGTAGCCGAGACGCCAGCCCGTCATCGCGTGGCTCTTGCTGAAACCGCGCAGCAGGATCGTCTTGTCGTACGTCTTCATCGGCGACGGCAGCCCGCCGACGTCGCCCTGCGCGTCCTTGCCGTAGAGGAACGGCTCGTAGATCTCGTCGCTGATCAGCAGCAGGTCGTGCCTGCGCGCGATCTCGATGGCGGCTTTCACTTCGATGTCGCTCATCACCACGCCGGTCGGATTGCTCGGGGAGTTCAGGATCAGCAGCTTCGAGTTCGGCGTGATCGCTTTCTCGACTCGCTCGGCGCGGAAGCGGAAGTCCGGATAGCTGTCCACCATGACCGCCTTGCCGCCGGCCAGGGTGAGCAGGTGCTTGTACATCACGAAGTACGGGTCGAGGAAGATCGCCTCGTCGCCCGGGTTGATCGTCGAGAGAATCGAGAGGAACAAGCCGCCGGAGACGCCCGACGTGATGAGCACCTCGCCGACGTCGCGGCCGATCTCGCCCGTGAGCTGCGCGCGCAATCGCTCCCGCAGCGGCGCGATCCCTTGCGTTTGCGTGTAGCGATTGTGCCCCGAGCGGATCGCCTCAATCGCGGCGTTTTTGGCGATGTCGGGAACGTCGAAGTCCGGCAGGCCGATCGACAGGTTGATCGGATCCTTCATCTTCGCCGCCAGGTCGAAGACCTTGCGGATGCCTGAAGCATCGACGGCGTTGGCGCGTTGCGAGATGTAATCGGCGGGACAGCGCATGGGGCGGGAGAATAAGCAGGCAATCAGCAGCGGGCAGCGGGCAGTAAGAAATGCGTTTATCTACTGCCCGCTGCCACTGCCGGCTCGTTACTTCTTCTTCGCGGCTGGAGCAGCAGCAGCGGCCTTGGCGCCAGCAGCCGGGGCAGCGCCTTTCGCGCCAGCGGCTGGCGCGGCGCCGGCGGGAGCGGCGCCCTTGCCGGCGGCGGCAGCGCCGGCGACGGGAGCGGCGCCAGTCGCGGCTGCGCCTTCGGCGGCCTCTTCCTTCGGCGCCTTCACCTCAGCCATCTTGCGGTGCGCGACCTTCGGCAGCCCGAACACGCTGTTCTTGGCCTCGGTCCACTTTTCCTGCTCCGTGAGCTTCTCCAGTCGCTCGGCGCGCGTCAGCACGTTGCGGTGACGCACCAGCGCGTTGGCGCCCTTCAAGCTTCGATCTAATGACATGTCATACCTCGAATTATGTCTGATCTCGGCGATCGCTCGCCGGCGCCCCGGCACGCATTTCTCACTAAAACGGGGCCGGGGATGATAGCGAAGTCGCTGCCGATTCACAACTTCCGCCAATCTCCCAGGCTCCCCGCGTGTCTGAGCGGTGCGGCGGCCGATGGCTTTTCTGACGGCCGACGCGTATCACCTGCCGCTATGCATCGGGTCATCGGAAGGAGAATGATGCGTGGATTGTGTGCGGTCATATTGCTGAGCCTGTTGTTGAACCCGCCGGTGGTCCTTGCGCAGGCGGCGACAAGACGGTCTTCCAGCGCTTCGGTGGCGACGACGCATGCGGCGCCGGGCGATCAATCGAGTCCCAAGGCCGCGCTCAAGAGCTTCGCGCGATCGCTTGAAGCGGGGGACAAGCAGGCCATTATGCGGCTGCTCGTCACCGACTCGCCCCAGGACAAGAAACTCGCCGACGCCGCATCCGATCTGGCCGAGGCCACCGCTCACCTGCGCGACGCGGCGGTGAAGACCTTCGGCGACAAGCAGTCGGAAGCGCTCGGCAATCAGCCCGGCGGCGCCGACGAAGCCGTCAAGCGCATCGATCAATCCGAAGAAAAAATCGACGGCGACAAGGCGACGGTAAAACCTAAAGAGAACGAAGGCCCGCCGTTGAACATGGTCAGGCGCGACGGCAAATGGATGCTCCCGATGAGCGAGTTGTCGAAGGACGTCGAGCCGGCGGACCTGGAGAAAAACCTTTCGGACATGAGCCGGCAGATCAAGCTGCTTCGCGAGCTGACGGATGAAGTCTCCGCGGGCAAGTACAAGACCGCGATCGACGCGCGACAGGCGTTGGACAAGCGGATCATGCAGGCGTCGATGCCGCAGATCACGACCGCGCCGTCCGCCGCCACAACCGCGCCGGCCGGGTCAGCGCCCTCGCCGCAGCCATGACCCGCTGTTCGTTCGAACGGCTTCCAATTGACCGATGAATTGCGTCAACAGCAGCCGACGCCGCGCGTAATCGCGCTGCGGAGGCCATGTCATGCGCAACCGGAGGCGCGTTCAACACCCGGGCGGTTTCTCGCTGATCGAGCTGCTGGTCGTCTGCGGGATCATCGCAATCCTCGCCGGCATTCTGCTGCCGGCGCTCGCCCGCGCGCGGCGTCAGGCGGTCATCGTGCAGTGCGCCAGCAACCTCCGGCAGATCGCGACCGCGATGAACAACTACCTCATCGAATCGCGCAACACCTGCTTCTGGCGCGGCGCCGACATCAACACCGACGGCATGGATTGGTACGTCTACGGCGGTAAAGAGAGCGGTAACACCAACATCCAGTCGAACATCTTCAACCGAATCTCGCCGCGCCCGCTGAACCGGTACGTCGCTAACAGCCTCGAGGTCTTCCACTGCCCGGTCGATAACGAGATGCTCCCCTGGACCAACGGCTACACGCAGTTCGACTGGGTCGGCAACAGCTACAACTTTAACGCCAACGGTTACCCCAAATCCCCGCCGCCGGGCGGCGGACTCGCGGGCGTCAAGGTCACGCAGGTGCGCGGCTCCAGCCAGACGGTCATGTTCTTCGACGCCGGCATGACGCAGGATTTCGCCTGGCACGGACAAGCCAAGGGAAACTTCTGCATGGTCGACGGACACGTCGAGTTCATCAAAATGCCCAGCGACAAGCCCGACGAGCCGTACAAGTGGCATCAGCAAGTGGCGTCGGCGCAGTGACGTGCTATTTCCTCGGGGGAGCCTGCGCGGGTTTCTCGTCCTTCTTCTTCAGGCGGTAGTGGCCCTTCTCGCAGGCGATTACGAAGCGCTCGACGCACGCCTTGAGGTCTTCCCACTTTTGCCGGATCTCGTCGGCTTCGTCCGCGTCGATGCCGGGATCGTCGTCCACCGCTTCGGTGACCGCGTCGAGCAGCTCCGAGAAATCGCGCACCATCGAACGCGTCTCGCCGAAGATCGTCTCGTCAAGGGTGCGGCGAAGCTCGGGCACCGGATTCGAGATGTAGAATCCCCCCGCCTCGTTGCAGAGCCAGCGGATCAGGCGGATGTCCTTGGTGAGCAGGAACATCTCGCGCACGCGGTCGAGCGGGTTCTTCGCGCCGCTCTGATCGGGGTCTTCGGTGTCGGCCGGCTGCTCGCACCACTTGTAAACCAGCGCGGGCGAGACCTTAAGCGCCCCCGCGACCGCCTTCACGCCCGGCTCTTCCACCGCCTGACGAATCACCTCGTAAGATTTCATGGGCGGAGATTGTAGCGGAGAAAATCCGAAATTTGAGATTTCAAATCCCAGATCTATTCGCCGAGGACCGCGAGGTTGCGGTTGTCCTTCGGCACGAAGTTGAACGTCTGCAAGGCCTCCCGGCCGCGGAAGATCGTCACCTGCGCGCGGACCGGCTGACTCGCCAGCGAGCCGCCGGGCACCTCCGTGTTGTCGATCGCGCGGAACGTGCGCACGGTATAGGTCAGGCCGTGATCGGTCTCGTACTTGCGAAGCTGACGGAGTGCCTCGGCCTCGTCGATCGGCGTTTTAGCGCCCTGCACGCGCGCGATGTAGTCGTTGACCGTCTCCGCCTCGTGGCGGGTGGTTGGTGACGACGCGCTCGTCGGGTCGATCGTCGCGGTTTTGGTGACGTGAGTCGAGGACTGACAGCCGATGAGGACCGCGGCGAAGACAAGTGGAATCGAAGCCGTGTGTCGCATGACGCAGATGATGCTCTGGCGACGGCGTGGCGGTAAGCGCAGAAAAAAAAGCGGACCGGAGGGGAGCCACCACCTTCGGTCCGCTGCGTTAAATACCCGCGTTGACTGCTGACGGCGAAAAGATAACGCGCTTCTGAAAATCGTCAAGATGTATCGCGCGCCAAATCAGGCGCGCTGCCGCGCGACGTCACGTCCAGTAACCCGCGCGCGAGCGGCGCGATCTGCTTCCAGAGCTTCTCGTCGCGCGCGGCGAAGATCAGATTGGTCTTGAGCCAGTCGATCGGCGAGCCGATGTCGTGACGCGTCGCGCTGAGCTTCACCGCGTGAACGACTTCGCCGCGCGAGAGCAGAAGCGAGATCGCGTCGGTGAGCTGGATCTCGCCGCCTTTGCCCGGCGGGGTTTGACCGAGACATGCGAAGATCGCCGGCGTGAGGATGTACCGCGCCGCGATGGCGAGACGACTCGGCGCGGAGGCGATCGACGGCTTCTCGACGATGCGGTCGATCTTGAGGACGCCCGGGGAAACTTCGACGCCGCCGACGATGCCGTAGCGTTCGACTTTCTCCGGGGGGACTTCTTCGACGCCGATGACGCAGGTCCTGAGACGATCGTGCGCGGCGATGAGCTGCGCGGCGGGCAACACGTCGCCGCTGAAGATGGCGTCGCCGAGCATGCAGAGGAAGGGATCGAGGCCGACGAAATCGCGGGCGCAGCGGACGGCGTCGCCGAGGCCGCGCTGCTCGGGCTGATCGACGGCCGACACGTTCACTCGCTCCATCAGCGATCGGATGGAGGCCAAAAGTGCGGCTTTTTCTGGCGATTTCAGCCGATCGTCCAGCCGCGGATCGGGCTGAAAGTGCCGCTCGACGGCTCGTTTGGAGGGGGAGGAAATGAGCAAGACATCCGTCGCGCCGGCGTCGGCGGCTTCCTCGACCACATACTGGATCGTCGGCCGGTCCACGACCGGCAGCAGCTCCTTAGCGACCGCCTTCGCAGCCGGGAGCATGCGCGTCCCAAGTCCGGCGGCGGGGATGACGACTTTGGTGACGCCAAGGCTCATGCGTCATAGACCAGCGGCCGCAGGACGTTGCAGCGGATGGCGGCGAGGGAATCGACCAGTTCCTGGTACTGCCGGCCGCTGTGATAGAGGCCGCAGATCGCGCCGCCGGAGCCGGCGAACTTGGCGCTCGCTCCGGTCGATCGCGCGACTTCGACCATGCGCAAATTTTCCGGCGCGATCGGCATGATTTTCTTTCGCAGGTCGAAGTTGTCATTCATCACCTTGTGCAGCGCTTCCCAGTCGCCGCCCAGCAGGGCGTCGCGGCCGCGGTCGGTGAGATCGCGGTACTGCTGCATCGCGTTGACGACCGTCTCGTCGCCGCGGTTGAACAGCTCGCGCAGGTTGCGATGCGGGATGTCGCTGATCTCCGCGCGCTCGGGATCATATGCGACATACAGTGGCGGAAGTTTTGTCGGCTTGAGCTCCTGATAGTCACCGTAGCCGCGACCCTCGAGCAGCTTGCGGTCGAAGTCCATGTAGACGATGCCTTCGTAGGTCTGGATGACGCGGTCCTGCAGGCCGGCCTGGATGTTCAGCTCTTCGCGCTCGACCGAGAGGATGAAGCCCGGCATGAGGTGCGTTGGGATCTCAACCTTGTAGAACCGCATCAGCGCGCGGAGCGTCGCGGTAATGATCGCGCTGCTGCCAGCGAGTCCGACGAGGCGCGGGATGTCGGTCTCGAACGCGAGCGTGAAGCTGCGATCGTCGAGATCGATGTCGTTTCGGCCGCAATACTCGTGGAATTTCTTGACGCACGCCTTCTGGAGCCGCATCCCGCCGTAGTAACCGTGCAGGCGGACGTCGCGCAGAAAATCGCGGACGGTGCCGAAGCGCGCGAAATCGCCGTAGGTGGGGAGGATTTCGAAATGCGGGCTTTCCCACAGGCGCACGAGCGCGCGGAAGTTGCGGATGGTGAAGGAGATCGTCTTGCCGAAGTAGCCGTCGGAGGGATTTCCGACGAGTCCCGCGCGGGCGAATGCCTTCGTGGTGATGAGCATGAGCTTACGTCGCCGATGCCGGTGTCGGTCCGACGAGAATGGCCGGATCGATCAACTTTCGCATCGGCATCCCCGTCCGCGCGTCGCCGGCGATGACGGGGATCTGGACGATCGCCGCGCCGGCGTCATTCAGGCGCCGCAGCACGTACTCGGCCATGTGCGGCTCCACGCGGATGCCGTAATGCGCGAGCAAGCGCTCGCTCAGTTCCTTCGCCTCCACGACGCGCCTCCTCCTTCGCCTGCGCCTCGCCTACGGATTCAGCCGCGAAAGATCATACATGAACCAGAATCTGTTTTCATCGCTCCCGACGCGCAGCGACTCGTAGGGGTTGGGCCACGGCCTGGGGGTCAGAACATAGCGGGCGTTGTACTTCTTGGCGACGGCGATGAAACGCTCCGGCGGGAGTGTGTCATATCGATCACGGATATAGCGGAGCGCGGCGGCGAAATCTTCACGGGGTATGGAGCTCAGGTTCCGCAAGTCGAGCACGTCCTGCAGCCGGTCGCGCCATTGCGGCAGTTCGCCGCTGAGTTGCGGGACCGCCTTGAAGTTCACCACGATGGCGCGCTCCGCGCGGAGTCGGAAATCCTGCTCGTTCGGCGGGACGATGAAGATTGCATCCGCCGGCGTGTGCTGGCGCGCCCAGTCGCACATCGCGTTGTACTGCGGGTCGTCGTAGCCGATCTCGAAGAGGCCGAGGTATGGGCCGTCGCGCAGGCATGCGAGCATCAGCAGCAGGGCGAGCACCAACGTCGTGATCACTTCGGCACGCTCCCACTTCAGCGCGCTCGTCAGGCCGTCGAACAAGATCGCCGCGCCGACGCAGCTCAGCACTTTGAGGAAGACGCTGAAGCGAAACAGGCTCGCCTGCACGATCTGCTCGCTCGTGTAAGTCAAACCCGCGGCGATGAGCGCGACGACGATGATGCCGCCGAGCATGAAGAAGATCCGTCCGGCTTGTTCCCAGGCATAGTCGATCGTCTTGTTCCGCGCCCGGCGGACCCACACGATGACGGCGGGGAACATCGGCAGCGCGAAGCTCAGCCAGAGCCACGCCGGCCAGCTTGACGGATCGTAATGGTGCGGGTGGCGCAGGCGGACGTAGAGGTCGACGAACTCCGCCAGCGGCAAACCGCTGTTTCGTCGCGAGGTGACGCGCAGCGCGAAGCCGATGTTGGCCAGTGCCGGGATGAGGGCGAATGCGCTGCTCGTCCACATCGTCTTGTGGCTGCAGCGCCGGGCGCGGTGCCGCGTGCAGGCGTGCAGCAATGCCCACAGCAGCAGGCCGACCAGCGCGTAGTTCAGGTGAAACGCAGACGCGACGCCGAGCGCGACGCCCGAGGCGATCCGGCGGTTCTCGAGCCACATCGCGAGGCCCCATAGCATCGCGACGGCGGCGATGTTGCTGGGGAGGAACGAGCTGTCCTGGAGGATCTGGTACATGCCCAGCGCCGTGCCGGCGCCGAGCAGTTGATAGAGCAGTTCGGAGGTGAGAAACGTCCGCACGCCGCCGCCCAGCGCCGCGACGATTCGCCACCACGCGACGTGCAGCGCGACCAGCAGCACGAGGTAGCCGATGAGGAAGCCGTGCTCGAGGAAACCGATCCGCATCAGCCCGCGCGTCACGTAGCCGAAGAGCGCGTGGTACTGAAACGTCTGCGTCGTGAACCAGTCGCGGCTCAGCAGCTCCGGGTGTGTGCGGTGCAGCGCGTCGAGCAGGTAGACGGTGTGGTTGCTCTCGCCGAACTGGTACCCCTGGAGCAGGAAGTTGAGCGCGATGGCGAAGGTGATCGCGAGGGCGACATTGAGCCGTGCGGCGACATGGCGTCGAGTGATCGGCGTTGTCACCGCGTCCGCACTCATGCAAATGGCAACGGGCATCCTCACCATGATCGTGCGCGCCATCGCGACGGGTCGTCATGCCAAGCCGCCGGCTTCAGCCGCCGGCAATTGACCGGCAGCTAAAGCCGCCGGCTTAGTCTTTGTCCCGCGCGTAAGCCTACACGAGAAGGGTGATCTCGCGGTGAACCGGCGTTTCAATAGCCGACGAGATGCATCATCGAATCGTCAATTTCGACGATGCGTGCTGAAGCGGTGACGGGGTCTTGCTGATGACGCTCGATGTGTGAGGACGACGTTGGCGGCGGGGTCGCCGTGCTGGAGGGGTCGACGGCGTCGGCGGGAAGGCGCGACGCGCGCGAGAGGCCGGCGATCACCCAGATCGCCAGTGAGACTGCGACCACGGCGCACGCCGCGATCATGACCTGCCGCCGGCGCGAACGTCGCGGCGCGTCGAGCTGCACCGCCGCCGGCATCGGGACGGCGGGGCGGTTGCTCGATTTCTTGCCGTCGTCTTCCGCCTGCAAACAGAACGAGACGCGCGGCTTGGGTTTCATCGGCGCGGCCTTGGTTGCGGCCGGTGTCGGCGCGACACGCTGCATCCGCCGGGGCTGGCTCGCTTCCGCCTGGATCGAGTCCCACGAGCTGCTGATGATGTCGCTGATCATGCCGTAGACGTCATCCTTCGCGAA
>JAICTV010000025.1 GCA_025936175.1 Phycisphaerae bacterium
GTTGTAGTAGATCGCGACGCCGCGGATCAGGTCCATCATGCCGGTGAAGGTCTGGGACTGGCCGATCGGGATCTGCACGGCGACGGCCGGGGCGCCCAAGCGCTCAAGGATGCTGTTGAAGCTGAAATCGAAGTCCGCGCCGATCTTGTCCATCTTGTTGATGAAGCAGACGCGCGGCACGTTGTACTTGGTCGCCTGACGCCAGACGGTTTCCGACTGCGCCTCGACGCCTTCCTTCCCGTCGAACACCGCGACCGCGCCGTCCAAGACGCGCAGCGAACGCTCGACCTCGACGGTGAAGTCCACGTGGCCCGGCGTGTCGATCAGGTTGATCGTGTAGCGCTCGCCGTTGCGATCCCAGGGACAGGTGGTGGCGGCGGACTGGATGGTGATGCCGCGCTTCTGCTCTTCCTCGAGCGAGTCCATGGTGGCGGTGCCTTCGTGCACCTCGCCCATCTTGTGGATCTTCCCGGTGTAGTAGAGGACGCGCTCGGAGACGGTGGTCTTGCCGGCGTCAATGTGGGCGGCGATGCCGATGTTTCGTACTTTGGTCAGATCACGAGCCATAACACGGACTCCTCTATCAACCCATTTATCCGCCACGCCTGGGTGGCGCGTTCGTTTGCAAAATCACATGTGTTGCTGCGGGGAGGAAGGCGTTCGGTCAAGACTGCTGAACCGAAGCCCCCGGTGATTTCACGAATGAAATCACCGATGCGTGGTCAAATCGCTCATACTGACCACGCAGCTTGGGGATCGCTCCCTCGGTCAGCATGAGCCGCTAGAACGGCTCGATCTTCACGTGAACTCCTGGAACGAGATACGCTGGACTTATCGGCCGTACGATAGTTTACGTCACAATGTTTGACGTAAACCCGTGGGACAAGCCGGCGCGAGCGGGGTAATCTATCGGTCGCGCGCGTTTCGTCAAGGCAAGCCGCCGGCGTCGCTTGCCTGCGGTGAGCCCGCCGAACCACGTCTTGGCGACATCCGAACCAGCGCAAAAACAGCACCCCGGCACTCGAAAGTGCCGGGGTGTGCAGTTGTGCATTCTGCTGTTGTAGAGCCCGGAATTTCATCCGGGCGTCCACGAGCTGCTGTGGCAGCCGCGTGTTACCGCAGGAATCGCACCATGCGGCAAGCTGCCTACAGCAGCCCACACATACAGTCTGAATTGGTCACGGATCACCTCCACTTTCTGCTGAGCAATTCCGCCGTAACAGGCGGGCGCTCAAGGACTTGCCAAGCCGTCGCGGGTTTCGTTTTCGGGCGAGACTGTCGGACGCAGCTTTGGGCCGATGACGTCACGTCATCGCTGGGACGCTGGCCTTAGTTTAGACGCCGTACTTTCCCGCCGCCGGGCTCTGACTCCGGGAAACGCCTTTCCCGGAACTGTCTTTATCGTACGTCACGCATCGCTCACGGATCGGTTGTCACAACGATTTTTGTCCGACGCGCTACAATGGAGCGGAAAGGGCTCGTTCTTCAATGAAAACCGCCGCCGAGACGTTGGAGCAGTACTACCTCGAGATGCGCTGGCGATGCCTCTCCCTCGCCGCCGACCTGGACCGCATCGATCGCGCCGGCGCCGCCGGCGGAGGCGACCTAGCCGCCGACCCGCGCCTCACAAAACTCCGCGAGGCGTTCAAAGCGCTGATCCAGACGGAACCGGATCGGGCCGCCAAAGTTCAGATGATCTTTTCCGACACCACCCCCCCGCCGTCGCGGAATTCAAAATCCGCAATCCAAAATCCAAAATGAAGTTCATCGACCCCCATATCCATTGCATCAGTAGAACAACCGACGACTACCTCTACATGGCCCGCGCCGGGGTAGTCGCCGTCTCCGAGCCGGCCTTCTGGGCCGGCTACGATCGATCCTCGCAATCGAGCTTCGCGGATTACTTCCGCCACCTGACCGACATCGAGCCGCTCCGCGCCGCGCGCTACGGCATCGAGCACTACTGCTGGCTCTGCATCAACGCCAAGGAAGCCGAGAACGTCGAGCTCTCGCGCGAAGTCATCCAGCTCATCCCGCCGCTGCTGAATCACCCGCGCGTCCTCGGCGTCGGCGAGATCGGTTTGAACAAGAACACGCGCAATGAAATTGAGGTCTTCGAAGCGCAGGTCGATCTGGCGGCGAAGCACGATCAGCTCATCCTCATCCACACGCCGCACCTCGACGACAAGCACAAAGGCACGTCGGTCATCGTCGACATCCTGAAGAACGACCGCCGGATCAAGCCCGAGCGCGTGCTGATCGATCACTGCGAAGAGCACACGATCCGACTGGCGCGCGACAACGGATTCTGGGCCGGGCTGACGATCTATCCGGTGAGCAAGGTGACGCCGCAGCGCGGCGCCGACATCCTCGAGCAGTTCGGCCCGCGCATGATCATGGTCAACTCCGCCGCCGATTGGGGCGAGAGCAGCCCGAGCATGCTCACCGACACGTGTCTCGAGTTCCGCCGCCGCGGCCACCGCGACGCCGAGCTCACCGACATCTTTTTCAACAACCCCTGCCGCTTCTTCGGCCAGAATCCGAAGTGGAAGATCAGGGCAGTCGAAACCTAGGGCTGCGCGACCACCTTCAAGTCAGAGCCGCCGCGACTCCAAGTCGCGGATCGACGCGTCACCATTTGTCCCGCGCGCCGCTCCCGTTCTACGATCGCGCGGTCACCGCACACAGAAGGGAAGCACCATGCAAATCGGCATCCTCGGCTCCGGCGACGTCGGACAGACCCTCGCCGCCGGCTTCGCAAAGCACGGTCACACCGTCACCATCGGCACGCGCGATCCGAGCAAGCTTCGCGAGTGGGCCAATCGGCAGAAGAACGTCCGCGTTGCCAACTTCGCCGACACCGCGAAATCCGCGGACATCGTCGTCCTCGCCGTCAAAGGCAACGCCGCCTCGAGCGCGCTCAAAGCCGCCGGCGACATCAGCGGCAAGATCGTCATCGACGCCACCAATCCGATCGCCGACGCCCCACCGACCAACGGCGTGCTGAAGTTCTACACCACACTCGACGACGCGCAGATGGAGCGCCTCCAGCGCGAGTTCCCGAGCGCGCGATTCGTCAAAGCGTTCAACTCCGTCGGCGCCGCAAAGATGGTCAACCCGCAGTACAAGCAAGGCCGCCCCACGATGTTCATCTGCGGAAACGACGCGGCGGCGAAGAAGACGGTCACGCAAATCCTCGACCAATTCGGCTGGGAGACCGCCGACTTCGGCGGCGTCGAAGCCGCCCGCGCCATCGAGCCGCTCTGCATGCTCTGGGTCATCCGCGCCCTGCGCGAGAACAAGTTTGATCATGCGTTCAAACTGCTGACAAGTTAACCCCCCCCCTATGCGCATGATCAGACGCATCAGCAACTTACAAAGAGGGTGCCTGTCACCCTCCCTCCACAGCCTGCCGTTCACTTCGGTGAAATCGAAGCGTTTGCCTCTGGCAAGATTGTTCCGGGGACGCCCGCTTCATCACAGCGTCCATGGCGTGATATCACGACGGACCGCGAAGTCGCTCGTAAACCCCCGATTGCAGTTTCGTGCGCGCATTCGTGCAATCGCGCGGGATATAGGGGGAGTGAGTTTTTCGCCCCCCCCTGCTCTTTGACAAGACATCGCAGCAAAGGACGAAAAAAAAGCCGAGGGCACATTCGAGCGCGCCGGCGCGCCGCCGCGCCGCCGTGCTCGCGCGAGCACGCTCGCTCGTTCGACGCACCGTCACGCCGCCGGCGTCTGGCCCATCACGACGTCGAACTTCGCCGACAGCTCGTTGATCTTCGACTGCGGGATCGGCGCGAAATCGACCTCCACACTCGCGCGCTGTCTCTCGTCGCGGATCCCGCGCAGCACCATGTCGCGCGCGTTCTGCTCGAAGCCCTTGATGTAGCACTGTGTGGTGAAGCGGTCGTGCTCGGGGCACTTGACGGCGAAATGAATGTGCGACGTGCGGCCGGGATACGGCACCGGCTTGATCGTGCGAAAGTAGTATTCGCCACCAGAACCGGTCAGGAATCGGCCGAACCCCTGGAAGTTGGAATCGCGGCGGTCGCCGTTCATGCTCTGCGAGTGGAGGTAAACGCCGTTCGCGTCCGCCTGCCAGATCTCGACCAGCGCGTTGCGGATCGGATTGCCGTTGGAATCCAGAATCCGGCCGCTCAGGTGAGTGATCTGTCCGACGGCCGCCGTCAGATGGTCGTTGACGATGATCAGGTCATTGTCGGTGTCGAGCGGCAGATGGTCGGGATAGAACGGCCCCTCCGTCTGCCGGGGCGTGCGAACCAGTTCCTCGGCCAGCCCCCAGCGTGGAAGCGTGGAAGCGAGTGCGAAAGCACCCGCGGCGAGGGACGATCGGGCAAGAAACTGCCTGCGTGTGGGGGTCAGCATGATGACTTGGTATCGCCGATCAGGCGAATCCTTCCGGAAAAGTCCGGAACGGCGCTCGAGAGACAACTATAACGGGACGATGCGACGATCGGCCAAACAATCCCGGCGCGCTTTCTCTTTGATCGAACTTTTGGTCGTGATCGGGATCATCGCCGTCCTCCTCGGCCTGCTTTTTCCGACGCTCGCCAGCGCCTGGGCGGCCGCGCGGATGGTGAACTGCGCCTCCAACATGCGCCAGGTCGGTCAGGCCCTTTTCATGTATGCCAAGGACAACGGCGGCTGGCTGATCCCCGTGATGAACGACGAGACCGAAGCCGGCGGCGTCCGCGGGTTCGGCACCAACGTCGATCCCAAGGAGCGCTGGCCCGTCAAGGTCTTCAAGTTCCCGCTCCCCAATCCCGAGACCGACAACCCGGCCGACTATTGCCCGAAGGTGCTCACCTGCCCCGCCGACGATCAGCCCAACGACGGCCACACGTACGCGCTCAACAACCCGCCGGCGGCGCATCACTGCAAGCAGGGTTCGAGCGACTTCAACGGGCTGAAAGTCTCCGACGTCGTCCTCGCCGCCGAGAAGATCACGTCGGCCAACGACTACTACCTCGAGCCGGAGAACGGCGACTTCGACAACGCGCTGGCGCTCTATCGCCACGGCGTGCACCGCGGCAGCAACTATCTCTTCTTCGACGGGCACGTGAGCCGGGCGTTTCCGAACGACATCAGGCGGGGGATCGATCCGTGGGGCAACACACCTTAAGCGACGCGCACTTTCACGACGACCTTCTTCACGGGCGCGAGGGCGCCGCCATCGATTGCCATCGACGGCATATGAACGTCCTGCGGCAGGAAGATTGCGAAGCTGCCCTGCTCGACGAGCACAAACTGCCCGGCGCGCGAATCATCGGTGAAGAACTCGAGATCGCTCGCCGCCTCGTACGGCTGCTGCGTCTTCATCCGCTCCAGCGGCGCGACGCCCATCCGCTCGCGGCCGGCGATGACGAGCTGGATGTCCGCGTTTCGCCGGTGCGCTTCCCAGCGGCCCTGCTCGATCGGCCTGGTCGTGTACGACTGCACGATCGCTAAAACATCGTCGCCGCGGATCGCGTAGCGGCCATCCGGAATCTTCGCGAGGTCCGTCTGGCGAAGGTAATCAAAGCCGGCGGCGAAATGATCGCTGAGGCGGCGATAGAAATCGCAATGGGAGAGTTGGTCGAGAATCAATCGGCGTCACTCCTTCTTCTGCTCGACGAATGTCGTCAGTTCGGCGGCGATCCGGTCGATCACCGGCTGCCATTGACGGATCCGCTCCTGACGGAAGAGGCGCATCGTCGGATACCAGGGTGAGTCCTCGCGGCGGAGCATCCAGCGGAAATCCGGCCCGCGCGCCAGCAGCGTCCACACCGGCCGGCCCAGCGCGCCGGCGAGGTGCACGACGCTGGTGTCAACGGAGACCAGCAGATCGAGACAAACCAGCGCGGCGGCCGTGTCCGCGAAATCGCGCAGCTCATCGCCGAGCTGGATGATCTTCATCTCCGCGGGCGCGCCGGCAAGCTGCGAGGCCTGCGATCCTTTTTGCAGCGAGCAGAGCGTGACACCGCCGACGCCCGCAAGCGGCGCGAAATCCGCAAGTCGGCACGAGCGGGCGCGATCATTCTGGTGCGATGCGCTGCCCGCCCAGACGAGTCCCACTTTCACGTTCGTATCCCCGGCGAAACGCTGTTTCCAGCGCTCGACGCGCGCGGGATCCGCGGACATGTACGGCACGTCCGCGGGAATCGTGTCGAGGCGCGTGTTGAAGATGCCCGGCAGGCTCGCCAGCGGCGCGTGAAGGTCGTGCGCGACGGCCGAGCCGTTGGGCACGACCTGATCGATCCCGCGCACGGTCTGCACGACCGCGACCAGATCCGCCGGGCACGCGACAATTACCTTGGCCGCGCCGCTGCGCTGCCGCACCATCGACGCGTAGCGGACAAACTGGATCGTGTCACCGAAGCCCTGCTCGCTGACCAGCACCAGTGTCTTGCCGCGGATTTCTTCGCCCTTCCAGCGCGGCATCCCGCTGGGACGATTGGTCATGAACTGCGGGCTCGACCAGCGCGCCTCGTACTCCTGCCAGCCGCGCTCGAAGTCGCCCAGCGTCAGCATCGCCAGCGAGCGGTTCGCCCTGGCGTCGTTGAAGTTCGGCCAGCGCGACATGATCTGCTCGTAGCGCGACAGCGCCTCCTGCGCTTCGCCGAGCTTGAGCAGCGTCAGCGCCAGGTTGCTCTGCGCGTCGATGGAGTTGGGATCGATTTCGAGCACGCGGCGGTAGGACTGCGCGGCTTCTTCCAGATCGCCCGAAGTCTGCAGCGTGTTCCCGAGCACCAGCCAGGCGCGCGCGTCGTTAGGGTTCAACGAGACGCCGTGACGCGCGACCGCCGGCGCCGCGTCCCAGTCCCCGCCGCGCCAGATCGCCTCGGCGAGCTGCACCCACGCGTTGGAGAAGTTCGGATTGATCTCCGTGGCGCGGCGGAGCGCCGCGACGGCGTCGGCGTGACGTCCCGCGCGCGACAGCGCGTAGCCGTAGTTCCCGACCGCCGCCGCGTCCGTCGGCTTGAGCTGCGCGACCGCCTTGAATTGCTCGACCGCATCGTTCGGACGGTTCAGCGCCAGCAGCGACGATCCCGCCGCCGACCGCGCCGCGACATCGCGCGGGTCGATCCGCAGCGCGTTGCCGAAATGATTGACCGCCTCCGCGTGCTGGTTGGCCATCGCCAGCACCTCGCCGAGGTGCCGGTGAAACTCCGCCATCTGCGGCGCCCGCGCGACGGCGCGGCGAAGCAGCTCGATCGCCTCGGCGACGTTCCCGCGCTGCGCCTCGATCACGCCAAGCAGGTGCAGCGCGTCCGGCTGCTCCGGCGCCGCCACGAGCACGCGACGATAGATCGCCTCCGCGTCGGCGGCTCGGCCGGCTTGATGCTGCGCCAGTGCGGTCTTGAGGAGTTGAAGGATCTCCCGCTGATCCATGATCGAGCGGAGTGTAGCGGATTCCGCTTGCAGTTTTCACGCGCGCAAAGGCGCGGTTGTCATCCCGAGGTACTCCCAGGGATCTCGGAGACCAGGTTGCGTCCCAGATCCCTGGGAGTACCTCGGGATGACAATGCTTCGGCGCGCTGCGATGGTTGACGGCGCACTACAGCGCGTGATCCTGCGCATCGCTGCGCAAGCGCACAGTCTTGAGATCCAGGTTGTGTACCGTCTTGATGTAGCGGATCGTCTGGTGCTTGGCGCGCATGAAGATGCTGTAGGTCATCGCGCTGGTGTCCTCGTAGCGGATGCCCTTGAGCATCGTCGAGTCGCTGATGCCCGTCGCCGCGAACAACACGCGCTTCCCGCGCGCCAGATCGTCCGCGGTGTAGACCTTGGCCAGATCCGCCTCCGCTACGCCGCTCGATTTGAGCTGCTCCCGCTCGTCGTCGTCGCGCGGCCACATCTGCGCCAGGATCTCCCCGCCGAGGCATTTGATTCCCGCCGCCGCGAGTACCGCTTCCGGCGAGCCGCCGGTCCCCATGTAGACGTCCACGCCGCTGCCCGGCAGGCAGGGCGCGATCGCGCCGGCGATGTCGCCGTCGCTGATCAGCCGGATCGCGGCGCCCGCGCGGCGGACATCGTGCACCAGCCGCTCGTGTCGCGAACGATCGAGGATTACCACGGTGAGATCCTGCACGCGCTTGCCGAGCTTGAGCGCGATGATCTCCAGGTTGTCCTGTACCGCGTTGTCGAGACGGATCCGCCCCGGACCCATCTTCACGCGCGGGCCGAAGCTGATCTTGTTCATGTAGAAGCTCGGGATGTCGGCGAGCAACTCGCGCGGGTCGTCCTCGGGTTTCTCGCACGCGGCGGCGGCGATGACGCTGATCGCGCCGGCCAGACCTTTGCTGACGATCGTCGTGCCGTCGATCGGATCGAGCGCGATCGCCATCTTGATCGAGCCGTCCGCCCACGTCCCGAGCTTCTCGCCCTTGAAGATGCCGGGCGCGTTGTCCTTGATCCCTTCGCCGATCGTCACCAGGCCGGAGATGTTGACCGTGTCGAACAAACCGCGGATGGCGTCAGAGGCCGCATAGTCGGCAGATTCCTTATCGCCCTTACCCATCCACTTGTACGCGCTGAGCGCGGCGGCTTCGGTGGCGCGGATGAACTCGAGCCCCACCAGCCGCTCCAGGTCGACCGGAAGCACCCCACGATCGACCGCCTGATCCGCCGCCGCGGCCGTCTTGCCGTTACGACTCATGCAGACACCTCGAGAAATGAACGTCTCCGACGAAAGGACGTGAGCGAAAACATACCACAGGAAATGCGCGGCGCGATCGCAAAAACGGGGTGCGCCCGCGGCCCGTCCGCTACGCCGGGCGCGCGCCGCGGTGCAGCAGCGCCTGCCACGCCTCGGGGTGCACGTGGACGGACCAGCGGCCGCTCGAATATCGGACCTGGAGCGGGCATCGGTAGACGCGCGAAAGAACCTCCTCGCGCAGCACGTCCGCCGGCGGTCCCGCGGCGGCGGGCGTGCCGTTGTCGAGCAGCAGCACGCGCGACGTCGCCGGCGGCAGCTCCTCGACGTGATGCGTCACCATCACGACCGTCGGCGCACTCGCTGATCGATCAAACAGTCCTTGAACCGTCGCCAGTACCTGCTCGCGCGCGAGCAAGTCGAGTCCCGCGGTCGGCTCATCGAGCAAGAGCAGCTTCGGTCGCGACGCCAGCGCCCGCGCGATCAGACTGCGCACGCGCTCGCCGCTGCTCAGCGTTGAATAGCTCTGCTCGGCGACGTGCGAGAGACCGACCTGCGCGAGCAATCGCAGCGCGTCGTCTTCCATCTGAGGCGCGGGCGCATCGTAAAGCGCGAGCGTGCCGAAGAAGCCGGTCAGCACGACCTCCCGCGCGGTCAGCGTCGGCTCCACGTCATACGGCCCCGCCGCCTGCACCAGCCGGATCGACTGGCGCAGCTCCGCGAGGTTCGCTTCGCCGAATTTCTCACCCGCAACGGTGCACTGGCCTGACGACGGGAACAGGTGCGCCGCGAGGATGCGCGTCAGCGTGCTCTTGCCCGATCCGTTGGGCCCGAGGATCGCGCAGCATGCGCCCGCCGGGACGCTCCAGCTCACGTCGCGCAAGATCCAGCGCCCGCCGCGCCGCACGCCCACACCTTGCAGTTCGATCGCATTCATCTTCGTGCGAGCGTGACGATAAGCCGCCGCGTGATCTTCGGCCAACGCAGTCCGCTGAAAAAATTGCAATTGCCGCTGGCATCGCACGCGATCTACTATCGGTTCATCGGAAGCGCCTGGTCGGCGCGCTGCGGCAGCCGCCTGCCGCGTCGGAGAACAATGCGATGACCCGCCTGGATCTTGATGTTGAAAGACCGGCCTCCGCCCCGTGCACGGACGTGACGCTCCGCTCCCCGCCCAACTGGACGGCTGTCCTCTTCTTCGCGGCCCTCGGAATGCTCCACCTCTACCTGGCCGCCAGCGCGTTCTCGCACCGTCGCTGGGAAGGGTTTATGAGCCTGATCTTCGGCACGGTCTTCTGCCTCGTCTCGCTGGCGTGTCGATTGATCTGCTCGGAGATGACGATGCAATCCGCGGCGAAGCGATTGCGTGTTCGCGTCGGCTGGCGGCGGCTCGGGATCGAGCGATTTATTCCCTTCGCGCAGATCCGCAACGTCCGCCTGACGCTGATGCACCCGCGCAATCCGCTGGCGGCGACGATCGAGATCGTCTGCGCGCGCGAGGTGATCGAGTGTCCGCCCACGCTGGTCCCGCGCGAGGAGGCGCTCTGCCTGGCGATGACCATGAACGTGGGGTTGATCAAGGTCTACAGCGAGGAGTTCGGCCACGTCGCCGAGCGGCTGGATCAGTTGCCGTCGGCGTGATTGCGATGACCTCGAACGGCTTCCGCGTGAAAGCGGATGTCATGCTGAGAGGGTGTTGAAGAAGTACCACACGCCCGCGACGTCATGCTGAGGTAATCCGAAGCATCTGCCTGCCCCGCCCGGATGCTTCTGTACCTCAGCATGACGAGTTGCGGGAATCTTTGGTTCACCCTTCACCACCGCGCCCGCGCGAAGAGCATGTAGGACGTCGGGACGTCGCCGTAGGTCGATTGCAGGTCCGCGGGGATGAAGTGAACGCTGCCGACGGCGCCGACCCCGAACTGCACGCCATGCGTTTCGGGGAAATCGTAGATGTAGCCGATCGACAGCTTGTTGACCGTAAACGCCCGCCCGAACAGCGGCTCGCCCTCCTCGAACAGCTCGTCCTTCGCCACGTTTTCGAACCGGCCGAAGATCGTGTGCGTGCGCTTGATGTTGATCGCGCTTTCCAGCAGGAACGCGTCGAGCGTGTGGCCGGGCTCATTGATATCTCGGCCCCACGCGAAGGTCGTCTGCCAGTTCGTTCGTCCGTCCGGCGTGAGCCGGCGGTTGTACGTCGCCGACGCCGTCACGCGCTGCTGATCCACGTCCGGCTCGAGCTGCTCGGGGCTGTTGAGATGGCCGTAGCTCGCCTGAAATGACCAGTCGGCGGACGGGTTGTACGTGACTCGCGCCGACTGCGAATCCATCTTCGGCGTCTCGATGTCCCAGCGCGACTGGTCCGGCTCGCGGCCGGTGAAGAGCGACGCCTCGAGCTTGAGCTTGTCGTTGATCACGTAACCGAGCGTCGCCACGCCGAACGTGATGTGCGTCGAATCCAGCCAGTGGTGCGTGATCGGCGCTTCGGGGTTGTCCATGCCGCTGAAGCGGTGCATGAACGTCGCCGGCCCCAGCGCCGGCTCGCCGGGCAGGCCGAGATAGACAAACGCCTGGTCCTTCCCGCCGCGCAGGGGCAGCGCGTAGCTGCCGGCGAGCTCCATGAACAGATCATGCGGATGCTGGCGGTCGATCAGCGGCGTCTCGCCGTCGGCGCTCTCACCGGTCTGAAACAGCAGCGGGTAGCCGGTCTTTCCGACCGTCGCCGGCTCCAGCGAGATCATCCCGCGCAGCCCGAGCACCCCTTCGCCGACCTGCTTGCGCGCCATCAGCATGAACATGTTGGTGCTGATGGTCTTGTCCCCGCCGCGCTCCCCGCCGGCGTGGTCGTACACCGCGTAGGCGTCGCCGTGGCCCATGATCATCCAGCCGTCCGCCATGATATGGATCATGGGCGAGGGCATCGGCGTGGACTGCGGCTGCCACGCCGTACCGGATGATTCG
This sequence comes from Phycisphaerae bacterium, assembly GCA_025936175.1. Classification (GTDB taxonomy): domain Bacteria; phylum Planctomycetota; class Phycisphaerae; order Tepidisphaerales; family Tepidisphaeraceae; genus JAICTV01. The sequence continues at coordinate 11,621 of JAICTV010000025.1, forward strand.
CGCGACATTGACGGGCCCAAAAGTCCCGGCATCTCGTGCATCGAATGCGATTCATCACCCGCAGGCATCGCCGGCATCGACGGCATCGACGGCATGGCACTTTCGGAGCCCGCGCCGGCATCGCCCGCGATGCATAAGCTCTGCCGAGCGATCACGGCGGCCGCCGCGATCGCCAGCCCACGACTCCAGCGTCGGTTGTGCATGATCGGAAACTCCCGGCTTGTCCCAGGAAGCATGGTATCGGCGCGCGGCCGCACAGGGGAGACGCGACGGCGTCACTCGCCCAAGACCTGAAAGTATCGCGACCAGATCCGCTCTGCGTAGTCGCGCGCGTAGCGCTCGGCGTACGACTCGCCGCGGGATGCGCGCTTCTTCGACCGCGTGGTCATCCGATCGTGATGATGGCCCAGCTCGTGCAACAACACGTGCAGGAGCTGGTAGGCGCGCAGGGTGGGTTCGGTGAAGTGCAGCACGTGCCCCTCGGCCGTTTGCTCGATCGGCACGCCCAGACGTTCGAAGAGGTCGCGGTGCTCGCGGATGAACCGCTCGTTCTGCACCACCTGCAACAGGTTCCGCGGCTGCGCGCAGATTGCCACCAGACCCGGGCGATGAAACCCGTCACACCCTTCCCGCCGCGGCGGAGCGAGCAGGATCGCGTTGAGCCCCGCCGACAGCTCCCCCCAGTCGGGAAGCATTTCGATGAACGCGCGCACCCGGCGTACGCCCAGCACATGGCGATACCCGCGCCCCGGATGCTGTCGAAAAATCTGCGGCGTCGCGCGCGGCGTGTTGTGATCCGGTGACGCGCGGCGTGAACGCTCGGCGCGATACTGCTTTCCCGATCTGACGCGCGGCGAGGATTTCATCAGGGCGGCAAACCTTTGCGGCAACGGGCACGATCAATTCGCCGGCCGCGTGCTCGTGATCGCCTGCGCTTCCCGATACGGCCTGTGCTGCTGGTACAGCTCCAGCCGCTGCTGTAACTGCCGGCGGAGCGAATCGTTCTTCGCCGCCGTCGCCAGATCGATCGCGCGCTGCGCGGTGGCGGCGGCCTTGTCGAAATCGCCCGCCTCGGCGTACGCGGCGGCGAGGGTGTCGAGCAGGGGAGGCGTCGGTGCGTCCATGTCCGAAAGCACGGATTCGGCCAACCGCACCGCTTCTTTGCCGTCGCGAAGCCTGGCGTCCGCGCTCGTGGCCAGCAGCCAGGCGAGGTTATTTCGCGCGGCCGACTGCGGGTAGAGCGCCAGCGCGGTCTTGTACTCCACGATGGCGGGCCCGGCCTGATCTTGCGATTGCAGCAGCGCCCCCAGCTTGAAGTGAAGCTTATAATCCCGCGGGTTCTCGCGCGTCGCCAACTCGAGTTGCGCCGTCGCGTCCTTCATCCGCGCGAGCCGACGATACACGTCCGACAGGTGCGTGCGCGCATCGGGGTCCGGCGGCGTGTCGAGCAGCACGATCTGGAACTGCCTGGCCGCCTCCTCGAACCTGCCCAACTGCTCCAGCGCCCACCCGAGGTTGAAGTGTGCCCCCGTGCTCGTTCCATCGAGAGCCAGCGCCCGCGCGGCCGATCGCGCGGCCAGCTCGGGATAGCCGCGCTGGTTGTACAGCGCTGCTAAAGCCGCGTGCGACTTCGGATCGTTCGGCAACGAACGCTCGCGGTCGAGAAAATATTTCTCCGCCTCGTCCAGTCGCCCGCGCTTCAGGCAGTACAGGCCCATGTTGTAGACGGCTTCCTGATAACGGTTATCGCGATCGAGGCGGGCCTGATCGTGATCGCGACGGAGGTAGCGGAGGGATTCGGCGAATGCCTCGCCCGCGCGATCGAGGTCGTCCAGGGCGACGTATGCGATGCCGATGCGGTTGTACGCGTCAGGGTAGTCCGGCCGCAGGCGCACGGCTTCCTGGTAGTAGTGCAGCGCCTTGCGCGGGTCGCCGCGGAGGTACCACGTCGCGCCGAGCACGAGCTGCGCGTTCGCGTTGTTGGGAACGACCTGGGCCGCGTGGTCAAAGAGGAGGTCCGTGTTCTTCCAGTACCCGAGCTGAATCCACGTGCGAACCGAAAGCGCGACAAGGACCGCGACCGCCGCCGACGTCAGCGCGATCCCGCGCCATCGCTCGCCCAGCGCCGCCGACGCTTCCCACGCCCCCCACACCAGCGCGATGAACGGCCCGATCAGCGGCAGGTAGGTGTAACGATCCGCATACGCCTGATCGCCCACCTGCACGAACCCGATCACCGGCAGCAGCGTGCCGAGGTACCACAGCCAGCCGACGAGAAGGTACGGCCGAGTGCGGGCGAACACCAGCGCGACCGCCGTCATCCCCAGCAGCAGCGCCAGCGCCTGCGGCCATTCCGCCAGGTGGCCGGTCAGCGGGTAAATGATCGACAGCCGCGACGGCCAGAACATCTTGGTCAGGTAAACCGTGTACGCGATGGTGGAATTGGCCAGACGCGCGTTGAGCGGGACATTCTCGACGCTGGCGACGGCGTTGCCCTGCGCGATCACCGTGACGATGCAGGACACCGCCGCCAACAGGAACAGCGGCGCCTTCTCCATCAAAAGACGTTTGAGTGGAATGGGTTGCGATGCGGCCGAATGATCGCCGGCCTGTCGGCTCGAGGACGCGCTGCCCAATTTGAGCCGTCCGAGTGGCCAGTAATCGAGGAGCAGCAGGACGAAAGGCAGCGTCACGACCATCGGCTTGCTCATCAGCCCCAGCGCAAACGCGACCAGCATCAGCGTGTAGCGCCAGCCGCCGGGCCGGCGGACGTAGTTGACATATGCGATGATCGTGAGCATCCAGAAGACGCCGCTGAGACAGTCCTTCAGCTCCGATACCCACGCGACCGACTCCACGTGCAGCGGGTGCAGCGCGAACAATGCGGCAACCAGCGCGCTTCGATACGGCTTGCCGGTCAGCTTCATCATCGCAACCAGCAATCCGATCGTGCCGCCGACATGAAGGAACAGGTTCAGCAGGTGGTACGGCCGCGGATTGAGACCGAAGAACTGGTAGAGCGCGAGGTAGCACAGGTTCGTCAGCGGGTGCCAGTTGGCCAGGTAGACGCTGGTGAACGCCCAGCGGACCGAGCCGAGCGACAGCCCCTGCGTGATCTCCTTGCTGCGCGTCACGTAGCCGGTGTCGTCGTAGTTGACGAAATCGAAGCCGTGCACGCGCCAGTAGGTGGCGACCGTCATCAGCGCCAGCCCGAGCGCGAGCATCGGCACGACCCGGCACGTACGCCGCGCGGATGATGCCGCGTCGATGGCGGCCGTCTCGCTGGTCGAGGCGATGCGCGGCGGGCGGACGGATTGAGCTTCGACGGTGCGACTGGCCAAGTTAATCTGCCTGCGAATGTGCCGCGGCTGAAGATCAGCACGCGCGGCCCGGAAAGCAAGAGAGCCGCCTGTTTAGCCAGGCGGCTCTTGCGTTAATCAAACCACTCGCTCGGCGGAATCAGCGTTTGCGCCGGCGTGCGAAGGCGGCGATGGCGGCCACGCCGAAGAGGCTCAGCGACGCGGGCTCGGGAACGAGCGCCGCGATCGAGCCGGAATCGCTCTTGGCCACGAAGTCGAAATCGATGGTGGCGTTGGTGGTAAAGCTGGAGATCATGATGGAGTCGATCGAGTGGTTACCGTCGAGGACCACCCCACCATGACCACCACCCAGGCCGCTGGAGGCGAGCCAGCCCGAGGCATCGAGGTCGAACTCCGCCAGGTGCCATGCGCCGTCGCCAACTGTCGTGACGATGGGCGAGCCGTCGAGTTCGCTGGTCGCGCCGGCGGAGCCGGTGTCACCAACGGTGTCGCCATCCAGGTTGAGCTGGAGCTTCAGCCCGGCAGTGGAGGTCTTGTAATAGAAGCCGATGAATCCATCGGTGCCACCGCTGGTGGCAAAAATGTTATTGTTCGCCATCGTGCCGCTTCCGGAGACGAAGCGGATGCGGCCGGGGTTGGTGGCGCTCAGCACGCCGACAACCTCTTCACAGCCGATGCCCTCGAACGCCCCGGTGGTGACGCGGTCGGCGGTCGACGCGCTCGACATGTTCGTCGTACCGGAGAAATTCGGAGCCTGGTTAAAGTGCCCCTCGTTCGTATTGAAGTCGTCAAAAATGATTGACGCGCGAGCCGTTGTCGTCCAACCGAGCAGGACAATCGCGGCGGCTACCGCCAGAAATGAATATCGAGACATGTCGCCCTTTCCTCCGCCTTCTGGCTCGCGATGATGTTGCCCTCGTCGCGGCAGAAAGCTCGAATTGAAGGTCTCTCCCAAGGGTTCAGACAACGCCGACCTCTGAGATCGGCTGCCCTCAGACAAATTACAGAATATCACAGCTTTCGAAATATCAAAGTCGAATCTCGAAATTTTATGATGGCGATCCGTCAATCCTACTCAAATCGTGCTATCGCAAGCATTTATGGATGAGCTCGATTATGTGTGGCCGAAGCTTTGCAAGCGCAGTCCATCACTTTAATGGAGGTTCTTACATGCCACGCAGTCACTCATCCAAACGTGAACTGATCGATACCGGCACCGACAAACGGTACGTCCGCCGCGACGCCAAGGGCCGCTTCAATGAGAGCGACGATGTCGGCCGATCGCTGTCGGCGGATCGCCGCCAGCACGCCAAGACACGCTCGAAGTCCGGTCAGGGCGATCGCGGCGATCGCTAAGTCGTTGTGACGTTGCGGCCCTGCGCGTCTTGCGATAAGCAACACGCATGGACGACGCAACGACCACGCTGCGCGAACGGCTCTCCGCGGTTGATCAACAACAGGTGCTCCGCTTCTTCGACGCGCTGGACGCCGCGGGCAAAGACAAGCTGCGCAAACAGCTCCTTGCGCTCGACCTCGACGAGATCGATGAGCTGGCGGAGATGCACGTCCGGCACAAAACCCCGGTCGCGATTCCGAACGATATCCAGCCGGTGCAGATGTACCCGCAGCGACCGCATGCGGGGCAGGAACGGCTTTACGCCGACGCCATCGACCGCGGTAACGCGCTCCTGAAGCAGGGCAAAATCGGCGCGTTCCTCGTCGCCGGCGGGCAGGGAACGCGGCTCGGTTACGACGGGCCCAAAGGTGAGTTCCCCGTCACGCCGATCAAGAACAAGCCGCTCTTCCGGGTTTTCGCCGAACAGTTGCAGGCGTGGTCGCGCGATGCGGGTCGGGCGATCCCCTGGTACATCATGACCAGCGACGCCAACGACGCGCAGACGCGCGCGTTCTTCCGGCAAAACAACCATTTCGGCCTGAATCCGGAGGATATCTTCATTTTCCAGCAGGGCATGATGCCGGCGTTCGACATGCTCGGGCACATGCTTCTGGCGGAGAAGGATTCGCTCGCCCTCAGTCCTGACGGTCACGGCGGATCACTCCGCGCTCTGCACAAAAGCGGTGCGCTCGCCGACATGCGCAAGCGCGGCGTCGAGCATCTGTCCTACTTCCAGGTCGACAACCCGCTCGTGCATTGCATCGACCCGCTCTTCCTCGGCCTCCACGACGTCACCGGCAGCGAGATGAGCTCCAAGTCGATCCCCAAGGCCGGGCCGCTCGAGAAGGTCGGTAATTTCGTCATGGCGGACGACGCGCTCCAGGTCATCGAGTACAGCGATCTGCCGGAGGAACTCGCCAAACAGACGAATCCCGACGGCGGTCTCAAATTCAACGCCGGGTCGATCGCCATTCATGCCCTGCGCGTCGCGTTCGTCGAGCGCCTCAACGCCAGCGGCAAGCTCGATTTGCCCTGGCACCGGGCGGAGAAGAAGGTGCCGTACGTCGATGACAAGGGGACCCCCTGCGAGCCCGATAAACCCAATGCCGTGAAGCTCGAGCAGTTCGTCTTCGACGCGATCCCGCTGGCGAAGAACGCGATCGTGCTGGAGACGGATCGCGCCGAGGAATTCAGCCCGGTCAAAAATGCCGAAGGCAACGACTCCCCCGCCACCTGCCGCCGCGATCAGATCCGCCGGGCGGCGCGGTGGCTGCGGGCGGCGCGGGTCCAAGTCCCGGAAAAGGACGGCGAGCCGGACGCAACGCTGGAGATCTCCCCGCTCCTGGCGACGACCGAAAAGCAGCTCGCTGACCGCAACCTGAAGCTGGAGAAGGTTAGCGACGGGCAAGCCGTCTACTTCGACGAGAACGGCGCCGACGTGACGTAATCAACGGACCGAACCCGGCCGTTCGCATTCAGCGAGAATTTCATCCATCCCTTGGGTTTCTGTCGAAACTGACAGTGGGTGGACGTACCACTCTGACAGCCCGCGCGAAGCCCTCGTGAACCCCCGTTGCTTCGCGCCGTACCGTATGCTAGGTTTCGCGCCCTGCGGGCACGGAGGCGCGTGCGGGATGACCCACTTCGTCATGCGAAGTGCGTCATAGCGGCGGGGAAGGATTTGCGACCATGCAACTTCACGCTCTGCTGCGGCACTTCGATCCGCAGCTATCGCTCTCCGGCATTCCCAACGTCGAAATCACCGGCGTCAGCGACGACTCGCGACGGATCAACCCGGGCGGACTCTTCGTCGCACGCTCGGGTGCGAAAACCGACGGCGCGACCTTCATCGCCGACGCCAAATCGCGCGGCGCCGTCGCGGTCATCGGCGCGAGCAAGAGCAGCAACTCGCCGCTGCCGCAGATCGTCGTCAACGATCCTGCCCGAGCGGCGTCGATTCTCGCGCATCTCTATCATGGCAGCCCGAGCCTGAAGATGCGCACCTTCGCCGTCACCGGGACCAACGGCAAGACCACGACGACCTACCTCGTCCGTCACCTGCTCGCCAAGGCGCAGCAGCGCTGCGGGATGATCGGCACGGTCGAAATCGACGACGGCCGCTCGCGCCGCGAAGCATCGATGACCACGCCGAGCGGCTGCGAGATTGCCGAGCTGCTCGCCACCATGCGCGACCGCGGCTGTCGCGCCGCCGTGATGGAAGCCTCCAGCCACGCACTCGATCAGCAGCGCCTCGCCGGCTGCCTCTTCGCCGGCGCCGCGTTCACAAACCTCACCGGCGATCACCTCGATTATCACAAGACGATGGAGAGCTATGCGGCGGCGAAGGCAACGCTGTTCGAATCGCTTGACGCCGAAGCGGTCGCCGTCGTCAATGCGGATGACAAGTGGTCCGATCGAATGATCCAGGACTGCGCCAGCCGGATCATCCGCTTCGGCTTCTCCAGGCGTGCCGATTACCGCGCGACCGGCGTGCATGTCACCGCGCAAGGGTCGCGCTTTCAGCTCCACACGCCCGACGGCAAGGCGGACGTGCAGATGAAGCTGATCGGCAAGCACAACATCGAGAACGCGCTGACCGCCGCCGCGCTCGTGGGCGAGGTCGCCGGCCTGTCGATCAACCAGATCGCCGCCGGCTTGCGCGATGCGGCCGGCGCGCCCGGTCGATTGCAGCCGGTGGAAGTCGGGCAGCCCTTCGCGGTGCTCGTCGATTACGCGCACACGGACGACGCGCTGGAGAACGTGCTGTCGGCACTTCGTCCGCTGGCGAGCAAAGGCAAGCTCCGCGTGCTCTTCGGCTGCGGCGGAGACCGCGACAACACCAAGCGGCCGCGCATGGCCAGGATCGCCGAAAAAATCGCGGACGTCGTCTACGTCACCAGCGACAACCCGCGCACCGAAGACCCGATCAAAATCATCGATCAAATCGTCGCCGGGCTCGGAAGAGCCGCTAAACCCGTCGTGGTCGAACCCGATCGTCGCGTCGCGATCGAACGCATCATCAGCGACTCCGCACCCGGCGACATCGTGCTCCTCGCGGGCAAGGGTCACGAAAACTACCAGATCATCGGCACGCAGAGGCATCACTTCGACGATGTCGAAGAAGCACGCCGTGTCTTACAGGGTCACGTCGCCGCCGCATGAATCGTGGCTTGGGCCTCCGGCCTGAGCATTCGAGCGGAGCGGCGGATTGGCAAAGAGCGGCTGGCCGCCGCAAGCGCTCGGGCGAGACGCCCCAGCCACGTGCAAGGAGGCACGGGCAGTTTGAAACCACTGACGATTCATCAAATCCGTCAGGCCGTCGCTGGCCGAGCGCTGGGGGCGCTGCCCAAGGACGCTCCGCCCGTCAAATCGATCTTCAGCGACTCCAAGCTCGTCGAGCCGTTCTCGATGTTCATCGCGATCAAGGGCGCGCGGACGGACGGTCACGCGTACTTGCCCGATGCCGCCGCGCGCGGCGCGGTGGCGGCGCTGATCCAAGACACGCCGACGCGCGAGTTCCCCAATCTCCACCTCATCGCCGTCGAGGACACCCGCCGCGCGATGGGCAAGCTCGCCACCTTCGTCCGCCAGCAGATGCACGCCACTGTCATCGCCGTCGCCGGATCGAACGGCAAAACCTCGACCAAGTACCTGATCGATTCGCTCCTCTCCGCAAGCTTGCGCGGCTCGATCAGCCCGAAAAGTTTTAATAACGACATCGGCGTGCCGCTGGCGATCTTCCCGGCGAACCCGATGGACGATTACCTCGTCCTCGAGATCGGCACGAACCATCACGGCGAGGTGAAACACCTCTCGGAGATGTCGCAACCCGACATCGCCGTCATCACCAACGTCGGCGCCGAGCACCTCGAAGGCCTGACGGATCTCGACGGCGTCCGGCGCGAGGAAGCCAGCATCGTCACCGGCCTGAACCCCAGGGGCGCGCTGATCGTCAACGGCGACGACGAGCCGCTCGTCTCGCTCGTCGGCGGTTATCGGGGCCAGATCATCAAGTTCGGCTTAAATGCAGAAGGCAACGACTTCTTCGCCACCGACATCGCCTGCGACGAGCGCGGCACCTCGTTCAACCTCAACGGCAACCCGCGCCGCCGGCTGTTCATCCCGATGCTCGGCAGACATTCCGCCTGCAACGCACTAGCGGCGATCGCCGTCGCGCGAAAGATGAACCTGCCGGAAGAGCAGATCATCGCCGCGCTCGCCGAAGCGCACGGCCCGGACATGCGGCTGCAACTGTCGAAGTCCAACGGCGTCACCGTTTTGAACGACGCGTACAATGCCAACCCGAATTCCACCCGCGCCGCGATCGAGACGCTCGTCTCCCTGCCGAACCGCGGCCGGCGCGTCGCGGTGATCGGCGACATGCTCGAGCTGGGCGATCACAGTGATCGATATCACGAAGAGATCGGCGCGCTTCTGGCGCAGGCGAAGCTTGACCTATTGGTTTGCGTGGGTAAGAAAGCCAAGCGGATCGCGTCATCGGCCAAGTCGACGGGCATGGAGGGCCCGCGAATTGTTCTGTACGACGACGCAATCGCCGCCGCACGAGGCATCCCGCGCCGCGTGCACGCCGGCGATCTGATCCTCCTCAAGGGCTCGCGCAGCGTCGGTTTGGAGGCCGTCGCCAAAGCGATTTCAGAACGTCAGACGAAGTTTGCCCGCAAGGCCGCCTCGTAGGAATCGGGTCATTGAGTCATCGGGTCATTGAGTCATCTCAATCGAAAAAGCACGGATGCTTTTCCTTCTCATCCGATCCTCGCAACCCTGGCTCGACGCGCACGGCCTGGGCTTCCTCCGCGTCTTCACCTTCGTCACGTTCCAGGCGACCGTCGCGGTCGTCGTCAGCTTTCTTCTCAGCGTTCTGCTCGGCCCGCTCGTCATCGCGTGGCTGAAAAAGCACAAGGTCGGCGACACCGCCAAGTTCGACACCATCGAGCTGGAAAAGATGATGAAAGGCAAAGGCGGCACGCCGACCATGGGCGGGCTGCTCATCATCGCCTCCATCCTCATCACCACGCTGCTGCTGGCCGACCTGCGGAACTTCTACGTGATGATGGGGATGGTCTGCCTCGTCGGCCTCGGCCTCGTCGGCGCGTTCGATGACTGGCTCAAGCTGACCGCCGGCAAGCGCGCGAACAATCGGCAGGGACTCGAAGGGCCGGAAAAGCTCATCGGGCAAGTCGGGCTCGCGCTGATCCTCTCCTGGTTTACCTTCCGCCACGGCGCGGCCAACGCCGTCGCGCACGAGCTCTACCTGCCCTTCATGAAGACGCCGGTGATGACGCTGGGCGCGGGGCTGTTCATCATCCTCGGCATCCTTACCATCACGGGCTTCAGCAACGCCGTGAATTTGAGCGACGGCTTAGACGGTCTCGCCGGCGGATGCATGGCGATCGTCAGCTTCGTCTTCCTGCTGCTCGCGCTGCTCGGCGGAATCCCGGCGCTGGGGCGATTCCTCCTGCTGCCGACCGTGCCGATGAGCGATCAGATGGCCGTCATCTGCGGAGCGATGCTCGGCGCGTGCCTCGGCTTCCTCTGGTTCAACTGCAGTCCGGCCAAGGTCTTCATGGGCGACACCGGCTCGCTGGCGCTGGGCGGACTGATCGCCTACGTCTCGATCGTCATCCGCCACGAGTTCACACTCGTGCTGGTCGGCGGGATCTTCGTCGCCGAGGCGGTGTCGGTGATCATCCAGCGCTACTGGTTCAAGTACACGAGAATCCGCTACGGCGAAGGCCGGCGCGTCTTTCTGATGGCGCCGATCCACCATCACTTCCAGAAGAAGGGCTGGACGGAGACGCAGGTCGTGGTGCGCTTTTGGCTCATCGGCGCGATGCTCGCGGCGATGGCGATCGCAACCGTCAAGTTGAGATAACCTCCAAGCGCCGCCGGGTCGCGGCCGCCGGGAACAACCATCGCCAGGCGTAATACACCGGCACGCCCGCGATCAGAACGCCTAGCCACGTCCCGTTGGTCTTCGGATCGTCAATCACCGCCAGCACCGTCATCACCGCGCTCGCCAGGACAAAGATCGCCGGCACGTACGGATATCCCGGCACGCGAAACGGCCGGCCGTGGTCGCGCAGGCGGGCGCGGAGGATGAACACGGACAGCGCGGCAAGCCCATAGAAGATCCAGATCGTGAAGATGAAGCTGTCGGCCAGGCTCTGAAAATCCCGCAGCACCAGAACCATCGCGCAGGAGAGCGCCAGTTGGGTCCAGAGCGAGACGGCGGGCGTCTGAAAGCGCGGGCTGACGTGGCCGAGGAAGCCGAACAGCAGGCCGTCGCGCGCCTGCGCGAACGTCACGCGCGCGCCGGTCATCACGCTCGCGTGCGAGCTGCCCAGAGTCGAGAGGATGATCAGCACCGTCACCGCCCCCGTGCCGATTCGTCCCGCCAATCGCGTCATCAGCAGCGGCGCGACCGTTTCCGTCTGGCGCATCTCCGACAGCGGCAGGTGCCACAGGTAAACCGCGTTGGCCAGCACGTAGAGGACGATCACCGCGAGCGTGCCCAAGACGTACACGCGCGGCAGCGTCCGCCCCGGCTCGACGATCTCGCCGGCGATCGAGCCGATGTCGCTCCAGCCGTCGTAGGTCCACATGATCGCCGCCATGACCGGGACGATCGCGCGGAAGAAGGATTGCGGCGGCTGCGAAGCGGCGAAGTGCGGGCCCGCCCCGCCGTTGTCGAACAGCGCCGCCACGATGCCGAGCACGATGATCGCGCCGATCGCCGCGTATTTCAGTCCCGTCAGGACGATGGCAAAGCGCGCGCTCTGGCGAACGCCCCAGACGTTGATGATTGTCAGGATCGTCAGCGCGATGCAGGTCAGCAGCGGCGCGCTGACGTTCCACCCGGTAAGCGTCTGGAAATGCGTGGAAAAAACCGTCGCGATCCCGCCCGCCGCCGCGGGTTTGGCGATCAGCATGTACGTCCATCCGAACACGAACGCCGGGCACGGCCCCAGTCCCTCGCGCAGGAAGACGTAGATCCCGCCCGTGTGCGGCAGCATCGCGTTGAGCTCCGCGAAGGTCAGCGCGCCGCACAGCGCGATCAAGCCGCCTGCGACCCAAAGTGCCAGGATGAGCGTCGGGGAGCCGAGGTTTCGCGCGATCGTCGTCGGCGTCGCGAAGATGCCGCTGCCGATGACGACGCCCACCATCACCGCCGTCGCGCCCCAGAACCCGACCTTGCGGGGAAGATCAGACGGCATGTCGGGACGCGCAGGATCGCGTCGCTCGCCGGCGGCGGTGGCCGTCATGGGCCGCAAGGATAGCGGCGGACCGTTCTGGGTAAACGCGCGAGCGCGTTACGCGCGACTTCGGCTCAACCGAAGTAACTCGGCGCGGGCCGCGTCGTACGTCACGCCAAGATCCGTGAGAATCTTGTAGCCCATGCCATTGCTCTCCAGCAGGATGCCGAGCAGCAGCGCTTCGCAGCCGATGTACTCATGACCCAGTGCGATCGCCTGTTCCAGCGCGTAACGCAGCACCTGCTGTGAACGATCGGTCAGCGCCGCCTCGCGCACCTTGACCTTCTGCGCCGGCACGAGCGATTCGAAGATCTCCTTGGGCTTGTCGAGATCGACGCCGAGGTTCTTGAGGATCATCGCGCCGAAGTTGTCGCGCTCGAGCACGATGCCAACAAGCAGGTGCTCGGTCCCCGTGAAATCCTGTCCGCGGCCGATGGCGTACTTCGTCGCCAGGTCTAGCGCCTTCTTGAGCCGCGGGGTCTGCGGGAGATTCGACTTCCGCCGCGTTTGCATCTGCGCGTAGGTTTCGCGCTCCAGGAACTCGGCGAGAATCCGCTCGGAGATCAGCCACTTCCGCCCCAGCTGCACGCCCGGCAGCCAGCCCTCCTGCAGGTATTTGTAGACGGTGTTCTTGTCGAGCCCGAGCTTCTCCGCCACCCACTCCGGTTCTCGATAATCGAGGAATGCTTCTGCCATATTGAAACTAGTTTAGACACAATAACACACGTTAAGCAATGAATAAACTGATCTCAAGCGCAAGTCCTTTGCAGTCCGATAAATGCATCATGGACCCGTCGATCTATCGCCTGCGACAGGCGGACGTGCTGACCCTTTGCGTGCTCGCCCTGCTGTGCCTCGGCGTGGTGATGGTCCAGTCGGCGGCAATGAACGTGACGGGTCACGTCGCCTGGCAGTGGACGCCGATGGGCACGAAGCAATTCGGTTTCTGCTTCGTCGCGCTGACGACTTTCTTCCTCGTCGGCCGAAGCGACTACGCGTGGCTCGGTCAGCCGCGACGACTGTGGTGGAACCATCCGGTCGTCTACTTCGTGCTGCTGACGGCGTTTCTGAACGTGATCGTGCTCGTGCCGCACATCGGCATCGAGCGCAACGGCGCGCGACGCTGGCTGCCGCTGGGCATCACCCAGCTTCAACCTTCGGAACTGGCGAAATGGTCGGCGGTGCTCTTCCTCGCGTGGTGGCTGACGACTCGCCCGATCAACACCGATCGCTTCTTCACCGGCTTCCTGCCGACGCTCATCCCGATCTGCGGCATGTGTCTGCTCGTTGTCATCCAGGACTTCGGCACCGCCGCGCTGATCGCGATCTGCTCGCTGACGATGCTCCTCGCCGGGCGGATCAAGCTGTGGCACCTGCTCGTGATCATCCCGCCGGCGCTGGGGGCGGGCCTCTGGTTCATCATGCACAAGGAGTATCGCTGGAAGCGGATGATCGCCTTCACCGACCCGTGGGCCAACCCGCAGCGCGAAGGGTATCACATGATCCAGAGCCTGCTGAGCTTCTCGACCGGCGGCGTGACCGGGCGCGGGATCGGCAACGGCATCCAGAAGCTCGGCTACCTGCCGGAAGACACGACCGATTTCATCTTCGCCGTCGTCTGCGAAGAGCTTGGCCTGTTCGGCGCGCTTTTGACCGTTGCGCTCTACCTGGGTGTGCTGTACGTTGCGTGGCAGGTCGTCAAGCAGAAGCGCGACGATTTCGGGCGGATGCTCGCGTTCGGCGTGGGTTCGATGATCGGCCTGCAGGCGACGATCAACATCGCCGTCGCGACCGTCAGCGTGCCGACCAAGGGTTTGTCCCTTCCGCTCATCAGCGCGGGCGGCAGCGGCCTTGTCATCACGTGCGCGGCGCTCGGCCTGCTGCTCAGCATCACGAAGTTCAAACACTCTCAGGACGAACTGGCCGAGGCTTACGTTCGAGAAGTTGAGGAGCCCGAGGCTTTGACGCCGTTCGATCTCATCCGGCCCGAAGGCCGCATCACTGACCCCTCTCTTGGCTGAAGCGAAGACCATTTTCCTCGCCGGCGGCGGAACGGGCGGGCATCTGTATCCCGGCCTGGCCGTCGCCGAATCGCTCCGCCGCAGCCTGCCTGATGCGCGGCTCGTCTTCCTGTGCACGAAGAAGGAGATCGATCGCGTCATCCTCGAGCCGACGGGATTCGAATTCATCCCGCAGCCGATCGTCCCGCTCGTCCGCAACATCGGCGGGCTGCTCAAATTCTGGCCGAGCTGGCGCGAAACGAAGGACTTGATCCGCCAGCTCCTGCGCGAGCGCAAGCCCGCCGCGGTGATCGGCCTCGGCGGATATGCCGCCGGCGTCGCGGTCAAAGCCGCCGCCGTTCGCAACCTTCCTACCGCAATCATCAACCCCGATGTCATCCCCGGGAAGGCGAATCAGTACCTGATGCGTTACACGCGCGCGATCTGCTGTCAGTTCCCGCAGACCGCCGATCACATTCAGCCGCAGTACCGATCGAAGATCCAGGTGAGCGGCTGTCCGATCCGTTCCGACATCGCAAATCTCCCGCCGCGCGCGGAGGCGTCGAAGCGCCTGGAGTTGGATCCGCGCCGCAGCACCCTCGCGATCACCGGCGCGTCGCTCGGCGCGCAAACGATCAACGAAGCGGTGCTCGAGATGATCAAAGACGTGAAGCTCCAGGGCTGGCAGATCCTTCATCTCGCCGGCCGCGAGCACGCGATGGGCGTGCGGGACAGATATCGCGAGATCGAGGTGGCCGCGCGGGTTATCGACTTCACGCCGGCCATGTCGGACGTCTGGGCGGTGACGGATTTAGCCATCTCCCGCGCCGGCGCGAGCAGTTGCGCGGAGCTGACGGCGTGCGGCGTGGCGTCGATCCTGATGCCCTACCCTTATCACAAGGACATGCACCAGCGCGCCAACGCGAAGGTTCTCGCCGACGCCGGCGCGGCGACGCTGGTCGATGACGAAAAAGATCGCAAGAAAAACGCCGCCAAGCTCCGGCCCGCGCTGGAAGCGCTGCTGTACGACGCGACCAAGCGACAGCAGATGGCCGCCGCCGCCAAAGCGCTCGGTCGTCCCAACGCCGCCGACGCCGTCGCACAGATCGTGATCGAAATGACAGACGCCGGCCGATGAACAAATCAGCGGCAGTTCTTGCGCAATTGCAAACAAGTATTTGAGGTGTAGTATGCCCCGCGCGTCCATGTCATCCGTCGTCCGCGAGCTGCGAATGGAGTCGCGCTCGGCTTCCCGGTTCACCGGAAGGCGGGTGCACTTCATCGGCATCGGCGGCTGCGGAATGAGCGGCCTGGCCCGCATGCTCCTCGACAACGGCGCCATCGTCACCGGCTCAGAACCCAAGCCCAACCCGCAAACCTTCGAGCTCACCGCGCGCGGCGCCAAGATCTCGCGCGACCAGCTCGGCGAGCTGATCTCCGCCGAGACCGACCTCGTCATCCGCACGGCGGCCGTCGCTGACAGCAACGTCGAGTTCCTCGCCGCGCGTCGGTACGGCGTGGAAACGATCAAGTACGCCGAGCTGCTCGGACAGGTGATGGCCGAGCGCCGCGGCATCGCCGTCGCCGGAACCCACGGCAAATCCACCACCACCGCGATGATCGCCTACGCGCTGCTCCAATGCGGCGCCGATCCGAGCTTCGTCGTCGGCGGGACGGTCCCGCAGCTCGACCACGCCGGCAGCCGATCGGGAAAGAGCGATCTCTTTGTTGCCGAGGCGTGCGAGTACGACCGCAGCTTCCATCACCTGCATCCGAAAATCGCGCTGATCACCAACGTCGAGGAAGACCACCTCGACTGCTACAAGGACATCTATCAGATCATCGAGTCGTTCCGCGCGTTCGCGCACCTCGTCCCGGAAGATGGAACGATCATCGCCAACGGTCGCGACGCCAACGTCGCCAAATCGATCAAAGATGTGCGTGCCCGCGTCGAGTCGGTTGCGCTTACCCCCGGCTCGACGTGGAGCACGTGTTTCACCGGCATCCAAGACGGCTGCCCGACCGGCGCCGTCGCGCACAACGGGAAACTCGTCGGCACGCTCGCGCTCTCGATCCCCGGCGAGCACAATCTGATGAACGCCACGATGGCCCTCGCCGCCTGCGCCGCTTGCGGCGTCGCGATCACCGAAGCGGCGCGGGCGATCAACCAGTTCACCGGCGTCGACCGCCGCATGACGGTGACGGGGAACTACAACGGCGCGACCGTCGTCGACGATTACGGCCATCACCCGACGGAAATCCGCGCGACGCTCGCCGCTCTCCGCGAGCGTTACGAACCCAAGCGTCTGGTCTGCGTCTTCCAACCCCATCAGCACAGCCGGACGCGCTTCCTGCTGGACGATTTCGCGTCGAGCTTCGCGGCGGCGGATGAGACCATCGTGCCGGACATCTATTTCGTCCGCGACAGCGAGACCGAGCGGACACTGGTCAGCTCCGCCGACCTGGTTGAAAAGATCAACAAAAACGGGCACAGCGCGTTGCATCTCCCGGAGTTCGCGCAGATCCTCGAACACCTCAGAGACAACGCCGGCGAAGGTGATCTGGTAGTGACGATGGGCGCCGGGAACGTCTGGGAAATCGGACGCGATTTAGTGGGTGATTCCCAATAAAATTCAGCGTAGCGGTCGCACCCGCAGGCCCACGCGTGTTTTTCGTGCGTGCGAGATGAAGCTGACCACAGCCAATCCATTCTCCGGCTTCGAGGCGTTCGTCACCGAGAACGAACCCCTCGCGCCCCACACCTGGTACAAGATCGGCGGCCCCGCGCGCTTTTTTCTCCGCCCGCGCAGTCTCGACGAGCTCCAGCAGGCGGCGCAGCGATGCGCGGAAGAGAACATTCGCGTTTACGTGCTCGGCCTGGGCGCAAACATCCTGGTTGGTGACGGCGGTGTCGACGGCGCGGTCTTTCGCCTCGATCACGAGCACTGGCGTCGCGCGTTCTTCGGCACCGAAGGCAAGGTCGAAGTCGGCGCGGGCGTGGACATGCAGAAGCTGGTCCTCCGCACCGTCCGGCAGGGGCTGGCGGGCATCGAATGCCTCGCCGGCATCCCCGGCACGATCGGCGGCGGCGTGCGCATGAACGCGGGCGGAAAGTTCGGCGACATCGGCGCCGTCGTCACGCGCGTGCAGGTCATGGACGCCGCCGGCCACCTCTTCGAGCGCACCAAGGACGATCTCGTCTTCGAGTACCGCTCGACCAACATCTCCGCCAAGTTCATCCTCGGCGCGACGCTGCAACTGGAAGAAGACGACGCCGACCGCATCATGCGCCGCACCAAGGAAATCTGGATGTTCAAGCGCAACAGCCAGCCGCTCAACACCAAGAACTGCGGCTGCATCTTCAAGAATCCCCGCGGCCTCAGCGCCGGCGCGCTGATCGACCAGGCGGGACTCAAGGGCTTCCGCGTCGGCGGCGCCGAAGTCAGCGAAAAGCACGCCAACTTCATCATCGCCCACCCCGGCTGCCGTGCCGACGACGTGATGAAGCTGGTCAAGATCATTCGCGAGAAGGTGTTCGAGAAGAACGAGATTCACCTCGAGAGCGAAGTGCAGATCTGGCCGTAGATACAAAAGGATTGTTCACCACGAAGTCACGAAGCAAGCGAAGAGCATTTCAGCCGTCGAGCGACGCTTCGTGCTCTTCGTGACTTCGTGGTGAAAGACTCTTCCAAGGATGGAAGTCATGAAAGTCACGGTTCTCTACGGCGGCCCCAGCGCCGAGCGCGAAGTCTCCCTCATCAGCGGCGGCGCGGTCATCGAAGCCCTCAAATCGATGGGCCACGACGTCTTTGCCAGCGACATCTCGCCGACGGATCTCTCGGGGCTCGACCACCCCTGCGACGTGATCTTCCCCGTGCTTCACGGCGCGTTCGGCGAGAGCGGTGAGCTCCAGGAAATCCTCGAGCAGCGCGGCCTCCCCTTCGTCGGCAGCTCCTCCGCCGCCTCGCGCATCGGGATGAACAAGATCGAATCGAAGTGCGCATGGCACCAGGCCGGCCTCCCCACCCCGCCGTGGGAAGTCCTCAATCGCGCCGCGCCGGCGCCGACGATCCCCGCGCCCTGCGTGGTCAAGCCGATCGACAGCGGCAGCAGCATCGACGTGCGCATCTGCCACACGCAGCTCGACGCGGATCTGGCGTGCGACGAGTTGCTCGAACGGCATCCGGAAGCGATGGTCGAATCGTTCATCGACGGCCCGGAGCTGACGGTCGGCGTGCTGGAAGAGCAGCCGCTCGATCCGATCCGCATCGTCACCGAGCACGAGTTCTTCGACTACGACGCGAAATACCGCGACGGCAAGACCAGGCACCTCTTCGACCTCGGCGTGAGCGAGCGGGTCGCGCAACGGGCGCGCGATCTGGCGCGCGAAGCCAACCGCGTCATCGGCTGCCGCGATCTGGCGCGGGTTGACATCATGCTCGACCGCACGCTCGAGCCGCACATCCTGGAGATCAACACGCTGCCCGGCTTCACGCCGCGGAGCCTGCTCCCGGAAGCCGCCGCCCATCGCGGCATCTCCTTCGGCCCGCTCGTCGATCGTCTCGTCCGCCGGGCGTACGCGCGCGGTGCGGACGTGCAGAAGAAGGTGCAGGTTTTCCTCGCGACCGACGCCGCAGGGTCGTCGTCGCAACGTATCCGCAAGACGGCGTAATCGCCGCGAGATGTCATCCCGCGGTACTCCGAGGGATCTCGGCATCGATTCGCGTCCGAGATCAGTCGCGGCGTACCGCTCGGGATGACAGTCTTTCCTGATCGATCGCGTATAAATCTTTTCATGCTCACCTGGAGCGAAGCCTACTACGCGAGCGAGTGGCTCATCCGCCTGGTGATGCTGTTTTACGTCCCCAACCGCCGCAGCCCCGCCGCCGCTCGCACCTGGCTGCTGCTGATCT
The DNA here is from genome assembly GCA_025936175.1 of Phycisphaerae bacterium. GTDB lineage: Bacteria > Planctomycetota > Phycisphaerae > Tepidisphaerales > Tepidisphaeraceae > JAICTV01. The sequence continues at coordinate 30,524 of JAICTV010000025.1, forward strand.
TCCTCCTGCCCTGGCCGGGGCTGATCGTCTACACGGCGATCGGTCGAATCCACTTCCCGAAAGAGCGCCTCGCCCTCCAGGCCCGCGCACAAAAGCTCATCCGCGCCGCGCGCGAGCAGATGGGCGTCGCGGCGCCGTGGTCGGAACAGCCCTCGTCCCTGGTCGCGCGCACCGCCGCCCTCGTGCAGCGGCTCGGCGAGTTCGTACCGCGCGGCGGGAACGAGATCGGATTGCTCTGGGATTATCAGGCGACGATCGACGCGCTGATCGGCGACATCAACAACGCGAAGTTCCACGTCCACCTGCTGTTCTACATTTTTGAAAGCGATCCGGTCGGCCGGGCCGTCGCTGACGCGCTCATCGCCGCCGCCCGGCGCGGCGTGAAATGCCGGGTGCTCATGGACGCCGTCGGTTCCAAGGGCGGCCTGCGCCACCTCGCGCCGCGCCTGCGCGAAAGCGGCGTCGATGTGCAGGCCGCGCTCCCGGTCGGGCTGTTCCGCCGCAACACCGCGCGCATCGATCTGCGGAATCACCGCAAGATCGCCGTCATCGACGGCCGGATCGGCTACACCGGCTCGCAGAACGTCGTCGAGCCGTACTTCGTTCGCGATTGCCCCAACGAAGAGCTGATGGCACGCGTGACCGGACCGGTCGTCGTGCAACTGCAAGCCGTGCTTCTCGCCGACTACTACTTCGAAACCGGCGCCGTGCTCGACGAGGCGGACCTGTTCCCGCAGGTCGAACCGTCCGGCCCGTCGCCCGCGCAGGTGCTCCCCAGCGGCCCCGGTTACGGGCACGAGAACGCGCAGGAGCTGATGGTCGATCTCCTCCACGCCGCCGAGCGCCGCATCGTCATCACCACGCCCTACTTCGTCCCCGATGAGCCCTTCCTGCAGGCGATGCGCACCGCCGTCCTTCGCGGCGTCGAAGTTCACCTCGTGCTCCCCGAGCGCTCAAACCAGCCGTTCACGCGTCTCGCCCAGCAAGGCTACCTCGAAGGGCTGCTCGACGACGGCATCATCATCCACCTCTACCAGCCGCACTTCCTCCACGCCAAGCACATGAGCATCGACGACGACGTCGCGCTGGTCGGCTCGAGCAACATCGACATCCGCTCGTTCGCGCTCAACGCCGAGATCAGCCTGCTGATCTACGATCCGGCGGTGGTCGCGCGCCTCCGCGAAGTACAGGAAAGATATTTCACCCACGGCCGGGTGCTGACGAAGGAGGAGTGGGCGAAGCGACCGGCGATCGCGCGCACGATCCAGAACCTCGCCCGCCTGGCGGACGCGCTGTTGTGATGCGCGAATCAGTGCGCAGCGCAGTAGTTACAACTGCTCACTGCCCGCTGCCCGCTGCCGACTTATTCAGTTCCCAACGCCGCCTTGATCTGCTCCGCCAAACGCAACCCGGCGAGCATGATCCGCCGCCGCGCCACGCTGCGCGCGTTCTGTTCGTATCCGGGCGGCAATCCCGGCACCTGATCGGCGGATATTTCCTTCGCGTCCCACTGCGCCATCGGCACGCTGCGCAGCCGGCCGTTGAGGTACGCGAACGCCGCCCCGTATTCGTGGCTCTCCTCCGCCCACGATCGGAAGGACGCATCCTGCTTCAACTCCGGGAGCTTGTCCGCGGCCAGACCCGGATCGCTCGTGATGTCGGTGGCCATGAAGGCGATCGCGCTGTACGCATCCGATGTCCCCATGGACTCATCCCAGAACGAGTGCAGGTTCAACACGTAGCCGTTGAGTCGGATCGCGATCGAGTTCCCGCCCTTGTCGCCGTTCGGATAAACGAGCGAATACAACGTCGTCGCGTGCAGCGGCTGATGCACGTCGCCGACCAGGTGCTCCATCCACGCCAGCGCCACCGCCTGCTGCTCCCCGGCCGCGCTCTTCAATTCCTTCGCATTGAAGTCCAGCGCTTCGAGAATATTGGTCGGCTGTGTCGCCGGCGTCGCGCGCGGCGGATGCGAGGGCATCGTGGAAGGATCGATCTTCGCGCGATCAGCGGGCGGGACCCAGGGCATGTCGATGTAGTGCCAGTACGCCTGATGAAAGCGTGTGATCTCCGGCCCCTTGAACATTTCATATTGCGACCCCGGCCGCGCCGGCCGCACAAAATCCGGCCAGCTCGCCGCCCGCACAAACGCCCACTCCTCCTCGCTCACGCCCTGTGGCGGGTTCGCGCTGAGATAAAGCTTGTAATGCGGATGCAACTTGAGAATCGCGCCGACCTTGGCGCGGGTCGCATCATCGAGTTGCCGATACGTGATCAGCGCGACGGTCATGTGCCCCGTATCGTTCCAAGCCATGAGCCGCGGGACGACCGAGAGGTCCGCCAGCAGCGCGATCAGCACTGCGATCCAAGTTTTCATGCCGGCAGAAAATGCCCGACAGATCATTTCCGTCAAGAGCGAGCCGCAATACGAGCCCGCCATGACGCCGATTGACGACCCCCCTGGGTCAACTATCCTTATCTCCCAAAACGACTTACAAAGAGGGTGACTGTCACCCTCCCCTTACCACCCTCCCGTTACTCACCCTCGCCTGGACACCCTCGCCGCACTGTGGGGCCAATAGTCGGCGGAAGAACCTGCAACGCCTTTCCGGCCGAAATCTGAAATCTCGAATCTAAAATCCCCGATTTCCCACCTAATCCGCGCGACGCCGCCGCGGCGTTGCACGTTGGTGATCACGTTTGTGCAATCGCCCGGGACTATGGAGAAGCCGCTCTTTGACAAGTGAATAGCCGCGGGCCGCGGTTGTTCAGAAATCTTCAGAAACCTTCAGAAATGTTAAGGCGAATCGCGAATGCGCAGAACGAACCCAATGCGGCCCCTCGTCCACTTCAGTCACGGGGCCGACTCGTCCGATAAGGCCTTTGGCGCGAGTGTTTTAGCGCGCCCGCGGCCTTCGACCGGGCGCGGGTCGAGGGAAGAGCTGTCGAAATGCCCAAGTCCAGGAAGTCCAAACCCATCAGCTTCAAGAAGCCGCGGGATCCCGAGCGGATCCGCCGGATGCGCCTGGCGCTCGCCCACACGGCCGGCGCGATGCTGCTCGCGGGGATCCTCGGCCTCGGCGTCGCCGCCGATCGGCGCTACGTCGAGTGGAAGGTGATCGTCCCGACCGAGCCGCCGCGCGTAGTGCTGAAGAACCGGCCGGTCTGGATGAGCGACTTCCTCGCCGAGGAGATCGCGCGGACGGCCCGGCCCAACGGCACGCACTCGGCGTTCGATCATCAGCTTCTCGTCGACACCGTGGCGCTGCTGAAGGCGAACCCGTGGATCGCGGACGTGCGGCAAGTCCGTCGCGCGTACGGACAGAAACCCGGCGACATCCTCGAAGTCGATTGCGACTACCGCGCGCCCGTCGCGCTGGTGCACTGGAAAGACTACTACTGGCTCGTCGACGGTAACGGCTACAAGCTGCCCGAAGCGTTCGGCGAGCAGTTCCTCACCCGCATCATGATCGGGCAGGACCACAAGATGAACATCCGCGTCATCGAGGGCGTCCGCACCCCGCCGCCGGAATCCGGCGCGCACTGGGCGGGCGATGATCTCAAGGCGGGCGTCGAGCTGGTCAAACTCCTCTACGGCAAGCCGTACGCCGAAGAGATCCCGAAAGTAGACGTCAGCAACTACGCCGGCCGGCACGATCCCAAGGCGGCGCAGCTCGTACTGGTCACCAGGTACAACACGCAGGTGCGCTGGGGCCGGCCGATCGGCGCCGGGGATGATTTCTTCGTCGAAGTCACGCCGGAGCAGAAGCTGGCGTACATGCAGGCGATCTACGACGAGCTTCACCGCATCGACGCGAACTGCGCGTGGGTCGATCTGCGCTTCGACACGATCACACGACCGTCGCTGGCGACGCCGCAGACGGCGCAGGCTAAAGTACCGCAGTGATCGCGCCCGCGACGAAGATCAGCGCCGTCTCGCCGACATCACCGCCGCCGCCGCCCTCACTTTCTTCGCCGCCATCCACATCGATCTCCGGCGCACTGCTCCTCTGGTTGCTCTTACAACTGCTCGCACTGCTCGTGGCGGCGGCGCGGGCGCCGCTGTCGGCGAAGGCGATCACGCCGACCGATTCGCTCGCGGTGGACGAGATGCTGTTCGTGCAGATCGTGTCGGCGGCGCTGCTGTTCCCGTGGATGCTGGGCACGTGGGGCCGCGCGGTCGCAACCGCGCTGGCGGCCGGGCCGATGCTGCAACTCGCCGCGACGCTGGGGTCGCAGCCGCCGATCGCGCGCGTGCTCGTGTTGTGGGGTTACGTCGCGACCTGGGTGATGACGCTCGCGATCGTGCGGATCTCGCTGCGTGTGAGATGGCTCGGCTTCGCCGTCGCCATAGCAAGCCTGCTCACGCTCGGCGGCGCGGCGCTCGCGTATCTGCACGCGGAGTTCGGACCAAAGAGTTCGCTGCCGCTCGCCGCGCGCGGCGTGTTGTGCGCTGCGTTTGACGTTGCCGATCCTGACGCCGCCGGCCACATCACCGTTTTTTCGCCACTTCTCGCCACTTTCGCGATCGCGCTCACGTTGCTTTCGCTCCGCCGAAGGCTACTGTCATGGAAGTGGAGCGAAGTGGCGAAAACACGGTAGCGCAGCGCCAACGCGCGGACGCCGAGTTATCCACAACTCATCCACGGCGGCGGAGCGGGCCGTCCGATAATTCTCACGATTTCCACGCCTTTTTCGCAGCGTCTTCAAGATCTTTAAAAAAGTTTCGCGCCCGAGCGATTTTGATCTTGGAAAAAAGTGGAGCGATGTGGTAAATGGACCCTATCGCCATGGGTGATCCGGGAAGACAACTCACGTGCGACCCTTAATGTTCTGGGGCGAGCACGAGCTGACGATCGATCCGAAAAATCGAATGCTCGTGCCCTCCGATATTCGAAAGCAAATCAACCCGGGTCGCGATGGCGATGCGTTCTTTCTCGTGCCTGGCGTCAACGACCGGCCGTGGCTTTACGTCGAGCGGTATTACGAAGACCTCGTCAACCGTCAGCGACGCGAGCTCACGCCGGACGAAGACCAGTTGGCCTATGACCGGATGAACCTGGCCATGGCCTTTCGGCTCGAGTGGGACAAGCAGGGACGGATTTTGTTCCCGGAGAAGTGGTTCAAGCGTGCCGGCGTCAGTCGTGACATCACATTGATCGGCAGTGCGGATCACCTGGAACTTTGGAACCGTTCGGACTGGGATGCCGAACGCGAGCTGCTCAACGCCAAGCGGGCCGAGATCGCCCTCAAGGCCCGCCAGACACGCGAGCAGCAAATGAGATTGCAGCAGCAGTCGCCGTCGTCGTGATGAGCCGATGGGGAATCGTCAGCGCGTCACAAGAAAACGACGGCACGTTTGAACTCGGCCGCGAAATCGTTCGTAAGAGGCCGGGCTTCGAATGGCGGGTGCGCGGGCCGTGGACCGCAGGGATACTTCAATGCCGGGCTGGGCAGCCCGGTTTTGCTTGAGACACGTCCAGGGAAGGATGGTCTCACGCTTTTTGTGAAAAACTGAATACGCAGCGTTGTTCAAGACGACGTTCGAACCCGATATGGGACGCACGCAGGGATGCTCCGCGCTCATATCCGCTTGCCCCACCGCTTGCGTGTGCGCCAAGGAAGGCGCCACGGGTGGATGTGCAGGCGAGCCCTCAACCGCAAGGACGCGGTGGTTCGCTATTCGTCGTCGTGGGCAACGCGCACGTCACGTTCGAACGTGCGAGACGCGCCGGGTTGTGGCGTCTCTCGCTCGGTGTGACGTGCGAGTAGTTCCCGCTCGTCGGCCGCCGAAGGCATTCGCACTTCGGGGCACGGACTCGCGCCGGAGGCGCGAAGCGCAGTCGGCGACCGCCGAGCGGTTTTGAAAAAAAGAAACGGACTGCTGGGAGGCAGTCCGCGTCAGACCTCGATCGAGGACAGGTCAGGCGTCCGCAGGGACGCGGCCGCCCGACCACCTATAGCGCGATGCAGCGAAGTCGTCTCACGGATGGGGCCCGCGCCTGGGATCGCGGGGGTCACGGATGCCCGACTTCGCCGCAATCGCTTTCGCGGGAGCCGGCTCACGTCGCGAATCATCTCGACCCGTGTTTTCGCGGGAGTGATTTACACACCCCGATACAGCCCTAAACAACGACCAAACCGATCATGCCCATTGTGAGCGCGATTGCAAGGAAATCTCGCTGCGTTACGCTCGGAATCCGATGGAATTACCGAGCAGCGGCCACGACCCGGTGTTGCTGGAGGAGGTTCTCGACCTCCTCCGCCCCGCCGAAGGTCAAACCTTCGTCGACTGCACGCTCGGCCGGGCCGGGCATTCATCGGCAATCGCGGCTCGACTGGGTGAATCGGGAACGCTGATCGGGCTCGACGTCGATCCGCGCAATCTCGACTACGCGAAGGAACAGTTGCGCCAAGCGAAGTGTCGCGTGCGGCTCTTCCACGCAAACTTCGCGGAGCTGAATGACGTGCTCGCGCAAGCCGACGCGCCACCCGTACACGGCGTTCTGGCGGATCTGGGGATTAGCACGAATCAACTCTTCGATGAGCACTACGGATTGTCGTTCGCGCAGGAGATGCCGCTGGACATGCGCATCGATCCCCGGATTCGGCGCAGCGCCGCGGATCTGGTGAACCAGATGCGCGAGGACGACCTGGCCAACGTCCTATACGAAAACGCGCAGGAACGTTACTCCCGCCGAATCGCCAGAAACATTGCACTCGCCCGCGCCCAAGCGCCGATAACCTCAACGGAGCGACTGGCCGAGATCGTTCGCCAGGCGATTCCGTCGTCGCGTTCGAGAGAACCTGCGAATCGAATCGACCCCGCCACACGGACGTTCATGGCGCTGCGCATGGCCGTGAACGACGAGCTGCCGAACCTGAACGCGCTGTTGCGTCGGGCACCGCGGCACCTTCACGCCGGCGGGCGATTCGCCGTGATCTCGTTCCACTCGACGGAGGACCGCCTGGTCAAGCAGGCGTTTCGGTCGGCGGAGCAGACCGGGCAATTTCGGATCATCACCAAGAAGCCCGTCTCCCCCACCGACAGCGAAACGTCCCGCAACCCGCGATCGCGATCAGCCAAGCTCCGCGTA
>JAICTV010000016.1 GCA_025936175.1 Phycisphaerae bacterium
ACCTCGGCCTTGGGACTGAGGTCGGTGAACTCCGGAGGATCGCGGTGGATCGGGCGGGTCTCGGTCGCGTGGACGGGCCCGCGGTTATCGACCGGGTCGCCCAGCAGGTTGAAGACGCGGCCGAGGGTCTCCTTGCCGACGGGAACGCTGACCGGGCCGCCGGTGTCGGCGACGTCCATGCCGCGGCGCAGGCCGTCGGTCGAGCCCAGCGCGACGGCGCGGATCTTCCCGCCGCCGAGGTGTGAGGCGACTTCGCCGGTCAGTCGGATGGAAGTTCCGTTCTGCTGTGAATCGACCTTGATGGCGTTATAGATGGCGGGCAGGCCGTCTTCGGGGAACTCGGCGTCGAAGGTCGAGCCGATCACCTGGGTGATCTTTCCGGTAGCGGGCATGGGCGAATCCTCGTGCTTCGAAAGTGCGTCGGACAGCAAACCTTGCGCGTCCGGAGTGGGCGCAGCGATCGCGCCGACTCCAAGGGAGCGGGGATTGTACGAATCCTTCACAAAGCGGCAAGAAAGGCGGCAGGACTCGCCGTCGAGCTGTCCGTCGCGACAGAATGACCCGTGGCTTCGTTTTGTGCGATCGATGTTTTTGTTGCACCCCGTTGCGTGGCGTTGCACGGCGTTGCATTCGGTGGGGCTGGACCGTGTTTAACGCGCGCGACCCGCGAAAGTCGGTCATGCTGAGGTACCCCGAAGCATCTGGGTGCGGGCAGGCAGATGCTTCGGAGTACCTCAGCATGACGTCGCGCAGGGTCTTTAGACACGATGAGTCGCCCGCGCGACCCCGCCTCTATTCAGTTGTCAAAGAACGTCTCTCCCTATATCCCGTGCGATTGCACGAACGTGATGATGAAACTGCAATTGCGGGCGGAATTTTTTGCGGCGGTCCTGTGCGTCATGGCCGGCTGCGCGGCGCAGCCCGCGCGGCGGGAGCCGTCGTTTCATCAGCGGGCGATCGAGGAAGCGCGGCGGCCGATCCATCCGCAATCGGATTGGAACCGGCAGGCGAAGCAGTTCATCGCGCCGCCCGTGTTGCGTCTGGAGGGGATCGCTAAGGATGGCGAGTCGGTCTTCGTCTACGGCAGCGACGGATCGCGACACGAGTTGATCGCGCGCGGGAACACGGTGTCGCTCGCGCCGACCTGGGAGACGCTGCCGGTCGGGACGACCAAGATCCGCAATAGGACGTTTCATCGCGGCGCGGTGTTCGACGGGCCGTACGGGTCGGCGGTCGTCCCTTATGACGAGAGCGCGCGGCTGGCGCTGGAGACGCTCGTACACGAGCCGTTCGTGCGATCGTGGCTTTCGCGCGGCGAGCCGGACGCAGTTACTTATCCGCTTTATCGCTACTCGGCGAAAATCATCGGCTCGCTGGTCAGCGGATGCGCGCTGGCGGCCAAGGAATTGCCGCACGCGGATGATCGCGCCGCGGCGATCGAGATCGGACGCGCGGCGGCGGATTATCTCCTCTCGATCTCGCAGCCCGCGGGCTCGCCGCTTCAGTTCATGCCGCCCACGTACCACGGCGCGACGCCGACCGAGCGCGAGAACGATCGCTGGACGATGATGATGACGGCCGCCGAGGCGGCGCAGGGATATCTCGATTTTTACGACGCGACTGGCGAGCAGAAATACCGCGACGCCGCGCTGCGCATCGCACAGACCTACGCGAAGACGCAGTCGCCGGACGGGACGTGGTGGCTGAAGGTGGACAACGTCACCGGCGGGAAGGTCGCGGACGTGAAGCTGATCCCGTCGGAGGTGATCCGCTTGCTCGATCGTTTGAATGACCCGCGCTTTCGATCGACGCTCGACCGCGCCGTCGAATGGATGATGGACAATCCCGTCCGCACGTTCGATTGGAAGGCGCAGTTCGACGATGCGAAGGTGCGCGGGCCGTACGAGAATTTGTCCAAGCACGAGGCGTGTGAGTTCGCGTCCTATTTGCTCGGGCGTGGGAGCGCGAGTCTCCGGGAGGGCGAGGCTCCCGCCGAGCCGCGGGTGTCGAAGCAAATGCCGGCTCGGCAGGAGCCTCGCCCTCCCGACATCACGACGGCGCTGGAGATTCTGCGCTGGGCGGAGGATCAGTTCGTAGTGTGGGAGAAGCCGCCGGATTTTCCGGCGCGGCAGGGGATCGAGGCGCTGGCGGCGAAGCACTGGATCACGCCGTGCTCGTGCGAGCAGTACGCGATGTTCGAGCCGGTGAGCGGAAGTTCGGCGTTCATGATTGTCGCGTACCTGCGCGCGTACGAGGTGAGGCGTGATCCGCTGCTGCTGGCCAAGGCGCGATCGCTGGCCAACGCGCTGACGAAAGCGCAGCAGATGCACGATGGGCGCTATCCGACGCGGATGATCGAGCACGACCTGGCGTACTGGCTCAACAGCACCGTGAACACGTCGAAGGCGATGCTGCTACTGGCGGGACAGCGCTGAGCAAAGGCGGCGGGCCGGGGGCGTGGGCGCGGGCCGGGGCGGCGGAGCGGGGGCGGGTCACGTCACGTCGTCGGCGGCGGGGTCGCGGCCGGCCCTCGTCGCTTCGAGCGGCGAGACAGTAGAATCCGCCGACCATGACGCCGGTGGAATTTGATTCGGTCATCGCCGCGTCGTCCCTGATCGCGTTGCTGGCCAGCGTGGTGCTGCTGGCGCGCGGCGCGGGGCGGAAGGTTCCGGGATGCGGGGCGGGCTCCGGCTGCGATGCGGTGACGAGCAGCCGGTGGGGGCGCATCGGGCGGGTGCCGGTGGCGTTGCCCGGGGCGATCGCTTATGCCGGGATACCCATCGCCATCGCGGTGGCGGAATTGTCGCCCGTGCCCGGGTGGGGGTGGCTGGCGCTGCTGATGTTGATCGCGCTGAGCGCGGCGGCGGCGGTGTGGTTCATCGCGATCCAACTGCTGGTGCTGCGGCGCTTCTGCGCGTATTGCACGACGGCGCACGTCGCGATGCTGGTGGCCGCCGCGACGGTGGCGACGACCGTGCCGCTGCAGGCAGTGCGGTATGCGCCGATCTTGGGGCTCGGCTTGGCGGTAGTGCTCATCGTGCTGCAGGTGCTGATTCGCCCGCGGCTGTATGAGTTCGCGCCGGGCGAGGAGGTGCTGGCGGAGGCGGTGGACATCGCACCGCCCGCGGCGCCGGCTGCGCCGCCCGCGCCGCCCGCGCCGCCCGCGCCGCCCGCGCCTGTTGCGCCGCCGCCGACATCCGATGCGGCGCAGCCGCCCGCGCCGCTTGTTCCCGTTTCGGCGCCGGCCGCGCCTCGGGCGAGCCGGCCGGTGATGCTTCTGGGCGGGCGGCTGCGAATGGATGCGGCGTTGCTGCCGCTGGTCGGGTTGATCGAAGCAAAGTACATCTTCGCCGACGTCGTCGATTATACCTGCGACCAGTGCCGGCAGCTTCACGCGATGGTGGAGCAGGCGCTGGCGAGCTTTGGCGAGAAGGACGTCGCCGTGACGGTGTTCCTCGCGCCGCTGGAGCGCGCGTGCAACGATCACGTCCTGACGCCCGATCCGCATCACAACGGCGCGTGTGATTACGCGCGGCTTGCGCTGGCGGTGTGGACGGCGGCGCCGGCGCGGTTCGTCGAGTTTCATCGCTGGATGCTGCAGGGCGAGCGTCCGCCGGCGCTGGCGGATGCAAAACGGCGCGCGGCGGAATTGATCGGACGTCAGACGGTCGAGGCGGCGCTGCGCGATCCGCGGGTCGAGCAACAACTGAAGGATCACCTGACGATCTATCGTCTCACCGGCGCCGGGCATCTGCCGAAGCTGCTGATGACGACCGGGATGCTCTGGGGGCAGGTGAGCTCCGCGCAAAAACTGGTGGAGCTTATCCGGCAGGAGATGAACGGCTCGCCGGCCGCGCCCGCGCCCGGGCCCGCGCCCGCGCCGAAACCGCCCTCGGCGGCGGCGGGAAGCGTCTTCTCCGGCAGACGGATCGATGACTCCCCCTCTTCAGGGGGTTAACTTTTTCTTGCCATATCCCTTTCGCATGATCATCCTGACGCGATCATGCGAAACGCCACCCTCTTCCTGACGGCAGTCGTTGCGCTCGCTCCGGCGGTTTTTGCGGAGGAGCATCATCACGATGCGGCGACGGCGGCCGGCGCCGCGACGACCACGCCGCCGAAGCCGGCGATGATCGAGAACCTCGGCGGGTATCACTTTCCCGTCTCGACCACGAACGCCGACGCGCAGAAGTGGTTCGATCAGGGGATGATCCTGATCTACGCCTTCAATCACGAGGAGGCGATTCGGTCGTTCCAGAAAGCCGCCGAGCTGGACCCGAAGCTGGCGATGGCGCACTGGGGCGTGGCGCTGGGGCTGGGGCCGAACTACAACATCGACGTGGATGCCGCGCGCGAGAAGCAGGCGGCGGCGGAGATGGCGACGGCGCGCGAGCTGGCGAAGGATGCGCCGCCGAACGAGCGCGATTATGTCGAGGCGCTGTCGAAGCGATTCAGCGATGAAGACAAGCCGGACCTGAAGAAGCTCGCCGCCGATTATGCCGAGGCGATGCGCGCGCTGTCGAAGAAGTATCCGGATGACCTCGACGCCGCGACGCTGCTGGCGGACGCGATGATGTGCCAGAAGCCCTGGGCGCTCTACGCGAACGATTACCAGCCGGCGGAGGGGACGGAAGAGATCGTGGCGGCGCTGCAATCGGTGCTGAAGCGCGACCCGGATCACATCGGCGCGAATCACCTGTACATCCACGCGGTCGAGGCGTCGGCGCACCCGGAGCGCGCTCTGGAGGCCGCGGCGCGCCTGCCCACGCTGGCGCCGGCGGCGGGGCACCTGGTTCACATGCCGTCGCACATCTACTCGCGCGTCGGGGATTTCGAATCGGCGGCGACGAGCAACGAGGCGGCCGTCGCGGCAGACCGCAAGTATTTCGAGATGCTTCCCGATCGCGTCGGCGGCATCTATTCGATGATGTATTACCCGCACAACATCCACTTCCTCGCCTACGCCGAGTGCGAGCAGGGCAATTACGCCAGCTCGATCAAGTGGGCGGACGAGCTGGGCAAGATGGCGGCGCCGCACGTGAAGGACATGCCGATGCTGGATGCGTTCGTCGCGGTGCCCATCGCGATCCGCGTGCGCTTCAACAAGTGGGATGAGCTGTTGCAGCAGACCGAGTCGCCGGACGTGAAGGTGATGCCGATCACGACGGCGCTGTGGCACTACGCGCGCGGGATGGCGTACGCCAGCCGCGGCGACAGCGATGCCGCGACCAAGGAGCGCGGGGCGATGATGGCGATCAAGCAGTCGCTGCCGCAGGAGACGCCCTACGCGATGGTCAACAAGGCGCACAACGTCCTGGACATCGCGCAGCACACGCTCGACGCGAAGATCGCCGCGAAGCAGAAGCAGTATGACGACGCGGCGAAGCACCTGTCGTCGGCGGTGGAGCTTCAGGATCACCTGAACTATATCGAGCCGCCGGACTGGCTCGCGTCATCGCGCGAGTCGCTGGGTGGCGTGCTGCTGGCGCAGGGGAAATTCGCCGAAGCGGAGAAAGTCTTCCGCGAGGACCTCGAGCGCAACCCGCGCATCGGCCGAGCGCTGTTCGGTCTGCACGAGAGCCTCATCCGCCAGGACAAGCAGCACGAGGCGAGCCTGGTCGAGCGGCAGCTCAAGGCGGCGTGGAAGGATGCGGATACGCAACTGACGGCGGATTCGCTGTAGCCCGCGAGCTTCCGTTCACCTCACCCGCCAGGCATGTCATCCCGAGTGGTACTCCGCGAGGGATCTCGGGCGCAACTCGCCTGCGAGATCCCTCGGAGTACCACTCGGGATGACATCGTCTGGCGTCCCACGCCTCCCCCATCGGAAATCTTTAGACAACCCGGCCCTTCGCCGGCGTCTTAGTGGTGGAATTGCGTGGCGGCGGACGAGAGCGAATCCTGGCGGCGGTGGCTGGACCGGCACGGGTCGGCGCTGCTGCTGCTCGCGCGGCAGCTCTGTCATCGCACGTCCGATGCGGAAGACGCCGTTCAGGATGGATTCGTCCGCTTCTGGCGGTCGCGCGCGCGTGCCAACGATCCGCCGGCGTACCTGTTCGCGTGTGTCAGGTCGGCGGCGATGGATTCAACCCGCGGGCGGCGACGACGAGCGCGACACGAGGCCGATGCGGCGACGTTTGATGCGCGGTCATCCGTTTTCGCCGCGTCGGTCGAGCATCAGGAGTTGCGGACAAACGTCGAATCCGCGCTGGCGCGGTTGCCGGCGGAGCAACGCGAGGTGGTCGTCATGAAGATCTGGGGCGAGCTCACATTCGCGCAGATCGGCAAAGCGCTGACGATCAGCCCGGATACCGCGGCGTCGCGATATCGATACGCACTGGCGAAGCTGGAGCCCGCACTGGCGAGCGGGGCAGCGCGATGAACGAATCATTCGACAAGGTCGAGAAGGATCTGGCGGCGCTGCGACCGCGGCCGCTGCCGCGCGAGCTGGTCGATCGGCTGGCGGAGGATCTGGATCATCCGCCGGTGCGATGGGCCGATCGCGTTCTCGCATCGTTCGTCGGCGCGGGCGCGCTGGCGGCGTGCGTGATCGTCGGCGTCGTGACGTGGAACGTGATCGCGCCGAACGAATCGCCGCAGCAGCCCACGGATCTGACGAGCTTCACGCCGGCGTCGCTCGCGGCTTACCAGCAGATGCTCGCGCGCGGCGCATCGCTGCCGCCCGGGCTGGTCGATCCTTTGTCCGCCACTCGTTGAAAGCGAGATGAGTTATGAAACTGCGATTGCCACGCCATCGCGTGTGGCGGGTGTCTCTGTACGTCCTGTCGGCGCTGCTGATCGCGCTGGCGATCGACCTGGTGATCGTGCAGGTCGAGCGTCGTGTGCCGATCAATCACGAGACGACGTGGGTGACCGAGCCGCTCTTGCCCGATGGTCGCGTCGATTATTTGGCCGCGATCGAGAATCACTTCGGCGCCGGCGTGACGAGCGAGAACAACGCGGCGGTGCCGATGATCGAGGCGTTCGGCCGAGCGGGGCTGCCGCGGAATCAGCCGCGCGACGGGATCACCAATCGCCTGGGCATGCCGCCGGTGGCGGATGAGGGGCCGTACTTCGTCCGCGAGGACGAGAAGCTCGATCCCACGCCATTGACGACGCGGCCGTGGACGGGCGCCGAGCACGCGGACGTCGCCGACTGGCTGAAGCAAAACGACGCGGCGTTCGCAAAACTGAATGAAGCGTCGCGTCGATCGCGCTACTTCATTCCGTACAACGGCGGGTTCCGTCCGCCGCTGCTGGAAGTGCAACTGCCGCACCTGCAGTTGATCCGCATGTCGTGTCGAGGCCTGACGGCGCGGGCGATGATGCGATTCACCGCCGGCGACGTGGACGGCGCTCGCGCGGACGTGATGACGGTTCACCGATTGTCTCGCCTGGTCGCCCAGGGGGCGACGTTGATCGACCAGCTCGTCGCCTACGTCTGCGACGAAAACGCGAGCCGCTCGGAACAGGCGATCGCCGCGGGTGGGAAGCTCGCCCGCGAGCAGGGGGCGGCGTGGCAGCGGGATCTGGCGACGCTGACGCCGTGGCCGTCGCTCGCCGAGCGCGTCGATTTCGGCGAGCGGCTCTTCACGCTGGACGTGCTCCAGGAGGGAGCGCGAATGGGCAACGCGCGCTTCGTGCGGTTCTTCCGCTCGCTGATCGAAGAGCCGTGGAAGGGCGAGCGGCCGCCGAAGGCATTCAGTCTCGCGTACGCCGGCTGGGACCTGGTGCCGATCCGCTTCGCGCAGACGATGCGGCGGAGCAACGTGCTCTTCGACGAGAAGAGGCGCATCTTGAACTCGCCGAGCTATCCGCAGCGGCGCGACGCGCTGGAGGCGTCGAAAGAGGAGCTGGAGAGCGACGGCGGCATCAGCGCGGCGATCTCGCCGGTCTCGGCGACGTCGATGAACTCGATGACGACGCGCGTGCTCGGGCAGGTCATGGCGCGGCAGACGATCATGGAGGCCGAGGCGCGGCTCGCACGCGTGGCGCTGCTGCTTGCCGATCATCACGCGCAGCATGCGGGCTATCCGAAATCGCTCGCCGAGCTTTCCTCGCCGCCGAACGATCCGTTTACGGAGACGCCGTTCATCTACCGCTCCAGTGGCGGCGGCTACGTTCTCTACAGCGTGGGGCCGAACCTGAAGGACGACGGGGGCATTCCCCCGGCCGAGGACAAGGCGCTCGATCCCGGCGCCTCGGGACCGGATGACCGCGTTGTAAAGGCCGGAAGCTGACGGCAATGTCGGGTTTTAGCCGGCCGCGAGATGTATCCTGCGGACGGCGAAAGCGATGACCTCAAAGGACGATCAGCAGCTCCTTCATGATTACGTGGCGACCGGCTCGGAGCAGGCGTTTTCGACGCTGGTGAGCCGGCACCTCAACCTCGTTTATGCCGCCGCACGGCGGCAGACACGGGGGGATCCGCACCTGGCCGAGGACGTCGCGCAGGCCGTCTTCATCATCTTCGCGCGCAAGGCGTCGAGCGTGCGCCACGCGGCGGTGCTGCCGGCGTGGCTGCTGAGCACCACGCGCTTCGCCGCCTCCAACGCCCGCGCGCTTGAAGATCGCCGGCGAAAACACGAACACAAGGCCGCCGCCATGGCCCCCATCGCACACGAACCGCCCGAGCCGGTGCTCGACGACGATTTCGCCACGCCGACGCTCGACGAGGCCCTGTCGAAGCTCGGCGAGACCGATCGCAGCGCGCTGGCGATGCGGTTCTTCCAGGACAAGAGCCTGCGCGAGGTGGGGCGGGCGCTGGGCGTGAGCGAGGAGGCGGCGCAGAAGCGGGTGACGCGCGCGGTCGAGAAGCTCAGGGCGTTCTTCGCGCGGCGCGGCATCACCGTCGGATCGAGTTCGATGATCGAAGGATTGGCGCGGCAGGCGACGGCGGGGGCCGCGCCGGCGGCGCTGGCGCCGATCATCGCGAGCAAGGCGTTGTCGGCCGCCGCCGCGACGGCGGGGATCGGCGCGACCGCGTCGGCGATCGCGCACGGCGCGATGACGGCGATGAAGGCGGCGCAGCTCAAGCTCGCCGCCTCCATTGTCCTCGCCGCCGCGGTCGTGACCGGAGCGACGGTCATCGCGGTGAAGAAGGCGGCGATGCCGGCGCGATTCGCCGCGGCCGGCGCCGCGCCGCCGGGCGCGGTCGCTGCCGCGGGCTTGGCGCCGAGCCCGATCTGGCAGCCGTGGCATCCGGATGCCGCGCCCGCAATCTCCTCGGCGTCGTTCAAGAACGCGATCATGGTGGTCAGCGCCGAAAGCAACGTGAACGACTTCGACAACGGGATCGATCCCGCGGTCGTGCGCACCGCGGGCGCGGATCCGGCCGGCTTCGTCGCGTCGAACAAGCCCGGCGCCGCCGGCATGTGCGCCCGCGCGTGGATGACGCTGGCCGGGCCTTACCGCGGGAAGCGCGTTCGCCTCAGCGCGTTCATCCGGACGCAGGACGTGAAGCAGTGGGCGGGCGTGCAACTGGCGGTGAACGACGCCGGCGGGACGACGTCCCCGCCGATCGCCGCCGACCCGTTCGGCACGCCGCAGGTCAGCGGGACGTCCGACTGGACGCGCTGCTACGCCGTCGCCGACATCCCGCAGAGCGCCGCGGTCATTCAGTTCACCGGAATGCTCAACGGACCGGGCAAGATGTGGATGGACGACTTCCGCCTCGACGTCGTGCCGGCGACGGTCGCGACGACGGTGGACAACAACTGGCGGCTGTTCACCAACTTCGTCGGGAAGTTTGACTTGTCGCAGGATGCGTCGTCGCCGCGGAACGGTCACGCGACGGTGTGCCTATCCAGCGGCAATGCGGTGCGCGGCGAGTGGTCGGCGCTGCGTCGTGTCGAGCGCGATGGGCGGCAGTACGCGGGGAAGAAAGTGCGGCTGTCCGCTTACATCAAATCGCAGGACGTCGCCGCGCGGAGCGGGTTGTTCCTCAACGTCAGCAGCATGGGCGAGGTGACCGCGACGGACATGACGCATCGACCGATCGTCGGGACGATGGGGTGGATGAAGTATTCGATCGTCGTCCCGGTGCCGGAGGACTCGGACGCGTTCGAGTGCGGCGTGCTATTGTACGGCAACGGGAAGCTGTGGATCGATGACATCAAGTGCGAGCTGGTGAACGAGCCGGCGACGACGCGGAACAAACACTAGTCTAGACGCGCGCCTTCGAGTCTCGCGAGGTCGTGGCATTGTCATCCCGAGGTACTGCGAGGGATCTCGGAATCGAGTGCGACCGAGATCCCTGTATCACCCGCAAGCGGGTTCCCATGTACCTCGGGATGACAATCCTGCGCATCGCCTAGGGGATCAGCACGATTTTTCCGTGCGAGTCGCGTTCGAGCACCTCCAGGTGCGCTTTGGCTGCATCCTCCAGGCGCATCTCCTTGTCCATGATCGGCCGCAGCGTCTTGTTCTCCAGTCCCGCGCGGATGCCGGCGTGGATCGAATGCAGCTCGGCGGCGCTCGCGTTCATCAGCGTCATGCCGCGGATGTCGGCGTCGCGGCCCATCGTGTCGCGCGGGTCGATCTCGGTTTTCCCGCGGCTGCCGACGACCACGACTCTCCCATACTTCGCCAGCATCGTGAGATCCTTGCCGAGGTTCACGTTGGCGAGCATCTCGAGGATCAGGTCCACGCCGCGACCGGCGGTGATGTCCATCAGCTTTTGCGGGTAGCTCGCGTCGTGATGATCGAGCACGTGATGCGCGCCCTGCTCGAGGACGAGCGTCCGCCCGCGATTGCTCCCGCCGGTGCCGATGATGATGCAGCCGAATGCGGCGGCCATCTGCACGGCGGCGGTGCCGACCGAGCCGGTCGCGCCGTGGATCAGCACCGTTTCACCCGGCTGAGCGCGGCCGCGATGGTGCAGTGCGCGGTAGGCGGTGCCGTAAGGGATGCCCAGCGCCGCGCCTTGCGCGAAGGTGATGTGCTCGGGCAGCCGGTAGACGTTGCTCTGATCGACGACGGTCTTCTCCGCATACGCGCCGGTGAGGGTGCGCGAAACGTAGACGCGGTCGCCGGGCTTGAAGCGGGTGACGCCCTCGCCGACGGATTCGATCATGCCGGCGGCGTCGAAGCCGGGGGTATAGGGGAACTCGCGCGCGCCGTACTTGCCGGCGCGGATGTAGGTGTCCACCGGGTTGACGCCGATGGCGCGGACCTCGATCAGGACCTGGTTTGCGGCGGGCTTGGGCGCCGGGATGTCTTCAAGCTTGAGGACCTCCGGACCACCGAACGCGTGGACGCGAATCGCTTTCATGACGGGAATGATAGGGCGTCAACCACCGACGCGCCCGCGCCCGATCGTGAAGGCGGCTATGGATTCAGCTTCGCCTTGTCCGGATCGGGGAAGCCCCAGGGGTCGATGCCGGCGAGTGATTCCTTCTCGGTTTGATTTGCGACGTGCCAATCCATGAAGAGGTAATTGGAGCCGCGCTTCAGGCCGTGGCGCCAGGGCTCGACGCGCGTGTAGTAATCGGTGCGCGTGGTGCTGGCGTCGGTGTTCATGTAATAGTCGGGCCAGTCGGAGCGCTTCTCGCCCATGACGATGACGTCGCTGGGCGTGCGGTTGGGCACCTTGCTGCCCGCCTTGATCGG
Source organism: Phycisphaerae bacterium (assembly GCA_025936175.1). Classification (GTDB taxonomy): domain Bacteria; phylum Planctomycetota; class Phycisphaerae; order Tepidisphaerales; family Tepidisphaeraceae; genus JAICTV01. The sequence goes on from JAICTV010000016.1 coordinate 11,611, forward strand.
CGGAATCGCCTCGGCGAGGTGGTTGTTGAGGATGTAAGAGTGCTCGCCGGCGGGATCCTCGACGTCGCCGGGACAGAGCAGGATCGCGGGGTTCCATTTCTTGAAGACGAAATAGGGCCAGCGCTCGTCGGAGTCGCCCAGGGCGTTCCATCCGCGCCGCGGCGGGAAGAGCCAGCCGCGCCAGTCGTTGGAGTAGATCTGCAGCGCCGCGCCGATCTGCCGCATGTTCGACTGACACTGCACCGCCACCGCCTGCTTGCGCGCGGCCTGAAGTGACGGGAGCATGATGGCGATCAGGATGGCGATGATGCCGATGACGACGAGCAGTTCGACGAGCGTGAAGGCGGCCTGCCGCCGGCAAGAAATGGGGCGATCGAATTTCATCACGACGACCTCGCGGATGTGCGTTTTTGCGTACCCAACCGCTTGTACGCGCGATTTGAGGCAGCGTTGAATTCCCGGCGCGAGGCGCGGCCCGGCAGGTCTTGCGCCACTTGTACGAAGTTCTTCGTTGACAAGTACGAAACCATTCGTATGATGTGGCGGCATGGCAGCAGCAGCATCTTTCTCGCCCAGACCCACGGAAGGTGAGCTTGCGATTCTTCAAGCCCTCTGGCGGCGGGGGCCGTCGACGGTGCGCGAAGTCCACGCGGAGCTCGGCGGGCGCACCGGATATACCACCGTCCTCAAGCTCATGCAGATCATGACCGACAAGGGCCTGCTCCTGCGCGACGAGCGCGAGCGCACCCACATTTACCGCCCCGCTCAGCCGGAGAAGCAGACGCAGCGACGGCTGGCGGCGGATCTCATGACCCGCGCGTTCGGCGGGTCGGCGCGCAAGCTCATCGCCGCCGCGCTCTCCTCACGCCGCGCGACGCAGCAGGAGATCGACGAAATTCGCAAATTGCTCGATGACATGAAAGGAGACGCGTCGTGAATCCACTCGTGCATCGCATCGGCTGGACGCTGATCCATTCGACGTGGGAAGGCGTCGTCGTTGCGGGAATCCTCGCCGCCGTGTTGTGGCTTTTGCGCAGGGGGTCGGCGCAGGCGCGTTATCTCGCCTGCTGCGCCGCCATGGCGATGATCGTCACCGCCGTCGTTCTCACTTTCGCCTCCGTGCGCCCGACGCGCGCTGCGGGAATCGCCTCGCCGCCGATGTTCGACGCGGCGGTCGGTCACGCGATCGAGCTGGCCAATCTCGAAGCGAGCGTCGGTCCGATGGGGGTGCTCGACGCCATCGTTCTGGTCTGGGCGGCGGGCGTGGCGGTGATGGGCGCGTGGCACGTCGGCGGTTGGCTGTGGCTCTGCCGCCTCCGCCGCGGGACGCGAACTTCGCACTGGGACGATCTGGTCGATGGACTGAAGCGACGCCTGCGGCTGACGCGGCAAATCGCGCTGGTCGAGACGCGCGCGATCGACGTCCCGGCGGTCGTCGGCGTGTTCCGGCCGGTCATCTTCGTCCCGCTGGGAATCTTCAGCGGGCTTGCGCCGCAGCAGGTCGAGGCGATCCTCGCGCACGAGTTGGCGCACGTCCGCCGGCACGATTATCTAATGAACCTCGGGCAGACGGTGGTGGAGACGATCCTGTTTTATCACCCGGCGGTGTGGTGGATTTGCGCCTGCATGCGCTGCGAGCGCGAGAACTGCTGCGACGACATCGCGGCGGGCGCCTGCGGCGACGCGAAGGGTTATGCCGCCGCGCTGACCGAACTGGAAGCTCGTCGCGGTTCGGCGAAGGTGTCGCTGGCGGCAGGGGCGACGGGCGGGAACCTGCGTGATCGCGTGCGGCGACTGCTGCGCCTGCCGCCGGCGACGCGCCCTCAACGGCGTTTCCGTTCTCTGGCGGCGGTGTGCGCGGCGCTGGTTGTGATCGCGGCGCCGCCGATGTGCGTCCGCGCTCAGCAACAGCGGCAGCACAAACCGCAAACGCAGACGTCGCCGCCACCGTCGCCGCCCGTGCAATCCGCGGCCACCACCAAGCCCGTGGAAGAACAATATCGCTACGTGAAAGTCATCGTCGGCAAATCCGCGCTGATCGAGGAAGGCAAGCCGGTCACGATCGAGGACCTCACCGCGCAACTGTCATCGCTGCCGGAGGCCCGGCGCAAGCGCACCGTCCTGGCCGTCGCCGCCGGCGCGCCTGACGTCACCGTCGAACGCTTCTTCAGCGCCACCGCCGAGCTCCGTCAATTGGTTTCGCAATTTGGCTTGGCTTACTTGAGCGAGGTGGGAATTCACCCGACCACAGAGCCGGCGTCGAACAAAGCCGCCGCCGCGATCGGCTCGCTGGACCCGGAATTGTCGATGTTGCAGCGGCAAAAGACGCTGATCGAAATTCAAATTGACGCCTTGGCGGAGAAGCTGGGGCCGGAGCATCCGTCGATGCGCAGGGCCCGCGAGATGCTCGACCACACGCGCAAGCGAATCGAAGACCGTTCATTGCAAATGAAGCAGGCGGCGGCAGAAGCGTCGGTCGAACAAATCGCGCAAAGCGACGCGACGATGCGCGAATATCTCAAGACGCGCGACGCGATGGCGTTTAACCTCGCGCGGCTGGCGCGCAGCGTCGGCTCGCAGAACCGCACTTATCTCGACGCCACGGCGGATCTTCAGATGCAGAACCGCCGCATCGACGATTACGCTCAGCAATGGCGATCAAGGATGGCGGCGACACAGCCGTGAGCGTGAACGGTTGACCCGCTCCGCTCGTGGTAATGCGTGACATCATGCTGAGGTGCTCCGAAGCATCTGGGCGTCGAGACCAGATCCTTCGGAATACGTCAGCATGACATCAGGCGACCTCTACGGTCTTCCTTAACACCCTCGCAGGATGACAGGCGGACACGCGGCTCCGCGCATTGTCGTCAGAGCAAACCGGACTGCGCGAAAACTTTGTCCATCGCGGCGCCGACGACCTTCAGCCTCGCCTCGTCGCTCGGCAGATCATTCAATTGCTTCTTGAACGGTTCCGGCGTGACGGGGCCGTCGTAGCCGATCTGCTTTAGCGCGCGGAGGAAGCCGGCGATGTCGATCACGCCGCTCTCGCCGGGGAGCAGGCGGACGTTGTCGATCTGCTCATCGACCGGCACGTTCGGCGGGGCGTCATTGACATGGACGTAGACGACCTGCTCCGGCCGCAGCGCGCCAAGCTCATCGAGCGTCCCGCCGGAGGTGTACCAGTGCCAGCCGTCCAGCAGCACGCCGACGTTCGCTCCGATTTCGCGGCCCATCGCCAGCATGTCGCCCATCTTGTAGATGAACGGGAACTTCTGGCTCCGGCGCAGCGTCGTGGGTCCGATGAATTCCAGGCCGAGTGAAATGCCGTGATCGGCCAGGACTTTCGCGATCGGCTTGAAGCGCTCGATGTGGAACGCGCGGTTCGCCTCCATCGGGCGCTCGTCGGAGCAGGGCATGATCCAGGTGAAGGTGCGCGCGATGCCGATGGCGGCGGCGGATTTCGCCTGGCGCGGAAGCTGGTCGAGGTCGCGCTTCCAGTTCTCCTCGCTGGTGCGCCAATCGGTCGGAAGTCCGAACGCGGCAGGGATGACGCCGGCGTCGGCGAAGAGCTGCTTCACCGCGCTGGCGCCTTGTTGATCGACGAGATTGGCGATTTCGGCGGCGGAAACTTCCAGACCTTGGAAACCGCCGGTTTTCGCCGCGATCAGCGCGTCGCGAACATCCTTCGCTTTCACTCCGATCGCGTGAGGACAGAGCGTTTTGAGCATGATGGAGTCCTGCAGGGGCGACACTTGTGTCGCCCGCCTATCCGTCGCGGAAGAGGGCGACACAAGTGTCTCCCCCACATCAGAACGACGGCTCTTCGAAGCCTTTGAAATCCGTTGTCAGCAATCCGTATCGATCCACGCGCGTCGGGGCGAACTTCAGCCGCAGCACCGGCAGCTCCTCGCCCGCCGGCACGCGCTCGGCGGCAATGCTGTACGCGACCGCTTCGAAATGCCAGTCGCACGGCTCACGCCGGACCTGGTCATTCTCGCGAAACAGATAATCAATGCCCGCGAGCGTGACGCGATCCGCCTCCGGCGGGCTCCAGCGGAAGGTGATCACCTCGTTGAGCTTCGCGTCGTGCCAGGTCTCGTAGCGGCCGGCGAAGTCGGGCTTGAACAGGATGCGCACGTCCGTCGCCGCGCGCGCCGCATAGAGGCGGCCGTTGCTCCACACGCCGATCAGGCGCGGGTCGAACTGGGGGATGACTCGTGCCATCACTTAAGAGGCGGCGGCGTGGGCGCGGACTTGCTTCTCGGCGTGATAGCTGCTGCGCACCAGCGGGCCGGATTCGACGTGGCGGATGCCGCGCGCTTCGCCGCGCGATTTCCACATCGCAAATTCATCCGGATGCACCCACCGCTCGACCGGCAGATGGTTCGCCGTCGGCTGGAGATATTGCCCGAGCGTCAGGATCTCGCAGCGGATCGCGACGAGATCGTCGATCACCGAATCGACCTCGCTCTCCTCTTCGCCCAGCCCGAGCATCATGCCGGTCTTGGTGACGAACCCTTCGTCCTTGGCGATCTGCAACAGCTTGAGCGAGCGGTGGTACTTCGCCTGCGGGCGAACGGTTTTATAAAGCCGCGGCACCGTCTCGATGTTGTGGTTCAGGATGTCCGGGCGCTGCGCGAGCACCGTCGCCAGCGCCTCCCAGTCGCCGCAGAAATCCGGGATGAGCACTTCGATCGTCGTCCCCGGCGATTGCAGGCGGATCTGGCGGATCGTCTCCGCCCACACGCCCGCGCCGCCGTCGGCAAGCTCGTCGCGATTGACGCTCGTGATGACGACATGACCGAGGTTCATGATCCGCACGGCGTCGCCCACGCGTGCCGGCTCATCGAGATCGAGCGTGGGCGGCTTGCCGGTGGCGATGTGACAGAACCCGCACGAGCGCGTGCACACGTCGCCGAGGATCATCAGCGTCGCCGTCCCGGCGCTCCAGCATTCGCCCAGGTTCGGGCACTTGGCGGACTCACACACGGTGTGCAAACGGTGGCTGTGGACGAGGTTCTTCAAACGTCCGTAACCTTCGCCGCCGGGCATTTTCATTTTGAGCCACGACGGCTTCCTGCCGTGAGCCGGCACGCCGTTTGACAACACCAGATGGTTCAACGATATCTGCATCGCTAACGACAGCTCAGTCTAGGTTCGGCAACGATGAGTGGCAAACCGATGGTAGCCCTGGCTCTGACGAGCAGCGTCCACGACATGATGTTCACGTCGGACGAGCTGGCGCGCCTGCGCACCGTGGCGAATCTTGTCGGTCCGGTTGAAATCGCGTCGCCTGAAACGATCGCGCCGCTGTTGAAGGAGGCGACGGTCGCCATCACCGGGTGGGGCACGCCGCGCTTCGATCGCTCCATCATCGCCGATGCGGGAAGTTTGAAGCTCGTCGCGCACAGCGCGGGCTCGGTCAAGTCGATCGTGTCCGATGAGCTTTACGAGCGCGGCGTGAAAGTGACGACCGCCGCCAGCGCCAACGCCGGCCCCGTCGCCGAGACTGCCGTCGCGATGATGGTGGTGATGCTCAAGCGCATCCCCTGGCTGCTGAGCGCCAAGGGCGACAAAAACGCGATCAAGGAGCATTGGCCGATCCGCGAGCTGCGGGATTTGTGCGTCGGGATCATCTCGGCTTCGCGCGTCGGGCGCGATGTGATCCGGCTGCTCAAGTCGTATCCGCGCCTGCGCGTGCTGGTGTACGACCCTCATTTGCCGGCGGCAGAGGCGAGGGGCCTCGGCGTGGAGCTGGCGTCGCTCGAGGACGTGTGTCGGTGCGACGTCGTCTCCGTTCACGCGCCCAGCATCCCGGAAACGCGGCACATGCTCGACCAGTGCACGCTCGCGCTGCTGCCGGACCACGCCGTGCTGATCAACACCTCGCGCGGCGCGCTGATCGATGAGGCGGCCCTGTGCCGCGAAGTCAAACGCCGTCCGCTGTACGTTTATCTCGACGTCACCGATCCCGAGCCGCCGCTGCCGGACTCGGACATTTGCAATCACCCCAACATCCTTCTCACGCCGCACATCACCGGCGGGATGAACCAGGCGCGGCGCGACATGGGCCGCCTGGCGATCGCGGAGACGCTGCGGTTCCTCTCGGGCAAGCCGCTCGAGCACGAAGTCACGCGCGACATGCTTCCGACGCAGGCGTAATTGCGCGGTTCACCCCGCTTGGCTGGTCCGGTGGTTGCTCTCCTTTAGACCGAGAAGACGAAAGGAGACACCATGCTTCACGTTCACGAAGGTCAATGCGGACTGTGCGCCCATTTCGGGGAGCACGATTTCAATCACGAGAACCGGTTGGTGCAGATCCGCACGTCGAAGGAAGCGCCGGAGCAGCTCATCGAGGAGTGCGGACATCCCAGGCACGCGTCGCTGCACCTGGTGGTGACGCCGATCAGCGGGTGCGACGGGTTCGAACCGGCGCCGAACGCGCAGGTGCATTGAACATTGCGGAAGTCTTTCCCCTTGTCATCCCGAGCTACTCCGAGGGATCTCCGAGTCGAGTGAAGTCCGAGATCCCTCGCGGAGTACCGCTCGGGATGACATGTTTCCCCGCCTTACGCGACCTTGACCGCTTTCGCGAACTCCGACGTCGCGCCGTCCGCGCTCGTCACCGTCGCGGTGACGTACGTTCCCGCGACGAGCTTGTCCACGTCCAGCTCGAACGTCGCCTTCCCTGAACTGTTGGTCTTCACCGAGATCGTCTCGAGCAGCGTCTTTCCTTCCGTGTCGGACGATGCCGTCGAATAGAGCTCGATGTAGACCTTCGTATTCGCCTTCCCGGTGACGCTGCCTTTGACGATCGTCTTCGTCCCGCTGTTCTGCGCGGCCGTGATCGTCGGCCCGCTCGTATTGGTCGAGAGGCTGATGCCTTCCTGCGTGTTGCTGTAGATCGAGTTGAGCACGATCGCGTCGCGATTGCCCGAGGTGACGCGCACGCCGTTCTCGCCGTTGTGCGCGATGGTGTTGGCGCGGACCGGCGAATCGTCGACGTACATCATCAGCACGCCGTTCTTGACGTTGCCCATGGCGGCGCCGCTGGCGGAGCAACCGATGATGTTGCGGCGGACGAGGTTGCCGTGGCACTTGTTGATGCGCACGCCGTCGCCGTTGTTGCCGCTGATCAAGTTGCCGGTGCCGGACTTGCGCCCGCCGATCTGGTTGGCGCTGGAGCCGACGTAGATGCCGTCGGTCGCGTTGCCGAGATCTTTCGTGCCGGTGACGTCAGTGCCGATGTAGTTGCCCTGCACGAGCGTCGCGCCGGTGCCGGAGGAGAGCACGACGCCCTGATCGTTGGCGGAGATGATGTTGCCCGCGCGGCGGCCGCCGATGATGTTGTTCGCGCCCGCGTGGTCGGTGAGCATGATGCCGACGCCGGTGTTGCCCAGCGCCGCGCTGCCATCGGCGGTGAGGCCGATGTAGTTGCCCATCACCTGGTTGTCGTGCGAGTCGGAGTAGATTCCGACGCCGCCGGCGTCGTTGCCGCTGATGACGTTCTTCTGCGATCCGCGTTCGCCGCCGACGACGTTGTCGTGCGCGCCGTTGGTGAACTCCATGCCGCGGCCGACGTTGCCGAGGTCGTGCTTGCCGGTCGCGTCGGTGCCGATGAAGTTGCCCTGCACGCGATTTCCCGAAGCGGTCGAAAGGAAGAGCACGACACCGCCGTAGCCGTTACCGCTGACGACGTTGCCGGCTCCGAGCGCCGAGCCGCCGATGACGTTGTCCTGCCGCGAGATCTCGACGCCGTACCAGCCGTTTCCGAGCTTGGCATCGCCCGCGGCGTTGGTGCCGATGTAGTTTCCCTGTACGACGTTTCGGCGCGAGCCTTCGTTGACGATCAGCACGCCGTCGCGCGCGTTGCCGCTGATCACGTTGCGGAACTGCGCGCCGATCCCGCCGACGGTGTTGTCCGCGGACGATTCCATCTGCACGCCGTTGCGCTGATTGGGGATCGCCTTGCCGCCGGCGGCGTCCGTGCCGATGTAGTTGCCCTCGATGACGTTGTGGGCGGCCTTGAGCGTGTAGCAGAAGACGCCGGTGACGGCGTTGCCGCTGATGACGTTGCGGTCCGACGCCTTGGCGCCGCCGATCGTGTTGTTCGGCGACTGCACGAGGATCCCGTGCTCCTTGTTCGGCGCGGCGGAAGTCCCGTCGTTGCCGATGTAGTTGCCGGCGATCGTGTTCCCGCCCGCGCCGACGATGAGGATGCCGTCTATGCCGAAGTTCGTGATGACAAACCCGCGGATCGTGCAGCCGCTGCCGGTGATCTTCAGGCCGTTGGCGGAGCCCGCGCTCGAGCCGCTGAGGGTGATGAGCGGCTTGCCCGCGAAACCGGGCTGCGTGGTCGCATCGAGCGTCGTCCCGTCGCCGAGGCCGGGAAGCGAGCTATGCGGCGAGATCGTCTTGGCGCCCGAGCCGATGGAGAACGAAACTTTATCGGCCCCGGCATGGTTGTTGGCGTCGAGGATCGCCTGGCGCAGCGAGCCCGCGCCGGAATCGCTGGTGTTGGTGACGACGTAGGTGGACAGGAGCCGGCGGTCTTCCAGCGGCTCGATTGCCGCGCCCGCTGCCCGCGCGTCGCAGCGCGTGCGAAGCGAGAGCAGGACCGAGTCAATCGCCGTTTCCAGTATTGATTTGAGCTGTTTTATCCGCATCACGCTTTTGAATTCGGCGTGAACTTTCGTCCTCTGGACGACTTTCAAAAAAAGATTTCGACACGGCTCGATACAACCGCGCCAGAGTGAACGCGGTTGGGAAACTCTGCGAGTTGTTCAGGCGTGAGAGCGCGAAACGACGTGCCTGAGCGGGCGTTTGATTCAAACGCCGACGCCCCTCCGCCGCGGATAGTGCGGCAAGGCCGTCACGCGCGTCAACGGGTGTTGCGGATTTCTCGGACGTTCCGGCGAGTCCGATCGCCTGCCGCTAAAGCGGCAAGCCCTGCGTGGTGAAGTTGGCGTCGATGGCGAAGTAGTCGTCGCCGTTGATCACGCCGTCGTAGTTCACGTCGCCGTGCCCGTAGCCGTGGACGTCCTGCGGGAACGAGCCGTCGATGGCGGCGTAGTCATCGCCGTTGATCACGCCGTCGAGGTTGGCGTCACCGACGTAGGTGAACTTCACCAGCACCGCGGTCGAATCGACCGTTTCGCCGGAGAAGAGCGCCGTCTGCGCCGCGCTGAAGTCGAGGACGTCAGCGGCGTCGGCGACGGCCAGACCGGTCACGCTTCCCGAAGCGGCGCTGCTCGAAATCGCGCCCGATGCGAGCAGGCCGGTGATCCCTGTGTAAGCCGAGCCGTTCCAGCTTCCGATCTGCGAAGCGCCGGAGTAGTCGAGAACGAGATCATTGTCGCTCAGGTCGAGCTGGCCCGCGCCGCTGATGGAGAGCGACTTGAGGACGAGCACGTTGTTCCCCGACAGGCTCAGCGAAGCGGAGCCCGCCAGGTTCAGGCCGCGCAGGTGCTGGGCTGCGGTGAAGGTCGCGCTCGCGCCTGCGTCGATCGTGACGAGCGCGGTCGCGCCGAGATCCGAAGCGAAGCTGGCGCTTCCTCCCTGCACCTCGACGGTATCGTTCCCCCCGTTCCCGCTGAACGTCATCGGTGGCGCGACGGTGTTTGCCAATTGCAATGCGTCGTCCGAAGCGCTCCCGGTCACAATGATGTTCGCGATCCCGCTGAAGTTCAGCGTCGTCGCGCCGCGAGTGGCGGCGATGTTGCCGCCGCCGGCCGAGAGCGCGATCGGCGGTCCGGAGCCGTCAAAGTCCACGTGCAGCGTCGATCCGGTCTGGTAGGCGAAGTCGGGGGTGAAGACGAACGCGCCGACGGTGCCGGCGGGGGTCGCGTTGTTGGCGACGTCGCTGACCTGATTGCCGTTGAGCGCGATCGTGTACGAGCCGGCGTCGGCGAGGTTCCACGTGCCGCCGGGCGCGGTGATGCGATAGGTGGCCGTGCGCGTCGCGCCGTCGCCCGGTTGATCGACGCTCACCAGCGCCGCGGCCGCGCTGTATCCGCCGGGGCCGCTCACGCTGATGTCATTGGAATCGAGGCCCGCGCCGCTGACGGAGGTCGTCGCATCGTGGTAGGTGAGGGTGAAGTCGAATGTCGCCGCCCCGGTCGCCGGCAGCTCGCCGTTGTAGGTCGCCTGCGGCGGCGTGGTGTCCATGGTGTATTGCCACTGCGGGCCGGACGTCGATGCGTCGGCGTTCCTGGCGACGACGCGCCACAGGCGCGTCCCGTCGGCGGGCGTGATCGGGCCGTACTGGCTCACCGTGATCGTCGCGGTCGGCGACGTGTTGGTGCTGAAATAGATGTCGTAGCTGGTGGCGTTGGCGCTGTCGGCCCAGTCGAGCGTGATCGGCTTGGAGCTGGCGATGACGTTGTTGTAGTTCGGCGACGCCGGTGCCGCGGGCGCGGGCAATGCGGCGACGCCGAAGCTCCACGTCGCGCCGGACGTGCTCCCCGCGGCGTTTTTCGCCACCACCTTCCACTGGTGCGTGCCTCCGCTGACCTGTGGCGAGATTGTCCACTGGCTCGTTGTCACGTTCGTGATCGGCGTGTTGAGGTTGTCGAGATAGACGTCGTAGCTGACGGCGTTGGACGCATCCGACCAGTCGAGAACCAGCCCGCCGCGGTTAACGTTGGTGGCGTTGTTCGCCGGCGACGGGTTGGTTGGCGCGCCGGGCAGCGCGCCGATCATGTAGGTCGATTGAAGCTGCGCGAGCGTGCCGTTGAAGACGTCGGCATCCGATGCGATCGAGATGCCGGACACGCTCGCCGCGTCGGTGTACTGCCAGAAATTCCACGTGCTCCACGGCGACGTGCCGCTCGGTCCGCCGGTCTGCGGATTCGGGTTGCTCGGCCAGCTCGCCATCCACAGCGGCCACTGCGTGACGGAGGAGTCGAGGTTGTTGGCGGCGAAGCTCACGCCGGTGTAGATGACCGGCCGCACGCCCGTCGCCGCGAGCACGCCGTTGCACCAGTCATTCACCCACTGCGAGAGCTGCGCCTTGGTCAGCGTCTCGGCGTGCTCGACATCCAGCATCGGGACCAGGTAGCCCGCCTTGATGTACGGCCCGGCGTTGGCGAGGTACCAGCTCACCTCGTCCGCCGCCGCGTTGTTGTCATAGCGCGCGAAGTGATACGCGCCGATCAACACGCCCGCCGCCTTGGCGTTGACGAGATTCGTGGCGGCGGTGGGATCGAGATAGGTCGTTCCCTCGGTGATCTTGGTCCAGGCGAAATCGTAACCGGCGGATTTGACCTGGCTCCAGTTGATGGTGCCGTCCCAGTGGGACGTATCGACCCCGAGGGGGCGCGCGAACAGGAAGCGGGACTCCAGCAACTCGATCAAAGGTGCCTCTCGCTCAGGGGTGCAAGAACGCGACATTATCTTCTAGAAGAATGACGAAGCAATGAAAAAGCCCCGGGATGCAGCGATTGCATTCCCGGGGCGTCGTTTCCGACTTGCGTGAGTTGAGGCGCCATCTTCCTGCAACTGGAATCATGGCGGCACGCGCGCACACCCACAGGTGCGCGATCAGGTGATTTGAGTCAGTCCGAAGTTCTTGTTGCTCGTCGTGCCTCCGCCCGCAAGCTTGATCTTCCGCGCCGCCGAGCCCGGAATCGTCGGTGTCCAACCCGCTTTCACGAACACGGCCACGCGCCAGTTCCCGGCGCCGAGGCTGCGGAAGCGGTACTTGCCCGTCGAGTCGGTGAGCACGTTCGGCTCCGCCGGATCGAACACGCCGTCGCCGTCGCTGTCGATGAAAACGGTCCAGCCTGAGAGCGCGCCTTCGCCGCTCTCCTTGATCCCGTCACCGTTCTTGTCATCGAACAGCGAGCCGCTGATCAGGATGTTGGTGGTGTTGCCGAAGAACTTGATCGTCTGCTCGCCGGCGCCGAGGTCGAACTCGTAAAAGCTCTTGGCGGGCGTGGTGATCCGCTGACCCGCCGGCGGGATCTCGCGGACGACGCAGTGGCCGGCGGCGAGCGTGAGGCTGTATTTGCCGGCGCCGTCGGTGATGGTCGAGCTCTCGCCGGCGTCAAGGACGCCGTTGTCGTTCGCGTCGGCGAAGATCGTCAGCCCCGCGATGCCCGCCTCGCTGCTTTGCTTGTTGCCGTCGGCGTTCACGTCCTGGAAGCACGTGCCGCCGACGAGGCTCGTCTGCGTCGCGCCGAAAGTGAACCCGCTCGCCTGCTGGCCGTTGGACATGAAGATGCTGGCGCTGAGATTGTTGCGCGGCGACGTCTGCCGCCACCCGCCCGGCAGGTCCTGGCGGACGTGATGCAGCCGGTTGCCCGCCATCGACAGCAGCTTGAAGTTTCCGTGCGAGTCGGTCTTGGCGAAGGGCTCGTACAGCTCGCGCTTGCCGTCGTCGTTGGTGTCGTCGTAGACGATTCGGCCGGAGACGCCCGTCTCGTTGAGGTCGCGAATCCCGTTGCCGTTGACGTCGTTATAGATCGAGCCGGAAATGGTGCCCGACGGCGCGCCGATGGTGCCCTGACCGATGGCGGCCCAGTGGTCCTGCGTGTGATGCTGCACGCTCCAGAAGCCCACGCCGTTGTAGCCGAAGGGAGAAGCGGGATCGGCGTCGTCGCGGAGGTCGCTGAAGAATCGCGTGATCTCCGCGCCCGGCGTCGGATTGGAGGCGCTCGGATCGTAGCCTTGACCGATCGGGACGATCGGCTTGATCGAATCGGAATGCCCGCTGGTCGCAAAGCCGTTGTAGAGCGCTTTCCAGTCCGTATCGACGTCCGCGAGGATCTTCTCCGGCGTCTGCGCGATCGAGATCGTCTTCCAGTACATCTGCGGCATCACCACGTCGGCGTACTTGCCGAAACCCTGGTACGGGAAGGCCGTGTGCAGATGCGCGTAGGCGAAGGGCGCGTGGCCGAGGAGCTTGTCGGGATACTTGGTCTTGAAGTTCTTGCCGTAGCTCTCGGCCAGCGTGTTGGGATTGGTGATCTTTTCCCACTCGCCCTCGGCGTCGAAGATCAGGCCGTCAGGGTTCTTGCTCATGATCTCGTCGGTGACCTTCTTCTCACCCGAGACCGTCGTCGCCGCGCCCTTGGAGTTGGCGGTGTACCCGCCGTACACGAACTGGTAGCCGAAGATCTTGATGCCGGCGGCATGGAAGCGATTCACCAGATCCGTGTTGAACTGACCCCACGTCCCGGTGACCGGCCCGCTGTTGCCGTCGCCCGCCTTGACGATCACCCACTTGAAGCCGCGCGCCTTCATGTAATCGACCAGCCCCTGCACGGTGGTGGTGCCGGTGTTGGCCTCGGCGGCGGAGATCTGCCAGATCCAGTCGCCCTTGCCCATGTTGTACGGATCGACGCCGCCGATGATGCTGCCCGGCGTGTTGGCCAGCAGCGTGCGGCTCTCGAGTGATTCGACCGTCGAGACACCCCGAGCCGACGACTGCGCACGACGCAACTTCTTCGCAGACATGTGTTCAAACCCCATCGCCAGAGAAAAGCAAATCGCCCTTGGGAACGCGAGAAACGGCCGGCATTATCGACGGCGGCGCGGCGAGGTTCAAGGAGATTCGCCGGCCGCGGCGAAAGAGTGGCCGGGATCACGCAACGCCGGCTCGCGCACGCGACCCCGGCCGGGGTGGAGCGATCCGGCCCCCGTGGCTAATATGCCTCCCGCGCACTCTTTGGAGAGGTGTCCGAGTGGCCGAAGGAGCAGCACTGGAAATGCTGTATCGGGCTTAAACCCGATCGAGGGTTCGAATCCCTCCCTCTCCGTTTTCGCCAAGCAGTAGAACGGCTTTCTTGTTCTAGTTCACTTCCGCGACGGCCTTCTCTACGGCAGGATGAAGGCGAGGCCAGGCTGGGTCGGCGCAGCCTGACCTTGGCCCCATGATGGGCAGAAAGCGGGCTTCGAAATCATTGGCGTAATAGTACTGCTCGTCGGGGCTCATGCCCGATTGATACAGCTCCGCCAGGCGCTGACAGAGCGCGCTATCGTGCGCCAAGCGGCCGCCGAAGCGGACGGGGTCTTTCTTGCCGCGCTCGCGGAAATAAGCGTTGGCGCCGTCCACAAATCGCGCGTAGCGGCCGGGGAGAACGTCCTTATCGCTATCGGCCACGGCACCGTCGATCTTTTCGCCAGATTGCTGAAGCGAAGGTTTGTCGTTGACCGCGCGCACGAAGTTTTCAGTCAGTTGCCGCATGGCCGCGCTCTTTGGGGCGTGGTCTGCGAAGAAACGTTGCATGTCGGTGGCCAGTCCCGCCATCTCATGGAGGATATGCTGCGCGCCGCCGGCCTGTTGAGCAGCGACGATGTCGCCGAACACCGCGCTCTTTGAAGTCAGAGCACTCCAACACCGCTTGTACGCATCCACGAACCGCGAATCCATATCGACCGTGAAATCGTGGTTCTCTTCGCTGATGAGATTGCCGAATTGATCGAACTTCCTGTTGGTTCGCCAGATGATGGTCACGTTCTGATGATCGGGCGGCAGACTCTCGGGGCACCTGGCCGCGAACATTTCAACGTACGTGCAGAAGGTTTTTTGAAACTCTCTATTTTCGTCGATGCCAACGCCGAAACCGCCGTCGAAGACCTCGCGGATCATGTCGTTCTGGAAGCCGTCCCAATACTGCCGCGATTTGCGGACCAGATCTTTGGACGCCAGTTCTTTTGGCGGCGCGTTCTTGATCATCTCTTCGCGCGCCTTCAGGGCGGCGGCCTGTTCGTCGGCACCGATCGATTTCTGCGCTGCGATCGTTTGCTGGATATGTGCGGATTCGGCTGCATCCCATGTCGCTTCGAATTTCGGGACGTAAAAAGATGCCAGCGAGCTCGCCGCCGGCGCGCTGACGATCCTCGCCGTATTCTCAGACACGTTCAGAGCGATCGTGCCATTGAATCCCATCCCTTTGAAGTTCTTGAAATCGTTGGGCGGGGCGGTCTCCCAATCGTGGACGGATAGGTGGAAGTTGTCGTAGCCATCGAGGGCACCGATGAGACTGTAGGTGTAAGCCTTCTCGCCCGAGCCGCTCGGAAGATAGATTGTTGCCATGCCCGCGAGGCCGCGCGGGCCATCGCCGTTGTGAGTCATCGTCAGCTTGAACTTTGCTGGCGGCTCGTTCTCACGGGTGTAAGTTCCATTAAAAACACCTGGAACGCCTGGTCGAACGTTGCTCGTGAGCGCCGCAACGTCCATCTTGGCCGACTCTGCGGCATCGCGCGTGGCATCGAACTTGGAATTGGAGGCATCCGAGAAGTATCCGGAAAGCTTTGCGGCGCCTTGGCCACCGCTGTCAGGTTCGAACTTGCCGCTCAAGCCGCCGATGTTGCTCGGCGGTCGAGCTTCCCATCGTTTGACGGTGAGTTGCAGATTTCTTTGCGGGTTGATCATTCCCTCCAGTTCACCGGTGTACGTCTTCGTCTCGCCACCCTCCTGCACATTCAAGGTGAGCACGCCGGCGAGATCCGTGCTGGCGACTGCGCCAGAAAGAGCGCGGTTCTCCTTCTTCATCAACAACGTGAGCTTGAACTTGCTCGTCCCCTGCTTGTTGGTGTAACTGCCGGCGTAAACACCCTCGAAAGCCGGCCGGGCTTGCGGGGCGGCGGGCACGGGATTCGTGGCGGCGCTCGCCGCAGCGGCCATGGCTTTGTCCAAGTCGGCGGACGCAGCCTTGTCGCGCTCGGCTGAAAAGGCAACGCCGCCCCGTCCACCGCTGACGGAACCGGAGATCCGATCCGTATTCAGGCCGTACTCGATTCCATTTTTCCCTTGGACAAGTCCGCCCGGCGCGAAGCAAGCGGACAGCGTCTTGAATTGGTAATCATCCGGCGCCGGCTTTCCCACAGGCTCGACGGTCGTAAATTGAAACGGGAAACGGTTTCCCGCCACATATTTGCCGCTCAACTTGTAGGTGGCGGACGCAACTCCCGCGGACTCGGGCAGATCAAACGTGAACAGTCCTGCTAGAGATCCGTCGTCGCCTGCCTTGAGAGCGAGCTTGGCTTTGAGAACGTTACCGCCCCCAACTTGGTAACCGCCCGTGTATACGCCATTGATTGCAGCGGGCGAATTGGGATCGATGAGTTGAGCTGGAGCGGAAGGTGGCGGAGCGGCGGCCTCAGGCGCAGATGGTTGCTTGTCTCGTGGCGCGACAGCTTTGGCGGGTGGCACGGGGCCGTTACTGTTGGCATTCGCGCCGGCCATTTTCGCCGATTCGTTGGCATTTCGAAGCGCGTCGAATTCCGATGGTGTGCGGCTCCGCATCTTGCCCGAAAGCTGCCCTGCGCCGTTGCCGCCCGCTGGGTCGAATCGGCCGGTCATTCCCAGCATGTCAATGCCCGCCGGCGGAGCAGATTCCCATTTGATGCGCGCAATTTGAATCATCCCGTTCGCTGAAATGTATCGTCCCCGCACGTCGCAGGTATATTCCTTTGTGTCAGCACCCTCCGGCAGGTACAGCGTAAAGGTGCCGGCCAGTATCCCATTCTCCTGCTGAGTCAGCGTCAGTTTGAATTTGGTTGGCGCTTGCGCGCCGCCTGTAAAAGTGCCGTCATAAACGCCGCTGATGGAGGCGACATTGCTGGCTGGAGCGTTAGCGGGTGGGACGTTGGGACGTGCGCGTTGGGCCGGCGCGCTTGAGGAAAATGCCAAGAGGACTAGCAACGCGGCAATGGACCAATGAAACACGGTTGCCGCCGAGCGGCTTTGAGTCATGTTGGGCATCAGGTCACCCGGGCCAGGATTTACTTGTATCTGGAAACGCCACCGATCAAATGAAGGAGCATTCTAGTGAAACACCGCCTCGTACAGCAACGAACTTCAGCGGCCAGAGAACCAGTTCAAAATGGCGGGATACACGTTCGACGCCACACCGGATGCTTCCCGAGTTTCGACCCATGCCGCCAACTTGCCTCAAGCGGGAGCGTCGCCGCTGCGAATTGTTTCTGACGAAGCGGCGCCGGTGATGCTGACGGCGATCACAGTACGGCCGCGGATCCGAGTGTCCTCGGAGTAACGGCATGCGATCACTCCCGTCAGCCCGTCGGCGTTGTCGGCCACGCGAGCGAGGAAAAGTTCGCGGCGCGGCACATCGACGAACACCCGCAAGAACGAATGGATGCGCGGCCGCGCGGGAGTGCGGCGCGTCGCCGGCTCGCCCCCCCGGTTCATTCAAGGTTTATCCGAGCGAAGAGGAACCTCGATTCCTCGCTCGACCATATGAAAAAATGCGCCCCCGGCCGGAGAGGGCTCGGCGGGGGGCGCGGAGGGGAGAGTGAATCTGGGGAGTCGAGCACGCGAAGTTACCGATCCGCGCCACTCCGCTCGACGGTTTCCCTTATTCTCCAGCTTGTTCATTGTGTCGCGGGCCGCCATCCGGTCTTCCTCCCGATTTCCGTGCAGAAACTACCAATACAGTTTCTGCCGCCCGCGACGACTCGCGCGGTATCGCAGTGGGAAATGCAGACCGCGGCGCTTCTAGACTTCGACCGACGTGAGGCCTTCGCGGATGGCGTATTTGGTCAGGCCGGCGACCGTGCGGATGTTGAGCTTCTCCATGATCTGAGCGCGGTGCGCTTCGACGGTCTTGGAGCTGATGTGCAGGCAGGCGGCGACTTCCTTGTTGGTCTTGCCTTCGGTAAGCAGTTGAAGCACTTCGCGCTGCTTGGCGGTCAGTGCGGTGAAGACCGAGACCTGCACCGGCGATCCGCCCGCGCTGCCCGCGGCGCCCGTGGCGTTGAACTGGTTGTGGTGGGCATGTGATGCGCTGACGGCGGAGGCGCCGCGCTCGTTGAGATACCCGGCGACGACCACCTGGCCGACTTTAGGGCTCAGGTACGTCGTCCCCTCGCGCGCCGCGCGCAGCGCGAGCTGCAGCTCGACCGCCGCGCTGTTCTTCAACAGGTACGCCGACGCCCCGGCGCGCAGCGCCTCGGTGACCATCGTCTGTTCGCAGTGGATCGAGAGCATGACCGCCTTGACCTGCGGCGATTCGCTGATGATCTGCCGCGCGGCTTCGATGCCGTTGAGCAGCGGCATGGTGACGTCGAGGATGACGACGTCGGGGAGGAGCCTGCGCGCCAGATCGACGGCCTCGCGGCCGTTGCACGCTTCGCCGACGACCTCGTTGTCGTGCTGGCGGAGCAGGACGCTGCAGATGCCGGCGCGGACCATTTCGTGATCGTCGGCGACCAGGATTCGCGTTTTAGTCATGCCCTTCCCCGTTGTCGTTGGGCGTGTGGCGTCTGCTCGCCACCGTCGCCGTCGCGCGGGACCCACGCGTGCACCCTGGTGAATCGGTTTACCACCGATTCGAGGCGCAAGCCGCCGCCGAGATCTTCAAGTTGTTCGCGAACGTTGAACAAACCGAAGTGGTTGCCCGCACTCGGTTCGCTGACCCAACGCCCCACGTCGAAGCCCATGCCGTCGTCTTCAACACTGACGTGGACGGCATCGTCTGCTTCCCACGCGCGGACTATAACGCAAGAGGCGCGCGAGTGCTTCAGAATATTCACCAAAGCTTCACGTGTCGCGTGGAAGAGCGTGAGGGCTTTATCATCTTTCATTCCGTCGCTGAGATTCAACTCACACTTGAGCGGGATATTCTGTTGACTGAGCAATTTTTGCGCGATCCATTCCAACGCGCGCCTGAGCCCGAACTCATGAAGGATGGGTGGCGAGAGCTGGACCGAGAGCGAGCGCGCGGTCTCGACGACTTGCTGCAAAACGTCCGCGATGTCGGCGAAGTTAGAGCGAAACTCTTGCGGGAGGTCCTGGCGCAGGCCCTCGAGGCGCATCAGCGCCACCGTCAACATCTGGCCGACGTCGTCGTGGAGAAGCGTCGAAATCCGCCGGCGTTCGCGCTCGCCGGCGCGCGTGAGCTCGCGCGCCAGCAGGCGCAATCTTCGCCGGTCACGCTCTTGCTGCGTAACGTCCTGCAGGAACACGACCCGACCGAGATGGCCCCCGTCGTCGGTGTGGACGGGAACGCTCGAGCGCACCAGGATCCGGCCGTCGACCATCTCGATGGTTTCTGAAACGCACAGGTACGGGTCTCCGTTCTGTTCGCGAAGCCGTTTGTAAAACCCGTCGGGGTCCTTGATGTGTTCGGCGAGGCTGCGGCGGACTTCGTCGACGTCGGTGCGCAAGAGCAATTCCCTGGGCATGGGCCACATCTCGACGAACTGCTGGTTGTAGAGCAGCCACTTGCCTTCGGGGGAGATGAACAGCGCGCCCGCGGGCGCCGCGTTGACGAGCGTTTCGAGCAAGCGCTTCTGCCGCTGCACCGCCTGTTCGGCGCGGCGCTGTTCGGTGATGTCGATGGCGATCCCGCCGATCCAAAGCTCCTTGTCCTCGCCCTGGTAGGCGAACTTATTGGTGAGAAAATCGTGCGGGCCGTCCTTCAGCGGGACGGTTTCCATCACCTGGATCGGCTGCATCGTCTGCAAGACCAACTGATCGTGATTGACCAGAACCTCGGCCACGTCCGGCGGGAACAGATCGGAGGCGGCGCGGCCGCGCCACGCGTGGCGCTGGTGGGGCGGCAGATTGCGCCGGGCGGCGGCGTTGAGAGAAATCAGCCGCCCGAGGTGGTCCTTCATGAACGCCGGGCCGGGGAGGTTGTCCATGAAGAGGGAGAAGCGCTGCTCGCTCTGTCGCAGCGCGATTTCCGAGCGCTTGACGTCCGTCACGTCGGTGCAGATGCCGAAGCAGCGCCACCGTCCGTGCTCGACGGGCTCGATCGTGACGATCTCGTGGAGCCAGTGGATCTTCCCGTAGCGGTCGCGCGAGCGAAACGTCTGGCGGTAATTGGGATCACCGTTGATGAGCGCGCGTGACGAGACGGCGGCCATCGGGTCGAGATCGCCTTCGAGCCGGTGGACGCGCCAGACCGGCCAGTAGGCTTGCCCCGGCGGAACGTTGAGCGGCAGCACGCGCTGCGCGGCCTCCTCGTCCTGAACGGTGATGTGCCAGCGAAACCGGCGCTGGGTTCCGTCCAGGTCCTGCTCCCAGCCGTCAGTCCCTTCGACCAGCGCTTCATAAAGGATGCAGCGTGCGTGATTGGCAATGGCGCGGACCTCGCGGGCGACGCGATCGGGGCTGGTGACGTCGCGCACGATGCAGGCGCGGCGATCCGACGGGCCTGGCGCGTCAGAAATGACCTGCTGCGACAGGAGATGCAGCACCCGGCCGTCGGCGAGGGTTACGCGGCACTCGCTGCGCTCGATCGAACGAGAGAGCAGGACGTCGCTGACATCTATTAATGCGTGTGAGGAGTCGCCCAGCCGAGGTTTGATCGCTCGGACGACCGCCGCGATCGTCGCATCCTTAGGCGGTGTGGCGATCCCCCAGAGATCCGCGAAACGATTGCTGCAGCAGAGGATTCGGCCATCGGAGGTGGCGACGAGGACGCCTTCATCCACCAGTGACAGCAGCGTGTTGAGGACGTTGGACTCGTTCAAGGCTGTCCGCCACCCCGAATGGCGCCGCCGTGCGCGAAGGCGCGGGCGGCGTGGTCCTGCAAACCGCAGCGATACGGCAAAAGGGGGCGGCGATCAAGGGTCGCGCAGCATGATCCTTGGATGAAGCGGACGGAGTGTGATTGGCGTCACCGCTGATTGCCCAACTGTCCTGGCTCGCCGTGGTCGCGCGCGGCGTGATGAAGTCGAGAGAGTGCGCGGCGACGAATTTTCCAGTTGAATTCCTTTTCACTCTCAACTTGGCTCTTGTTATCATCCCGCCCCGGAGGAGCGAGTCACCCAGGGACGGGGGCTGTTTGTGGGCTAATCTTTTCTCGCTTCATTTCTAATTTTTAACCATGCCCGCTTGTGCTGGGGGCGAAAGGGGCAGTGATGCAGTACGTCGTTCGTCCGGAAACGGAACAGGCTCCCGCTGCGCAGACGGTTTCCGACGCGCGCCCGCGCAGCCGCCGACGCCGAAAAGCGCAACAGCAACAGCTCTCGCGCGAGATCCTCCGTCGCGCGGCGCTGCCGGCGCTGGGGCTTGAAGGGCTCGAGCAGCGCACGCTCCTCTCGACCTTGCCGACGCCGACGATCACGACGCACACGGACGTTTCCGGCGGCGGGACGGACGTGAACCAGAGCGCGCCGTCGATCTCGTACGACCCGTCCACGCCTCAGAAGCTCGTCACCGTTTACACCAGCAACCAGCCCGACGCGACCGGCGAGCAGCGCGTCTTCATCCAGGGCCGCTACTCGAACAACGGCGGGGCGACGTGGAACACGTTCAGCATCCCGGGCAACATCTTTGACCCGAACATCAGCACGGCCGCCGACAAACACCTCTATTCGCGCGCCACCGACGCGAGCGTCGGCTTTGACCTGCACGACAACTTCTACGTCGCCTATTCCGAGCACGGCGACGATTACAACGACGGCGCGATCGTCGCGACGAAGTGGAGCTTCAGCGGCAATGCGCCGATTCGTGACCAGAACATCAGCAGCAAGATCGTCTACCAGTGGGCGGCTCACGACGGCGCGTTCACGCCAACGCTCGCGGTCGATACCAACCAGGCGAACTTCGTCGATCCGGAGACGAACGCGCCGCAGAAGGACCTGGGCAGCAATAACATCTACATCGCCTGGATGACCGACACCAAGGCGGCCACCAACGTCAGTAACTTCAACCCGAATTCCATCATTCTGGTCTCGTCGAACGACGCCGGTAAGACGTTCTCGTCGCCGACGGTGATGAGCCACGGGACCGGCAGCGAGCGTGACGGGTATCCGAAGATCGCGGTCAGCCAGGGCACCTCCGACGGCCGCGTTGCGCCGGGGCTGGTCACGGTGATCTGGGACGATTTCGGCTCGGGTCATTTCGGCAACACGCCGACGGACACCATCCGGTCGAACAGCATCGGCGGCTCGGGCAACAACCTGGTGTCGGACACCACCGGCGGCGACGTCGCCGACGCGCTCCCCGGGAACCCCAGCACGCCGACCACCACCGATTTTCCGCTCACGGTGAACGTCGCCGATCCGAACTTCCTGCTCACGGACCTGGACGTGTCGCTGAGCCTGCACCACGACAACCTCGGCGACTTGTCGGTGCTGCTGGTCGATCCGAACGGCAACTCCGTCGAGTTATTCCATAACAAGATCAACGAGGACGGCAGCACCAACCAGAACCAGGGTCTCAATGGCCAGGACATGGGCCTGGTCAACAACTTCTCCGTGCCGACGTCGTTCGACGATCAGGCGGCTCGTTCCATCGCCGACGCCAGCGCGCAGTCACCGTTCATCGGCTCCTACCGGCCGATCGATCCGAACGGGCTCGCCTTTTTCAACGGGTACACGCAGCAGCAGGTCAACGGCGCGTGGAAGTTGCGCATCATCGACCACCACAGCGGGAACGTGGGCCATCTGTTCAACTGGTCGCTGAACCTCAAGACCGGCGCGCAGCCGAATCCCGGCGACAAGGCGGTCGCCACGACGCGCGTGCTGGGAGCGAATCCGAAGAACGCGTTCCCGCTCAATGCGGCGGTGTCGCCCGATCGCGGCATCGGCCCCGGCGCGGTCATCGCATCGGACAACACGCTCGGCTCGTTCAGCCCCTATCAGGGCAGGCTCTACGTCGCGTACACGAACTGGCTGGGGTCTGGCACGGGCAACCCGGCGGACAACACCGACATCTGGCTGGCGACATCGGACGACGGTGGCTCGACCTGGACGGCGCACGGGCGGATCAACGATGACGAGGCGCTGAGCGACGGCTTCTCCGAAGCGTCTGACGGGCCCAAGGTGCGCGGCCGCGCCCAGTTCATGCCGTCCGTCGCCGTCGATCAGGTGACCGGAACCCTGGTGATGACCTGGTACGACGGGCGCTACGACCCGTCGCGCACGCAGGTGTCGCAGTTCATCGGCACGAGCCTGGACGGCGGCAGCACCTGGAGCCAGCAGACCTTCCTCAACCAGCCGAACCAGGTGACCGATGCGATCACCGGGACGCAACACATCCGCGGCCCGGTTCCCGACAACGTCTCCAACAACAACCCCAACCGCGAATCGACGTACGGTCTGGGGACGCACCAGGATGTGGTGGCGGTGGCGGGGCACATTTACCCGGTCTGGTCCGGCAACCTTAACGGCGGGATCCATGGGGACAACCTGCTGCACATCTACACCGCCGGCGTCGTCACCGCCGCCGGTCCGCGCATCGTCTCAAGCACCATGGGCCCGGTGAGCCAGAGCGGCGACGCATTGAATCCCGCGGCGGCGGACGGCTCGCCGAAGTTCTCGAAGTTCAAGGTGGTCTTCGACCGACCGATCGATCCGGCGAGCTTCACCGCGTCATCCGTGCAGGTGTTCTATCGCAGCCCGACGACGGTGGGGACCGCGCCGGGCACACCCGTCGCGGTGACCACGGTGGCACCGACCGACCTGGGCGTGTTCGGCCCCGCCGGCGCCGCGGGCGCGACCACCTTCCTCGTGCAACTGACGACCCCGCAGACCGCGGTCGGCACCTACAGCTATTTCATCACGCCGGACATGCACGATCGCGTGCGCAACCTGGGCGCGACCGTGGTCGGCTCGACCACTGCCAGCTACGCCGCCGCGGGAAACCAGATCAACCTGCGCCTCCCGCCGACGGGGACCGGCGGGGCGGGCGGGGACGGGGTCGCCGGCAACCCGATCGACTTGACCACGTCCACCATCAACGTGTCAGGGGTCGATCCGGCGAGCGTGATCAGCAAGCTCAAGGTCAACGTCAGCCTCACCCACACGTTCGACTTCGACCTGGCGCTGACGCTCATTGCGCCCGACGGTCGGCGGATCCTGCTTTCGTCCAACAACGGCGGCGCCGGCGCCAACTACACCAACACCACCTTCGATGACAACGCCGGCACCTCCATCGTCAACGGCAGCGCGCCGTTCACCGGTTCGTTCATTCCGGAAGATGCCCTGAACCAGTTGGACGGCTTGAATCCCAACGGCGACTGGAAACTGGAGATCGACGATCAGTTCGCGATCGACACGGGCACGCTCAGCGGCTGGTCGTTGACCGTGACCAGCGGCGTTCCCGGCCCGGGCATCGGCAACTTCGACGACCAGAACGCCAACGCCATCACCGCCGAGCCGGCATCCGGGCTCGGCAGCGGCGACGTGTTGGCGGTCCCGACGCCGACCAGCGCCGGCGCGTTCAACGGCACGTACTTCCTCCCGCCGTTCACCACCGACACGCAACCGATCATGATCACCGGCCCGCACGTGGTCTCGACGCACGTGAACGGGAATCCGATCACCGACGACAACCTGGTGCTGAACAAGACGGTGAGCAGCATCGACGTGGTCTTCGACCGCCCGATGGACCCGACGACGGTTACGGCGGCCAGCGTCGTCTCGATGACGGGCCCGGTCGGCGCGCTCGCCGGGCCGTTCACGATCACGCAGAACCCGCTCGGCACCGATCAGGACCCGGCGCATCCGAAGACCTATCGCATCAACTTCCCGGCGCAGACGCTCAGCGGGACGTACGTGCTGACGCTCTCGTCGTCGATCAAGTCCAAGAACGGCGATTCTCTCGACACGAACCTCAACGCCGGCCTCGACGCCCTGCGCGACATCTCCAGCGACACCGTCGATGTCGTCGCCACCTCCAGCGACACGCCGCAACCCATCGGCGCGAAGGTCGCGCAGTCCAGCATCGACGTCAGCGATTCGTTCCTGATCTCCAAGGCGACGCTGACGCTGAACATCACCTACGCCAACGACCCGGACCTGACCGCGACGCTGATCGCGCCCGACGGGACGCAGATCCCGCTGTTCTCCAAGGTCGGCGCCGCGGGCGCGAGCAAGGCGAATTTCCAGAACACCGTCTTTGACGACGCGGCGACGACGCCGATCCAGAACGGCGCCGCGCCGTTCTTCGGCAAGTTCAACCCGCAGCTTCCGCTCAGCACGCTGATCGGGAGGCTGGCCAAGGGGAAATGGACGCTGCGCGTGCAGTCGAGCGGCGTGCTGACGGGCACGCTGAACAGTTGGTCGCTGTCGCTGGCCAAGCCGGTGCCGGGGACGGGCGTCGGCGAGCTTGCCGCCGATCAGGCGACCGCCAGCTTCCGAATCTTCACGATGGACGTGGCCAACCCGCAGTCGCACAACACGTGGACGGCGATCGGCGGGGCGAGCAACAACGACAACTCCAACTCCGGCCGCATCGGCGGGCTGGCGCTGGATCCGAGCGATCCGTCGGGGAACACCGTCTACGCCGCGGGAGCGAGCGGCGGCATCTGGAAGACCCGCAACTTCCTCACCACCGCCGAGCAGGGACCCACCTGGATCCCGCTGACCGATTTCGGTCCGACGACCGCCATCAACATCGGTTCGATCGCGGCGTTCGGCCAGAACAACGACACCAACCAGACGATCCTCTTCGCCGCCACCGGCGAAGGCGACACGGGATCGCAGGGGGTCGGATTCCTTCGCTCCAGCGACGGCGGCGCGAACTGGACGCTGCTGGATTCCACGACCAACGTGGACGCGCAGGGCAACCCGCTGCCGATCAATTCTCCGCAGCGCGATCACGCGTTCGTCGGCAGTTCCGCGTTCAAGATCCTGATCGATCCCAAGCCGGCGCCCTCTGGCGACGTGATCGTCTACGCGGCGCTGTCCGGGGCCAACGGCGGCGTGTGGCGCAGCCTCGACAGCGGCAAGCACTGGACGAACATGAGCCCCGTCGTCAACAACGTGCGGTTGAAGAACTGCACGGACATCGTGCTGGACCTCAAGAGCGGGTTCTTCGATGCGCTGAACAATCCCAACGGGAACCTGCAGTACCTGTACGCGGCGTTCCAGGGGAGCGGCGTGTACTTCTCGCCCAACCGCGGGACGGTCTGGAACCCGCTGCTGGGGACGACGGGCGATCCGCTGATCCGCGACAACACCAATCCTCCCCCGACCGCCGTGCAAGTCAGCTCGCCCAACGACACCCCCAACACCGGCGGCGGGCGAATCAGCCTGGCCAAGCCGGCGCTGTCGGGGAATGAGCTGGTCGACGTGCAGTACCAGGGTTGGCTCTACGCGCTGGTGGCCAACGCCGACGGCAGCCTGCACGGCGTCTACGAGACGAAAGATTTCGGGCAGACCTGGACCAAGATCCGCATGCCCATCACCGCCGCCGATCAGCCCAGCAACGACATCGGCAACGGCGACATCCCCGTCTTCGGCGTCGGGACGTTCAACCTGCAAGGCAACTACGACCAGAGCATCGCGGTCGATCCCAACAACCCCGCGGTGATTTACGTCGGTGGGACGCACGACGGCACGCCGACCGGCTTCGTCCGCGTCGACACCACCTTCGTGCACGATGCGCACTCGTTCTACGAGGACAGCTCGAGCAACAGCAACTTCGGGCTGGACGCGACCAACAACCCGGTCGTGCTCAAGGGCTGGCCGGGCACCGGATCGGTCATCACCAATCCGCCGTTCCTCAACGCCGTCAACGATCCCTACATCAACCTCATTCGCGATCCCAGGACGCCGTTCCTCGCCAACGCGTCGGTGAACGTCATTCACGCCGACAGCTTCACCAACGACGGCGGCGGGGCGAGCTGGATTCCGTTTGACATCGAGGGGACCGATCAGCACCGCATCATCACGATGGTCGATCCGCTGACGGGCAAGACCCGCATCATCGTCGGCGACGACCAGGGCATCTACTCGGCCGTGGACGACAACGGGAAGTTCCTCTTCAGCTTCGGGAATCAGACGCTTCCCGACGCCAGCCGCAACGGCAACATCCAGATCACGCAGTTCTATTACGGCGCGATTCAGCCGAGCAATCTGGCGGCGCAGGTCGCCGGCGCGCTCTTCTATGGACAGGCGCAGGACGACGGCGCCCTGCAATCCGCCAGCGACGTGCTGAGCACCGGGAACATCACCTGGGTCGGCCCCGAAGGCGACGGCACCGGCGTCGCCACCGACCAGACGGGCACCGGCACCGCGTACCGCTACAACTGGCCCTGCTGCAACGGTCTATCCAACAGCGGCGTCGGCGCCGGCCCGACCGACTTCTTCATGGTCACGCCCCCGGGCTCCGCGCCGGGGACCGGCATCAGCCGAACCTTCGGCCTGATCCAGGACAGCCAGGGCGGCAACACGCCCGATCCGCAGTGGCCGTTCCTCGGCGGGTCCTCCTTCGCCGTCAACCCGATCAGCGCCGATCAGATCATCATCAGCTCGCAGAAGGGCCGAATCTTCGGCACCGCAAACCAAGGCCGGATCTGGACCGAAATCGGCAATCCGACCGCGCTGGACAGCACCTATGCGCCCGCGCTGGCGTACGGTGCGCCCGATCCGGCCAGCGGGCAAGACGCGACCAACTTCTTCCTCTATGCCGGGACTTCCGGCGGCCACATTTTTGTCACCTTCAATGGCGGCGGCGCCAGCGGCAACGACTGGATCGAGATCTCCAACGGCCTCGACGGCTCGTCGGTGCAGGCCATCGTCACCAACCCGCTGCGCGGCTCGCACGAGGCGTACGCGGTGACGGCCGGCGGCGTCTACTACATGTCCAATTCCGCCGCCGCCAATCCTTCCTGGCAGAAGATCAGCGGCAACCTGTTCAACATTCAGCACAGCCCCTTCGGCGATTCCTCGCTCGGCGAGAGCCAGTTGCAGAGTCTGACGTCGATCGTCGCCGATTGGCGCTACGCCATCCCGGATAATCTCAACAACCCGACCGGACCTTCGCACCCGGTGCTTTACGTGGCCGGCGAAGGGGGCGTGTACCGCTCGTTCGACAAGGGAAGCACCTGGCATTTGTTCCCCGACTCGACGATCGACGGCGCGCCCGCCAACGGCGGCTATCTCCCCAACGCCCACGTCAGCGATCTGGATCTGGGCGTCGGCAACATCGATCCGACGACCGGCATGCCGAAGGTCGCCGACTCGCCCGACACGCTCCTGGCCACGACCTACGGCCGCAGCTCCTTCGGCATCCGCATCGCGCCGACGGTCGTTCCCAGCACGCTCAAGCTCGTCGGCACGCCCAAGCTTCAGCAGCCGCTGACCATCTCCGGCATCAGCGAGATCAGCGCGTTCGGAAACAAGGTACACCTGACGCTTTACGACCTGACGAGCGGCACCGCGGTTTACAAGGCGGGCTGGAACCCGAACGACCCGGTGACGACCGACACCGTCTCCACCCGCACCGACGTCAAGGGGAACTTCAGCCTCAACGTCGCGGCGAACGTGTTCGGCCCGGGCACGCGCATCATCGGCGTGTACCTGACCGACGACGCGGGCGTCGTGTCGCAATCGACCATTACGTTCCCGCCGGGCATACCGTCGGTGCCGGACCTCGATCCGGCATCCGATACCGGAAGTTCGCAGACCGACAACCTGACCAAGGACAACACGCCGACCTTCATCGGCACCGCCGACGCAGGCACCAAGGTCACCATCTTCTCCGACGGCATCGCGGTCGGGAACAGCCTGGCCGATTCCAACGGCAATTACTCGGTGACCACCAGCGCGCTGTCGTCGGGCAATCACAACATCACCGCGACGTCGACCGATGTGGCGAGCAACGTGCAGTCGACGCCCTCGGCGGCGTTGCAGATCACCATCGACCTGGCCGCGCCGGCGCAGCCGTCCGCGCCGGATCTCATTGACGCCTCCGACAGCGGCGCTTCCAACAGCGACAACATCACCAACATCATCAACCCGACCTTCACCGGCACCGCCGAGAAGGGCGCGATCGTCACGCTCTTCGACGGGCAGACGCAGATCGGCACCGCCACCGCCGACGCTAATACCGGCGCCTGGTCGATCCTTTCCTCGACGCTGGCGCAGGGGAGTCACACGATCACCGCCAAGGCGACGGACGCGGCCGGCAACGTGTCGGCCAACTCGAGCTCGCTGACGGTCAACATCGACGTGATCAACCCGGCGTCGCCCAGCGTCCCGGATTTGCTCGCCTCCAGCGACGACGGCGCTTCCGACACCGACAACATCACCACCGATCAGACGCCGACGTTCAGCGGCACCGCCGATCCGAGCACCGCGATCGACCTGCTGGCCGACGGCAACGTCGTCGGGACGGGCCAGTCCGACGTTCAGGGCAAGTGGCAGATCACGACCAGCGGACCGCTCGGCGGGGGAAGCTACAGCTTCACCGCCCGCGCCCGCGACGTCGCCGGCAACGTCAGCCAGCCTTCGGTCGGCCTGGTCGTTCAGATCAACGCCCCGCTCCCGCCGCCCAGCGTGCCGGATCTCACCAACGCGTCCGATTCCGGCGCGAGCAACACCGACAACATCACCAACATCAACAAGCCGACCTTCACGGGCACCGGCCCGCTTTCCACGACGGTCGAGCTCTATTCCGACAACGTGCTGGTCGGAAGCATTGCCACCGACGCGCAGGGCAAATGGTCGATCACGCTGGCGAACGCGCTGACCGACGGGCAGCACAACATCACCGCACGCAGCAACAACGGCACCCTGCAGAGCGTCTTCACCAACGCCCTGCAAGTGACCATCGACACGCAGACGCCCGCCGCGCCGTCAACGCCGGTGCTCGATCCGTCGTCCGATACCGGCACGCTCGGCGACAACTCCACCGCCGACACCACGCCCACCTACAACGGCACCGGCCCGGCCAGCACGATCATCGATCTGCTGGTCAACAACACCGTGTTCGGCACCGGTCAGACCGACGGGCAGGGCAAGTGGCAGATCACCAGCTCCGGCATCCCCAAGGGCTCTTATGTCGTCACCGCGCGGTCGCGCGACCTCGCCGGCAACCTGAGCAGCCCGTCGGGCGGCGTCGCGCTGACGATCACCACCAACAGCAACACGACCGGCGTGATCACGAACTTCACGCTGGTCAACGCCGACACGGGCCAGGACATCATGGACCTGACCGAGGGCGTCCAGCTCGACCTCAGTCAGCTCCCGGCGCATCTGGCGATCCGCGCCAATCCGAACCCGACCACCGTCGGCTCAGTGAAGTTCGGCTACGACCCGACGGCCGGGCAGTTCAACGCCAACTACCGCACCGAGAGCCTCCTGCCGTACGCGCTCTTCGCCGACAGCAACAACGGCACGAAGTACAATGCCGGGACCTTCACGCAGGGCAACCACACGCTCACCGGCACGTGCTTCAGCGGGACCAACGGCGCCGGCACCGCCGGCTCGACCACCACGCTGCACTTCAGCGTGACCAACGGCGTCGTGAACCAGAACAACACCGTGACCAGCTTCAGCCTGATCAACGCCGACAACGGCCAGGTCGTCAAGACCATGGTCGAAGGCGAAACGCTCGACCTCTCGACCCTGCCGGCGCACCTGTCAATGCGGGCGAATACCAATCCGTCCAAGGTCGGCAGCGTCAAGTTCAACCTCGACGGATCGCTCAAGCACACCGAGAGCAGCGGCCCGTACTCGCTCAACGGCGACAACTCCGGCGCGAGCTACACGCCGGTCACCTTCGCCAACGGCAGCCACACGCTGACGGCGCAGGTGTTCAGCGGTTCCGGCGGGAGCGGATCAGCGCAGGGCTCGTTGACGCTGCACTTCAACGTCACCGGCTCGGTGAACCAGCAGCAGAACACCGTCACCAGCTTCAGCCTGATCAACGCCGACACCGGCGCGGTCATCCGGACGCTGGTCGAGAACGACACCATCAACCGCGCATCGCTCCCGGCCCACCTGTCGATCCGCGCCAACACGAACCCGGGCAAGGTGGGCAGCGTGGTGTTCGGCTACGACTCCAACGCCAAGTTCCACACCGAAAGCGCCGCGCCGTACTCGATGAACGGCGACAACAACGGCACGACGTACACGGCGGTCACCTTCACCGCCGGCGCCCATACGCTCGTGGGCACGGTCTGGAGCGCCAGCGGCGGGACGGGCACCAAGCAGGGATCGCTCACCCTGCACTTCACGGTGAGCTAACGCGCCGCGCAGCGACATCGCGAAGCAGACGAACCTGACGGGCGCGACCTCACCACTCGCGCCCGCCGGCGTTTGCGCGCCCGCATGGATGTCCCAAGGGAGGGCGAGGCTCCGGCCGAGCCGGCCGCGCGCCGCGCGACCGTTCCCCGCGCGCCGCGCGAACATCCCTGCGCGCGCCGGGCGATCATCCGCGCGGCGCTCAATCATCCCCGCGCGCCGTGCTCCCCGCGCGCCCGCGGCTCGGGCGTGAGCCTCGCCCTCCGGAGCGATCGCCGCGCGCCGGAGTCTTTGCGCGGTATCCTCCCCGGCGCGATGAGCAGCGTGACTTTTGAGCCGGGCCTGGTCAGCGTCTCCTTCCGCGCGCTGGCCCCGAAGCAGATCGTGGATCTTGCTCGGGAGTGCGGGCTGAGGGGAATCGAGTGGGGCGGCGACGTGCACGTCCCGCCGGGAGATCTGCCCCGCGCTCGCGACGTGCGTCAAATGACGGCCGACGCCGGCCTCCGCACTTTCGCGTACGGCTCGTATCTTCGCCTCGGCGAAGACGATGCGCCGGCGCAGTTCGACGCGGCGATCGACGTTGCGCTGGAGCTGAACGCGCCGGCGATCCGCGTCTGGGCCGGCCGCCGCGGCTCGGCGCAGGCAAACGCCGAGTACCGTCGCCGCGTCGCCGATCACGCGATCGACCTTGCCGACCGCGCCCGCGCCCGCACCCCCGCCCCCGACCCCGCCCACGCCCGCGCCCGCGCCGCCAATCCCGACCTCATGATCTGCTATGAGTATCACGCCGACACTCTCACCGACTCCGATGCCAGCGCGCTCGATCTTCTCGCCGCCACCGATCACCCCAACATCGCCGCGCTC
>JAICTV010000064.1 GCA_025936175.1 Phycisphaerae bacterium
TGCTATATCGCGTCCAACCCACGCTGCCGCGTCCCGAGAGAAACTGGTTGTGCGTAATCTTTGTGGAGAGCGGCTCGAAGCTCATCTGCTTCCATGTGTAGACGACGCCCTCGCCAACGAAATAGCTTCTCACCCAGAACACCGCCGCGACGAGGTCGAGGAAGACGCACGCAATGGCCACGAAGTTGAGCAAGCGTCGTCTTGGCGTCGGGGTCGCCTCCGCGGGATAACGTGAGGCCGTTCACTGGCCGCGGCCGCGCCGACGACCGTTGGAACTACAGTAAGCGCTCCGCGGCAGCGGTCCAGTGCAACGGCGGGTTATCCTGCCGCCGATCCGCCTGAAGGTGCGTCCACCGCTTGCCCGCATTCTGGGCATCGGTCCTGTACCGGAAAGAGTGGATAGCCGCATCGACTGCAACCGCCTTCCCGTAGGCGTGCCGCTCGACGCCGTTCGGGAGTGTTTGCGATCCAGCGAATCAAGCTTCGCGCAATCCACAGGACGGCGAGCAGTGCTGCGACCACTGCTGACACGACGACGAGGGCTTGGATCGCTTGAAGAATCATCACGGCCACCGGCGGGATAACCTTCCATTAGGCTGCGCCATGCGCCAGCTAACGTGCCGCCGGTGGGGCGGCGCTTTCGCCGCAAGCGGCCGCCAAGACGCAGCTTAGCGGACGCGCAAAGCGGCATCAATTCGAGCACGGCGTCTGGATCGCTAAGGGGACGGAAAAGGTGACATCCAGAAATCCCTCCCGCGCATCGAACGTCCGATTTGATTCACACGCCGACTCGCCCCATGCGTCAATGGCGGCATCGGATGCATCGACGCGCCCCTCCCACGCGTCGATCGCTCCATCCCGCGCGGGGGATGCTTGAACCGGTGCATCGGGTCTTCGGTCCCACGCATCGGATGGCCGATCCGGTGCACGAAAGCGAAAATTCCACGCTGCGGATGGCCGATCCCTCGCGTCGGATCGAAGATTCCACGCGGGGATCTTCAATCCCACGCGTGGGATTGGAGATCCTTTTGGTTATCCAGACGTGCCGCGCTGAGCGCGATCGCGTTCCCGCAACGGGAATGCGGATTTTCGTATCGGACCTGCAACACCGGCCGATAACACGCCGCGCTATTCGGACGTCGCGAATTTCTTTGCGCGATCAGCACAGTCGTTAAGGTCCCCCATCAAAGCGCCGACATGAGTAAGGCGTGGTTGACGTTTCCGGCAGCGCGGCCGCGGGATGTTCCCTTTCGCGTGGCCCGGCCGGGGTTTTCTGCCTTTGAAGCGTGGGCTTGTTTGGAACCTGGAGCCGGTGATTTCGCCCCCGCCTCAGCCGAGCGTCGCGCCGCCGCAGAGACGGGTCGCGGGGCGCGGGGCGCGGGTCACGGGGCGCGGGGCGCGGCCCCTTGCAGAAGGTTTTATCGACGCCCCCGTGCGGCGGATTTTGCCCGGGGGAGGCGCGGCGGACCACCCGTTTACATTCTTCGCCTCGGAAGTTACAGTCGTAGCCGGTTGGTATGCTGATCGGCAGCCGCGGATTACGCAGCAGGTCTTGGTTTCATCTGCCCGCGCAGTCTCTCTTGCTCTTCAACAATCTCCTCCACTCGTCGGGTCCGATTGGCATGACCCGCTTTCGCATCGCGTCCGCCGGAAAGTAAAAGTCGCGCGGAGCATTCAGACGCCCAACCTCACAAGGAGACACGATGGGCAACAAGTTATATGTCGGAAACCTCAGCTACGACGTCGATTCGTCGGCGCTGGAGCAACTGTTCGCCTCGCACGGCACCGTGCAGAGCGCGCAGATCATCACCGATCGCGACACCGGCCGCAGCAAGGGCTTCGGCTTCGTCGAGATGGGTTCGGACGCCGAAGCACAGGCCGCCATCGCGGCCCTCAACGGCCAGGAGCACGGTGGCCGCGCGCTGACCGTCAACGAGGCCAAGCCCCGTGAAGACCGCCCGCGTGGCGGTGGTGGCGGCGGCGGAAGCCGGGGCGGATACGGTGGCGGCGGCGGCGGCGGTCGCAGCAGTGGCGGCGGCGGTCGCGGCGGCTACGGCGGCGGGGGTGGCGGCGGCGGGGGCCGCGGACGCTACTAGGACTGTCGCGCTGACAAGTGAATCAAACGCAACGAAGGCCGCAGCGATGCGGCCTTCTTGCGTTTGATGAAATGGAAATCGGTCGGGCGGTTTCGTTTGTAGGGGCGACGCCCGCGTCGCCCTCATTTGCGAACGAGGGCGACGCAGGCGTCGCCCCTACAGGATCGTCAATCAATCGAAGTCCGTCTTGACCACGTACCACTTCCCGTCGATCTGCTTCATCTCCATCGAGAACGCCTTGTCGGCGGAGGTGATCATCGTCTTGCCGCCGACGGTGACGGGGGCGCCGTAGGTGGGGGCGGCGGGGATGCGCTCGAAGAAGCGCTCCATGGTGCCGCTGCGCATCGATTGCGTGTTGTCGTCGAGCTTCTGCCGCCAGGCGGCCTGCTGGTCGGGGACGATGAAACTGCTGGCGCCGCCGCTGTCCTGCGCCTTGAGGGCGCGGGTGAAGGCGGTGGCGACGGCGGCGGGGTCGGAGCGGTCGATGCGGGTGAAGAATTTCCAGACCACGATCAACACCAAGACCGCCGCGACGACGATCAGGAGCTTCTTGAAGTTCATTAGATTGAGCCGCGCTTTCCGGGGGGTAAGAGGAGTGTGGCGAACGGCGATGCGGGGGCGGTTGTAGCAGCTTTGGGCGCCGGGGTGTGGCAAATTCGCGGATTTCGCGCGGTCAGGCCGTCGGCGGCTCATCGGTTGGCGAATAACGCGGTGTCAACACGTATCAGCGGCCGGGGGGTTGTGATACGCTGAGGGCTTGTCCCACGTCGGCAAGGGGAGCGGACGGAGCACGCTTTATGACGATTCATCGTCTGTATGCCGAGAACGGCGACCGCGCCGGGTTCTGGGTGCAGCACCGCGACTGGTCGAATACCTGCGCGCAGGTGCAGAGCGTCGCCGGTCAGGCGGCGGGCGCACTCAAAGGTGACGTCGCGACTGCGGCGGTGGCGACTGGGGCGGTGGCGACTGGGGCGGTGGCGACTGGGGCGGTGGCGACTGGGGCGGTGGCGACAGTCGCGACGGCGCCGTCTGCGCCCGAGGCGCCGGCCGCGCGCGCCGCTTCGGTGATGATGCACGTCTTCGACGTGCGCAGCGGCCGGCGGCTGCCGGACGAATCGGTCGCGCACGATCCGGACGATCGCAACTACGCGCGCATCGCCGAGCCTTGCTGGCATCATGACAAGACCCGGCCGTTCATTCCGTCACGAAAGAGCCGAGTGGTCGAGCGCGGCGGCGCGGGCGCGGGCGCGGGCGCGGGCGGCGCGGGCGGCAGGAGGGGTGGCGGGCGATGAGCGAATCGGTGCTCGATGAGCAGCGTTACCTGCGGGCGGCGTTCGCGATCTCACCGGACGGCTGGTTCCGGCCCGGGACGATCGAGACGAGCCAGTTCTCCGACCGGCAAATCGAGCGCATCGTGGCGTCGCTGGTGGTGCAGGGGATGATGGATGCGCAGCCGCAGTGTCACGCGCGGCTGACGCCGCTGGGGCGCAAGCACGCGACGAACCTGCAGCGCATGGCGGGGCGCAACTGGCCGAGTTTCTACCGCCGCCGGCGCGTGCGCATCGTCGTGGCGTCGGTGACGGTCGGGGTGCTGGCGGTGGTGATCCTGTTGCGGGCCAGGGGACTGCTGTGACGGCGGGACTGCTGTGACGGCGCGCGTGCGGAGTTGAACGGCTCAAATCTGAGATTCGATACCTCGGGTTTCAGATTTCTCCCGTCGCGCCGCAGCACGACCGAGCCCAACCACATTCCCGAAGCAATTTTGATGCCGTGTTTCGGCTCACGGGCGCGCGACATTTGCCCCGTTTGGGCGCTGGCAAGTGAGGTCTCGGCCGAATAACCTTACCCTTCGCACGCGTTACCACCGCGTGGGCCCGTCGCGCGACGGATCGCCCGGATTCCCCTCCTCGCGGAGCGTTCCCCCTGTCCACTCCAGACCAACAACACGTTGCGCCGTTGCATTCTTCGTCCGCCCAAGCGTCGTCTGATGCGTCCGATCCGGCGTCCGGATCGCCTCCAGCGCGCCCGCCGTCCTTCCCGCCCATGCCGGTGCTGGACGAGGCGCTGTACGACTACTTCCGCCGCTCCGACCGCATGGGCTGGTCGCCCTATGACCTGGTCGAGCGCGACAGCATCGAGAACATCTGCCGCCCGGAGCGGCTGGACGAGTATCAGCGCTCGGCGGTGAAGACGGTGCTGTTCGTCGAAGATCATCTGCCGGGCTACCTCAGCGAGTACCTCCGGATCATGATCGATCCGGAAACGTTCGGCTGCGACGACGATCAGCTCATCACCAACCGCAACACGCTGCACTTCACGTTCCGCTGGGTGGCCGAGGAAGACCGCCACGCGCACGTGCTGGAGCGCTACCTCGTGCAGTCGGGGCTGTGTACGCGGAAGGAGCTGGCCGAGGACATGCTGCGCGAGCGGAAGCAGGCGTACATCTTCCCGTACCATCAGCTCGTCGAGGGGTTCATCTACCTCGCGCTGCAGGAGAAGGCGACGCACCTCTATTACCGCGCGCTGGCGCGGGATGTGGACGAGCCGCTGCTCAAGACCATCCTCACCAAGATGGGCGCGGACGAGGCGAGCCACGGGCGCTTCTTTTACGACATGCTGATCAAGAGCCATCGCGGCGATCTGGACGGCCTGTCGAAGAAGATCAGCGCCGTCGCCAACGATTTTAAGATGCCGGTGCAGAACAATCTGCTCAACTACCGCCGGCAGCTTCTGGGGATGATGCGGGCGGCGCCGAGCTACCGGCACCCGGACGTGTTCACCGACATGATGGACGCGGTGGAGAAGGCGGCGCAGAGCTACGGCCGCGACTCGCTGCAGCTCATCACGCCGGAGCTGGGCCGCTTCATCGAGCGCGACAGCACCGGCGGGCGCGCGGAAGAGCCGTCGCAGCCGCGCTGATCCTCCACCGGCATGACAAATTCCGCCGTTGTTGTTGAACAAAACGGCTTGAGGAAAATGCGCATGTCAGCGCCGCCGGTAGGGTATCGCACATGAAGCAACTGCTCGCGATCGTGCTCATGCTCGTGCTGTCGAGTTTTACCTTCGGCTACACCTCGGCATCGAAACATCTGGACGAGAAGGACGACTGGTACAAGAGCGATGAGGCCAAAACGCTCGCCGGCAACCTCCTCTCGTGGCAGGCGCCCGAGGGCGGGTGGCCCAAGAACATCGACACCGGCGCGGCGCCGTACAAGGGCGATCCGCCGACTCTTCACTCCACCTTCGACAACGGCGCGACGACCTTCGAGCTGCGCTATCTGGCGAAGATGTACGACGCGACGAAGGACGCGAAGTACAAGGAGGCGTTTGAGAAGGGGCTCGATCTGATCCTCAAGGCGCAGTACGAGAACGGCGGCTGGCCGCAGTATTACCCGCTTGGAAAAGACTACTCGCACTACATCACCTTCAACGACGGCGCGATGGCGCGCCTGATGTTCTTCCTGCGCGATGTCGCCAAGGACGATGCGACCTTCGGCTTCGTCGCCCCCGAGAAGCGCAGCGCGTGCCGCACGGCCTGGGACAAGGGCGTCGAGTGCATCCTCAAATGTCAGGTGAAGGAGGACGGCAAGCTGACGGTCTGGTGCGCGCAGCACGATGAGAAGACCTTGGAGCCACGGCCGGCGCGGACGTTCGAGCCGATCAGTCTGAGCGGCTCCGAGAGCGTCGGCATCGTGCACGTGCTCATGAATGTGGAGAACCCGAGCCCGGAGGTGATCGCGGCGGTCGACGGGGCGGTGGCGTGGTTCGACAAGGTAAAAATCCCCGGGATTAAGGTCGAAGATCGCAAGCAGGAGGGAACGCCCAAGGGCTTCGAGCGGTTCGTCGTCAAGGATCCGTCGGCCCCGCCGATGTGGGCGCGCTTCTACGAGATCGGCACCAACAAGCCGATCTTTTCCGACCGCGACAGCGTGATCAAATACGACCTGTCC
Organism: Phycisphaerae bacterium; assembly: GCA_025936175.1. Taxonomy (GTDB): domain Bacteria; phylum Planctomycetota; class Phycisphaerae; order Tepidisphaerales; family Tepidisphaeraceae; genus JAICTV01. The sequence continues at coordinate 6,047 of JAICTV010000064.1, forward strand.
GAGATCGGCGTCGAGCGGCGGACGGGTTATAAATGGCTCGGCTACTGGCCGGCGAACCTCATCGCCAAGGAGTATCCGGAGTGGAAGGCCAAACACGCGAAGCCGGTCGAGAAAGACTGACTATTACGGCTGCGCGCGAGACGCTTTCGCTCGATTGCGGTTGGCTCTTTCACCTCGGCGACATCGACTCGCCGGTGCCGGCGGACAAGCACATCGCGGCGTACATGGCGAACAAGGCGGGGTGGGCGCGCGGGGCGGCGCGCATCAATTACGACGACTCCGATTGGCGGCAACTCGACCTGCCGCACGACTGGTCGGTCGAGGGGGAATACGATCCGAAGAACTACCTCGACAACGGGTTTCTCCCGCGCGGGGTCGGGTGGTATCGGCGGCACTTCGCGCTCGACGAAACCGATCGCGGCAAGCATCTCCTGCTGCGCTTCGAGGGCGCCAGCTCGCACTGCACCGTGTTCGTCAACGGGCACGTCCTGCATCGCAACTTCTGCGGGTACACGCCGTTCTCGGTGGACATCAGCGACGTCGCGCGCTTCGGCGATGAGGACGTGAACGTCGTCGCCGTCCGCGTGGACGCGACGCCGATCGAGGGATGGTGGTACGAAGGCGCGGGGATCTATCGGCACGTCTGGCTGATCAAAGCGCCGCCGATGCACGTCGCGGAGAACGGGTTGTTCGTTCGGCCGGTGAAGGTCGATGACCCGGAGTGGGAAACGATCGTCGAGGTGACGGTCGAGAACGCATCGTACGCGGATGCGCAGGCGGAGCTGCGATTGGAGATCGCGCCGGCGCCGGATGCGCCAGATAGCCCGCCGCTTGCGGCGGGGCATTCGTGTCTTCCGCGTTCCCCTGAAGACCGCTCCGTAAACGGCGCGCTACGCGGCTCGGTCTTCGTGCCGGCACGATCAAGCCGACAGTTTCAATACAGCATCCCGGTCTCCGCGCCGAGCCTCTGGAGCGTCGATGCGCCAAACCGATATGCCCTCCGCGCATCGCTCGATGGCGGCGACGTCGTCGAAACGACCTTCGGCTATCGCACGATCCGCTTCGATGCCGACCGCGGCTTCTTCCTCAACGATCAGCCGATCAAGCTGAAGGGCACGTGCAATCACCAGGACCACGCCGGCGTGGGCGTGGCGGCGCCGGACGAAATCCACGAGTTCCGCATCCGGCGGCTCAAGGAGATGGACTGCAACGCGTATCGCTGCGCGCACAACCCGCCGGCGGCGGCGCTGCTCGATGTCTGCGACCGGCTCGGGATGCTGGTGATGGACGAGAACCGCACGTTCGGGTCATCGCCGCAGCATCTCGAGCAGCTCCGCGCGATGGTGCTGCGCGATCGCAATCACCCCAGCGTCATCCTCTGGTCGGTCTGCAACGAGGAGGCGATTCAGGGGACGCCGGTCGCGGCGAACATCGCGCGGGCGATGCAGGCGGAGGTGAAGCGGCTCGATCCTTCAAGACCGGTGACGGCGGCGGTGAGCGGCGGGATTCTCAACGACGACTGCATCGCCGACGCAGTGGAGGCGACGGGGATCAACTACCAATTGCCGCTGAACGATTCGTTCCACGCGAAGCATCCGAAGGTGCCGGTGGTGGCGGCGGAGACGCACTGCGTGCTCTCGACGCGCGGCGTGTACGAAAACGATCCGGCGCGGTGCCATTTCGCATCGTACGACCACGACGTCGCCCCCTGGGGCGCGACGGCGCGCGAGACGTGGCGGTTCGTTTCAGCGCGCGATTACCTCGCAGGCCTGTTCGCGTGGACCGGCTTCGATTACCGCGGCGAGCCCACGCCCAGCGCGTGGCCTTGCGTCAACTCGCACTTCGGGATGATGGATTTGTGCGGCTTTGCGAAGGACGCGTTCTATCTGCACAAGGCGTATTGGTCGGCCGAGCCGTTCATCCACATCCTGCCGCACTGGAACTGGTCCGGCCGCGAGGGCCAGCCGATCCGCGTGATGACGTACACGAACTGCCGCGAGGTCGAGCTGTTCCTGAACGGCGAGTCGCTCGGACGGAAGAAGGTCGATCCCGTCGAGATGGCAGAGTGGAGTGTGCCCTATCGGCCGGGGCAGCTTCGCGCCGTCGGTGACGGCGCCGAAGTGATGATCGAGACCACCGGCGCGGCGACTTCGCTCGGCTTGGAAATTCATCCGGCGGCAAAAGCCGCGGCGCGGGTCGTGCCGATCACCGTCTTCGCCGTTGATGAAGCAGGTCGTCGCGTGCCGACGGCGGACGACTTCGTCCGCTTCGAAATCTCGGGTCCGGCGAAGATCCTCGGCGTCGGCAACGGCGATCCGTCGAGTCACGAGCCGGCCAAGGCCTCGAATCGCAGTTTGTTCTGCGGGCTCGCGCAGGTGATCGTGCAGGCGACGTCGACGCCGACGCAGATCACGCTGACCGCGACGGCGGACGGATTGAAGCCCGCGACGTTAAAGCTCGACATCCCATCGCTCCGGTCGGCGCCGGCGGTCGCGCCCGCGCGGCGGCGGAATTTCATCACCGACTGGCGAATGAGCCCGATCACGCCGACGCCCCCGGATGTGCGGCAGGACGCGATCGCGCAGGACATGAACAGTTGGGAGCGCATCGAGCCGGGCACGCCGCAACGCGCGTGGGCGACCGCGCGGGGTTACGCGATCTATCGCGCCGAGACCAAGCTCTCCAAGTCGATCGAATTGCGCGGCGGCGAGGCCGTCTTCCATGCCGTTGGGGGCATCGCGGACGTTCACGTGAACGGACAACTGCACTGGAAAGATGTGTCGAACCGGGTGCTCGTTCCGATCGCGCCGGGCCAGTCCCGTCTGCAACTGCTGGTTCTGCTCCGCGGCGACGACGCATCGGCCGGCCTGGCGGGAAAAGTCGAGCTGATCGCCGCGGGATAACGAATCCTGCGCTAATTCACAAAACCTTTTCGCAAAATGCCACTGCGACGCCGGCCGCAGCGGCTTAAAACTTCAACGTAAGCGTCTGACAGCAAGGGAGATGCTATGTCCGCAGTGTTGCCCATCGCCGCGCCGGCTGTTTCGCCCGCGCCCACGCCCGCGCCCGGAACGCAATCGCCGCCGATCACCCTCGGCGTCATCATCGGCAACCGCGACTTCTTCCCCGACGTCCTGGTCGGCGAAGCGCGCAAGGACATCGTCAAGCTCTTCGGCGATGCGAACCTCCGCGCGGTCGCGCTGACGCCGGAGCAGACGAAGCTCGGCGGCGTCGAGACGTTCGCCGACGCCCGCAAATGCGCGGACTTGTTCGCGGCGCATCGCAACGAGATCGACGGCGTGCTGGTGGTGCTCCCCAACTTCGGCGACGAGAAGGGCGTCGCCGACACGCTCAAGATGGCGCAGCTCAACGTCCCGGTGCTCGTGCAGGGCTATCCCGATGATCTCAACGCCCTCGGCGTCGCGCGTCGGCGGGATGCGTTCTGCGGGAAGATCTCGGTCTGCAACAATCTCACACAGGCGCGGATTCCGTTTTCGCTGACGACGAGACACGTCGTGCATCCGACCGACCCGACCTTTAAGGCCGACCTGGCGAAGTTCGTCGCCGTCTGTCGGACCGTGAAAAAGTTGCGTTCGGCGCGCTTCGGCGCGGTCGGCGCTCGCCCGGGCGCGTTCAACACCGTTCGCTACAGCGAGAAGATCCTCGAGCGCTGCGGCATCAGCGTCACCACCGTTGATCTCTCCGAGATCCTCGGCAAGGCCGGAAAACTCGACGGCGGCGACGCGCGCGTGCGGTCCAAGATCGCCGCGATCAACGACTATGCGCCGTCGCAGGGCGTGCCGGACGACAAGATGATCCAGATGGCGCGGCTCGGCGTCGTGCTCGACGATTTCGTCACCGCCAACGCGCTGGATGCGACGGCGATCCAGTGCTGGACCAGCCTGCAGCAGAACTGGGGCTGCAACGTCTGCACCTGCATGAGCATGATGAGCCAGGCGCTGATGCCCAGCGCCTGCGAAGTGGACATCACCGGCGCGCTGTCGATGTATGCGCTGTCGCTCGCGTCGCAACTCCCCAGCGCGCTGGTCGATTGGAACAACAATTACGGCGGGGATGACGACAAGTGCGTGCTGTTCCACTGCGGCAACTGGCCCAAGGCGTTCGCACCGGACACGAAGATCGCCAACGCGCCGATCCTGGGCTCGACGCTGGGCGTCGAAAACACGTACGGCGCGATGGAAGGCCGCACGCCCGCCGGGCCGCTGACGTATGCGCGCTTCACCACCGACGACGCCGCCGGCGTGATCCGCGGGTACGTCGGGCAGGGCACGACGACGGATGACAAGCTCGAAACCTTCGGCCACCGGGCCGTCGCGCACGTGCCGCGACTGCAGCAGTTGCTCCACTACATTTGCAACAATGGTTTCGAGCATCACGTCGCGGTGAATCCGAGTTACACCGCGGATGTGCTCGCCGAAGCGTGCGGGAAGTATCTGGGATGGGAAGTCCATCGACACGAATGAAAGACGGGTATGGGGTATCGGGTGCGAGTCGATCAAACCCGATACCCGACACCCGATACCCGCGCCGTCTATGTCGCTGACCGATCGCCAACTTCAGCTCAAGAGCCTGCGGCTTCGCCGCCGCGTGCTCGAGATCATCAAGCACGCGGGCGCCGGCCACACGGGCGGGAGCCTCTCGTGCCTCGACATCCTCAACGTGCTGTACAACCGCGTGCTGCGCGTGTCGCCGGAGACGTTCAGCAGCCCCGATCGCGATCGCTACATCCAGAGCAAGGGACACTCGGTCGAGGCGCTGTTCGTCGTGCTCGCGGATCGCGGGTTTTTTCCGACCGAACAGCTCGAAACGCTCTGTCGGTACAAATCACATTTCGTCGGCCATCCCACGCGCAAGGTGCCGGGCATCGAGCAGAACACCGGCGCGCTCGGCCACGGCTTGCCCATCGCCACCGGCGTCGCGATCGCGGGGAAACTCGACAACAAGGACTATCGCGTCTTCACGCTCCTCGGCGACGGGGAACTGGCGGAGGGGTCGAACTGGGAAGCCGCTATGGCGGCCGCTCACTACGATCTCGACAACCTCACCGCGATCGTCGATCACAACACGCTCCAGATTACCGGCCGCACGCGCGATGTGTGCTCCAACGAGCCGCTCGATGAAAAGTTTAGAGCGTTCGGGTGGGACGTGCGCATCGTCGATGGTCATTCGATCGCGCAGCTCACCGAAGTGCTGAGCACCCGCGGCAGCGAGAGCCGGCCCGGCGTCGTCATCGCGAACACGACCAAGGGTCGCGGCGTGAGCTTCATGGAGGACGTCGCCAAGTGGCACCATGGCGTGCCGAGCGATGCGGAGTATGCGCAGGCGATCAAGGAGCTGGAGGATGCGATCGCGCGGATGGAAGGAGAGGAAGAAGGAAAAAGGAAAAACGACATAGGAAAAATGGGAGGGTGGCCGTCGTGAGCGCCCCCGCGCCGTCCATGTTCTCTCCCGCCGCGATGGAGGTCGCGCAACAGCTCGGGCTGAAAATGCGCCGGGCGAATCTCGACGAGTTCGCGGACACGCTTTTCGGCTTGGCGCGGGCGGACCGAAATGTCATTGCGGTGACGAGCGATTCGCGCGGCTCGGGCAAGCTCGGCCCGTTCGGCAAGGAGCTGCCCGGGCAGATCATCGAGTTGGGGATCGCGGAACAAAACCTCGTCGGCATCGCCGCGGGTCTGGCGTCGGCGGGAAAGATCGTTTACGCGGTGTCTCCGGCGTGTTTCCTCACGGCGCGAGCGCTGGAGCAGATCAAGAATGATGTCTGCTACTCGGACAATCCGGTCAAGCTGATCGGCATCAGCGCGGGCGTCAGCTACGGCGCTCTGGGCTCGACGCACCACTCGCTGCACGACCTGGCCGCGCTGCGGGCGATCAACAACATCGACATCGTCGTGCCGGCGGACAATTTCGAGGCGCGCAGCGCCATCGAGGTCGCCGCCGAGCGGACCAAGCCGCTCTACGTCCGCTTCGGCAAGGCGCCGCAATATCAGATCCATCGCGACGGGACGGAGTTCGAGATCGGGCGATCGATCCGGCTCCGCGACGGCGGCGACGTCGCCTTCATCGCGACGGGCGAGACGGTGATTCACGCCTTGCTGGCGGCGGAATCGCTTCGCGGCAAAGGCGTCTCCTGTCGCGTGCTCAGCATGCACACGATCAAGCCGCTCGACGCGGAGGCGATCCTCTCCGCCGCACGATCGTGCCGCGCGATCGTTACCGTCGAAGAGCACATGATCAACGGCGGGCTCGGCGAGGCGTGCGCGTCGCTGCTGATGCAGGCAGGCGTGACGCCGAGGTTGAAGATCGTCGGCATTCCGGACGAGTACACCGTCACCGGCATCCAGGCCGACATCTTTCGCCACTACGGGATCAGCATGGAAGGCCTTGCAGCAACCGCGCAATCACTCCTGCGATAGAAGAACATGTCCGCCGCCGGCCGGCACATCCTCGCGATCGATCAAAGCACGTCGGCGACCAAGGCGCTGCTCTACGACACCCAGGGCCGGCTGATCGACAAGCAGTCGATCGACCACCGCCAGATTTATCCGCGACCGGGGTATGTCGAGCACGATGCGGAAGAGATCTGGCAGAACATGCTCGCCGCGGTGCGCAAGCTCGAGCTCGACGATCTGCTCTGCCTGAGCATTACCAATCAGCGCGAGACGATCGTCGTCTTCGACCGCGCGACCGGGAAGCCGCTGCACAACGCGATCGTCTGGCAGTGCCGGCGGGGTGATCCGATCTGTCGCGAGTTCGCCGCCGCGGGCTACGGCGAGATGGTCGCCGAGCGCACGGGACTGAAGATCGACACATACTTTTCCGCCTCGAAGCTGACCTGGCTGATTCGAAACAAGCCGGAGATCGCGAAGAAGCTCGAATCGGGCGAGGCGCTGATCGGCACGATCGACGCGTACCTGATCTATCGCCTGACGCGGGGAGAAACGTTCGCGACCGATCACACCAACGCAAGCCGCACGCTGCTCTTCGACATCACGAGACTGCGCTGGGACGAGGACTTGTGCCGGCTGTTCTTCGTGCCGACGCGGGCGCTGCCGGAGGTGCGCGACAGCACCGCGATGTTCGGGACGACGACACTGGGCGGCGTGGTGAAAAGCGCGATCCCGGTCTGCGGCGTGATGGGCGATTCGCAGGCGTCGCTCTTCGCGCACCGCTGCTTCAAGCCGGGCACCGCGAAGGTGACGCTCGGCAGCGGCTCGTCGGTCCTGCTCAACCTCGGGCCCAGGCTCCAGTACGGCGGCGACGCCGCGGTCTCGACGATCGCCTGGACGCATCGCGGCGAGGCGACCTATTGCTTCGAAGGCATCATCAACTATTCCGCCGCCACGATCGCGTGGCTGAAGGACCAGCTTGGCCTGATTCGCGACGCGAGCGAGACGGAAGCTGCCGCGCGGTCGGTGGAGGACAACGGCGGCGTGTATCTCGTCCCCGCGTTCGCGGGCCTGAGCGCGCCGTACTGGTCGCCCGATGCGCGTGCCGCGATCGTCGGCATGACCGCGCACGCGAACCGCAACCACGTCATCCGCGCGGCGCTGGAATCGATCGCCTACCAGATCCGCGATGTGCTTGACGTGATGCGCGAGCGCGCGGGCGTGGAGCTCAAAGCCATCAATGCCGACGGCGGGGCGACTGGCAACGCGTTCCTCATGCAGTTCATCGCCGACATGACCGGCCTGGAGGTGACGGCGGCGCAGATGCCGGACTGCTCTTCGCTCGGCGCGGCGCTGGCGGGCGCCCTCGGCATGGGCGTGCACGGGTCGATCGACGACGTCGCCCGCCTGCCGCGCGACGTCGTCAGCTATCGCCCGGCGATGGCGAAGGAGCAGGTCGATCGCCTCTACGGCGGCTGGAAGAACGCGGTGAAGCAGGTGTTGGCGGGCGCGGGAGCGGGCGCGGGAGCGGGCGCGGGAGCGTCGATATGAGCGCGGTCGCGATGAGCCCGACGCGCACTAAGGACGGCGTCGAGCTGAGCCTCTCGCCGCTTCGCTTGCGTCTTCGCGTCATCGACGAATCGATCTTCCATGTCGTCTGCACGAAGTCGGCGCAATTCGGAAACAAGCCGAGCTTCATGGTCGTGCCACAGGAGCGCGCGACCTGCGCCTGCGACGTGATCGACGCCGACAAGTCTCTGACGCTTAAGACTTCGCGCCTCCAGCTCCGCATCGACAAACGAACCGCCGCCTTCACCTGGCTCGACGCCGCCGGCGATCTGCTGGTGCGCGAGCCCGATCGCGGCGGCAAGCACCTCGAGCCGATCGCGGTCGAGAAGCGCGTCTTCGACTCATCCATCAAGATCGAGAGCGAGAAGACGGTGGACGGCGTGAAGGCGCGCGTCGCCAATGCCACGGTGGTCATCGATCGCACCGCCTACACCACGCAGCTCGACTTGGTCTTCTCCGACGACGAAGCGATCTACGGCCTGGGCCAGCACGAGGAAGGCATCTTGAATTACCGCGGCAAGTCGCAGTTGCTCTACCAGCAGAACATGAAGGTCGCGATGCCGGCGATCGTCTCGACCCGCGGCTACGGAATCCTCTTCGACACCACTTCGCTCGCGTCGTTTCATGACGACGAGCACGGCTCGTACTTCTGGTGCGAGGTCGATGACGAGATGGATTTCTATTTCGTCGCCGGCCCGTCGTTCGATCAGATCATCGCGGGCTTTCGCAGGCTCACCGGCAGGCCGACGATGCTGCCGCGCTGGGCGTACGGGTACATCCAGTCGAAGGAGCGCTATCGAACGCAGGCGGAGCTGCTCGACGTGGTGCGCGAGTACCGCGCGCGGGAGATCCCGATCGACTGCATCGTGCAGGACTGGTGCTCGTGGACCGGCAAGTGGTGGGGCGACAAGAACCCCGATCCGCAGCGTTTTCCCGATCCGTCGGCGCTCACGCGCGACCTCCACGCGCTGCACGCGAAGCTGATGGTCTCGATCTGGCCGATCATGCGCGGCGAGTGTCCGAACCAGATCGAGATGCGCGAGGCGGGCCATCTGCTCGGCAACGACGCGACCTACAACGCGTTCGACCCCGCCGCCCGAGCGCTCTACTGGGAGCAGGCGAACCAGGGCTGGTTCCGTCATGGGATCGACGCGTGGTGGTGCGACTGCACCGAGCCGTTCGACGCCGATTGGAAAGGCAGCCTCAAGCCCGAGCCGTGCGAGCGCGCGGTGATGAACACCGATGAGGCGAAGACATTCCTCGACCCCGAGCACATCACCGCCTACTCGATCGAGCACAGCAAGGGCATCTACGAGCACCAGCGGCGGACGAGCGAGAGCAAGCGCGTCGTGAACCTCACTCGCTCCGGTTCGCCCGGTCAGCAGCGTTACGGCGCGATCACCTGGTCCGGCGACGTGACGGCGACGTGGAAGACGCTCCGCCGGCAGATCGCCGACGGGTTGAACTTCTGCGTCACCGGCAACCCGCGCTGGACGTTCGACATCGGCGGGTTCTTCGTCGATTCCAGGGAGCAGTGGTTCTGGCGCGGCGATTATCCGGGCGGGTGCGACGATCCCGGCTACCGGGAGCTCTATGTGCGATGGCTCCAGCTCGGCGCCTTCCTGCCGATGATGCGCTCGCACGGCACGGACACGCCGCGCGAGGTCTGGCGCTTCGGCAAGCCGGGCGAAGTCGCGTACGACACGCTCGTCCGTTTCATCCGCCTGCGCTACCGGCTGCTGCCGTACATCTATTCGATCGCGGCGGCGGAGACGCTGCGCGATTACACGATGATGCGGATGCTCGCGTTCGACTTCCGCGACGACGCTCGCGTGTTCGACATCGACGACCAGTTCATGTTCGGGCCGGCGCTGATGGTCTGCCCGGTCACGGAAGCCGGCGCCGCGTCGCGCGACGTTTACCTGCCGAAGAGGAGAGACTGGCATGACTTCTGGACCGGCGAGATGTACGCCGGCGGACAGACGATCAGCGCGGCCGCGCCGGTGGAAATCATGCCGCTGTTCGTCCGCGCGGGATCGGTGGTGCCGCTCGGACCGCGTGTGCAGTACGCGGAAGCGGCACTCGACGAGCCGATCGACGTGCGCGTCTATGCCGGTGCGGACGGACGGTTCGAGCTCTACGAGGACGAGAACGACAACTGCAAATACGAGCGCGGCGCGTACGCGATCACGCCGATAGCGTGGAGTGAGCGCGAGCGCAAGCTCACGATCGGGCCGCGCGAGGGTGAGTTTGCAGGAATGGCGCCTCGGCGCGAATTCCGCGCGACGCTGGTGCGTCCCGGCCACGGCTGCGGCGTCGAGGAAACGGCCGAGCCGGATCGCGTGCTTCCTTGCGACGACGGAGCTGCGGCGGAGGCGCAATGGCATTGATGCCGACGCAACTTCGCTGCGAGTGTCGCGACGATCCCGTCGGCATCGACGTCGCGCAGCCACGATTGAGCTGGGTGCTCTTATCGTCGTCCAAAGCCGCTCGCGGCGCGAAGCAGACGGCGTATCAGGTCCGCGTCTTCAACTCCGCCGGCGAGATCTGGGATTCGGGCAAGGTCGACTCGCCGCGGACGACACAGGTTGCATATGCAGGCCGCGCGCTCGCCTCGGCGGAGCAGGTCGAATGGCGCGTGCGCGTGTGGGATGAAGAGGGCCGCGCGTCCAACTGGAGCGATCCGGCGACGTGGACGATGGGGCTGCTCACCGAATCCGACTGGCGCGCGAAATGGATCGCCGCCGGCGATGACGTCAAGTCGCTGCCGATCTTTCGCCGCGCGTTCGCGGTCGAGAAACCGATCCGCCGCGCCATCGCCTTCCTCTGCGGACTCGGTCAACACGAGCTGCGCGTGAACGATCGCAAGGCGGGAGACGATTTCCTCGAGCCCGGCTGGACGAATTACGCCAGGACGTGCCTCTACGTCGCGCACGATGTCACGCCGCTGCTGAAGCGGGGCGAAAACGTGCTCAACGCGCTGCTCGGCAACGGCATGTATAACGTCACCGGCGGGCGCTACAAGAAGTTCAAGGGCTCCTTCGGTCCGCCCAAGCTGATCTGTCACCTCCGCCTCGATTACGCCGACGGCACGAGCGACGTGATCGCATCGGATGAATCGTGGCAGGTCGCGCCGGGGCCGATCACCTTCTCCTGCATCTACGGCGGCGAGGACTACGACGCGCGGCTGGAGCGGATCGACGAAGCCGCGTGGAAGCCGGCGGTCATGACGAACGGTCCCGGGGGCGCGCTGCGATCCTCGATCGCTCCGCCGATCCGCGCAATGCGGACGCTCAAGCCCGCGCGCTTCACGCGCCCGCGCGAAGGCGTCCACGTCTACGATCTTGCACAGAACATCTCCGGCTACCCCAAGGTCGCCGTCGCCGGCGCGGCGGGGACGAAGGTGACGCTCACGACCGGTGAGCTGCTCGATGCCGACGGTCTCGTGTCGCAGAAGAACACGGGATCTCCCGTCAACTTCAACTACACGCTGCGCGGCGGCGGGCAGGTCGAGCACTGGCATCCGCGCTTCAGCTACACGGGCTTCCGCTACGTTCAGGTCGAAGGCGCCCCGCTGATGGAACTGGAGGCGGATTGGACCTTCGCCGCCGCGCCATCGGTCGGCTCGTTCTCCTGCTCCAACAACCTCTTCAACCGCATCCACGACCTGATCAACGCCGCGATCGTGAGCAATTTCCAGAGCGTGCTGACGGATTGCCCGCACCGCGAAAAGCTCGGCTGGCTCGAGCAGTCGCACCTGATGGCCGAGTCGATCCTCTTCAACTGCGACGCCGCCACGTTCTACGCGAAGATCGCGCGCGACATCCGCGACGCGCAGCATTCCAACGGCTGCGTGCCGACGATCGCGCCGCAGTACACCACCTTCGGCCAGCAGTGGGACGTCTTCAACGACTCGCCCGAATGGGGCAGCGCCGCCGTCATCAACCCGTGGCTCATCTACCAGCGCTGCGGCGACCGCGTGATCCTGGAAGAGAACTACGATGTGATGGCGCGCTACGTCGATTATTTGCACAGCCGCGAGAATGAAGGCCTGATCGACTTCGGCCTGGGCGACTGGTACGACATCGGGGAGGGCGATCCGGGCTTTTCCAAGCTGACGAGCAAGGCGGTCACGGCGACCGCCATCTATTATCGCGACGTCACGATCATGCGGCAGACCGCGAAGCTGCTGGGCTGTAAGGATGACGTCGCGCGCTACGACGCCCACGCGGATCGCATCTATGAAGCGTTCAACTCAAAGCTGTTCGACAAAGCCGGCCGTCAGTACGACCGCGGCAGCCAGACCGCGCAGGCGATGCCGCTGACGCTGGGGCTCGTCGATGCGAAAGAGCGTGCCGCCGTTTTGGAAAAGCTCGTTCGCGACATCCGCCGGCGCGAGAACCACATCACCGCCGGCGACATCGGCTTCCGTTTCGTGCTGCAGGCGCTGGCGGATGCGGGGCGGTCGGATGTGATCTTCGATCTGCTCTCGCGCACCGACCCGCCGAGCTACGGCTCGCAGCTCGAGCGCGGCGCGACGACGCTGACCGAGGCGTGGGATGCGAACCCGAAGAACTCGCAGAACCACCTGATGCTCGGCCACGCGGAGCAATGGTTTTACGAGCGGCTCGCCGGCATCCGCGTGGACTTTTCGCAGCAGCCCCCGCGGCAGATCGTGATCGAGCCGACGCCGGTCGGCGACATCACCTGGGCCAGGGCGAGCTACGAATCCGTCGTCGGCACGATCGCGGTGCGCTGGGAGAAGCAGCCCGGCGGCGCCATGCGGATCTCCGCGACGATTCCCCCGAACCAGGCGGCTACCATAGTGTTGCCGGTCACAGACGCCGCGTCGATCAAGGAAGCCGGCAAGCCCGTCGCCCGCGCCGCCGGCGTCCGCGGCGTCAATGCCGACGGTAAACAAAAGGTTTCCATCGTTGTCGAATCCGGAGATTTCGTCTTCGATTTAATCCTGAACGATTAGAATGCTTCGGCCGGCGAGAGAGACATATCGCGGGCCGGGACTTCGTTGCATGCGGAGGTCATCGTGCAGCCGACTGTTCAAACTTCATCGTCGCGTCCGCGCATCGTTCCCAACGCCTTCGTCCTGCTGAGCAACTGGCGCTACCTCGAGTACAGCGCGATGCGCATGATCACCGGCTGGGGCCGCTGCGCGGGCGACTGGGAGGACAAGCTCGCCGTCTGCTACCACACCTGGCTGCAGGCGCAGATCGTCGACCGCTTCCGCAAGCGTCTGGACATGTTCCCCGGCGGCAAGCCGGATGCGCCGGTCAACGGCGTCTTCGAGCAGGTCGCCAACGCGATCCTGCTCGCCCCCGGTTTCGCCGACGCGATGGCCGGTCTGCACGATGTGCTCAACCCGATGCTGGTGCGCACCTACACCGACTACATCGCGTCATCGCACCCGGTGCACGATCGCCCGACGCACGATCTGTTGCGCGAGACGATCGCAACGAAACGGATCGAGCGCGAGTGGTACGACGATTTCCGCCGCCGCCATCCGCATCACATCGACAGCGCGTACCTCAAGCGCATCGAGAACGCGCTGCAGTCGGTCGGCGCGGATTTCAACAAGGTGATCGAAGTCGGGGCGGGCGGCGCGGCGCAGGCCGCGCAGGCGTGCGGCATCAACACCGACTTCCGCATGCCGATCACCCCCGGCCGGGTGAAGAACTGGGACAAGGCCCCCAACGTCATCCCGCTGCTCGAGTGCGACTGGAACCACAGCATCGAAGCCCGTCGCCTCTTCTTCATGATCGGCTACTGCTGGGAGATGGGCGTCGCCGAGCAGCAGCTCCGCTGGATTTATTCCGCCGATTTCATGCCCTTCGATTTTCTCTACGCCGAGTCGCGGCACATGTGGGATGAATCGCGGCACGGCAACAGCGGCTACACCCGCTTGCGCGATTTCGGTCTCGACTTCGAGCACTTCGGCTACAGCAGCTACGGCGCCAGCGGCGACGGCACGATGCGGGCGATGATGCCGAAAGAAGTCTACGAAGCCTTCTACGGCGTGACGCAGATCGCCGAGACCGGCTACTTCGCCACCAAACGCTACTGCTTCGAGGACTTCGAAGCTCACGGCGACGACCCGTCGGCGGAGATGATGCAGTACGACATCATCGACGAGACGTCGCACGTCGAGTACGGCCGCCTCTGGCTCGACGAGATCGCCAAACGCGCCGGCGTGAACGAAGACTACCGCGTCCGCGCGCAGAACGATCGCGTCGCGGCGCAGGAGAAGAGCGATCACCGCGTCATGATGATGCGGAAGATCCTCAGCGGCTACGATCCCGAGCCTGAGGAAACCGCCCCGAAGCACGGCGGCGAGTGCGTGAATCCCGGCTCCGTTCCCGCCGCACACGAGCTGCGCAATCCCAATACTCACGCGCATTACCAGTGGCTGCTCAGCGAACTGCGCGGCCAGCACCCGTTCAAGAACATGTCCGAAGCGCCGATCCGGCCGAACCTGCCGATGTAGCGCCATGTCCACGCCCCCCGTATCATCCCGGCCCCCGCAGGTTGTCGTTCCGAGGTATTCCGAGGAATCTCGAAGGCGAGTTGCCTCCGAGATCCCCCGCGGCGTACCTCTCGGGATGACATGTTGTACATTTGTCGGGCGAACGTTCGCTTCACTTCCGGAGAGAGCCTCATGACCGACCTTCAACCCCCCCTGACCCCGCCCTCGGCGGCGTCTGAGCCGCAGACCGCCGCATCGCACAAGACCCACTCCCGCGCCCACGTCAACGTGCTGCGCGTGATCATCATCGCGCTGCTGGCGGTCGGGCTGCTCGCGTACTTCGGCGCGTTCAAGGCCAACCCGAAGATCGCGCTGGTGACCTCCAGCGACACGCCGTACTGGGATTTAGTGATCAAGGGCGCCAACGAGGCGGCCAACATGTATGACGCCAAGGTCACCATCGTCCGCTCCAAGGGCGACACCGATTCGCAGAACCAGGCGATCCGCGATCTGCTCAGGCAGAAGTTCGACGGCATCGCGATCAGCCCGGTGAACCCGACGGAGCAGGCGGGCCTGCTCGCCGACGTCGCGGCGCAGACGACGCTGGTCACCTTCGACTCCGACTCCCCGCTGTCATCGCGCCTCTGCTTCGTCGGCACGGATAATTACGCCGCCGGCCGGCAGTGCGGCGACCAGGTGCGCATCGCCGTCCCCGACGGCGGCGAGGTCGCGATCGTCTGCGCCTCGCTGGGCAAGGAGAACGTCGCCCACCGCCGCCAGGGCGTCATCGACGAGCTGGTCGACCGCCCCTACGCCCCCGAGCAGCCGATCGATCCCGCCGACGCGACCAACCTCAAGGGGAGCAAGTACAGCGTGGTCGCGACGATCGAGGACCAGGTCGATCCCAACAAGTCCACCGAAATGGTCGGCGCGATGCTCAAGGATCATCCGGACGTCAAATGCATCGTCGGCCTCAACTCCTACAGCGCGGCGTCGATCGTCAAGGCGCTGGAGGCGGCGGGAAAGACCGGGAAGGTGCAGGTCGTCGGCTTCGACGCCGACCCGCGCACGCTCGACGGCATCCGCGGCGGGACGGTCGCCGCGACGATCGTGCAGGACCAGTTCGGCTGCGGCTTCCACACGGTGCGCATCCTCGCCGAGCGCGCCCGCGGCGAGCGCAGCGGCCTGCCGCTCTTCCAGCGCCGCACGCTGCCGGTGGAGGTCATGAACAAGTCCAACGTCGCGCAATCGGGCGAGCGCCTGAACAGCGCGACCAAGCCGAGCTAGCGGACGGGCCGTGCCCGTACCTTAGCGCAACGAAGTGGAGCGTTCCGAACAGCCGTCAGGCGTCGCGGCGGGTAGCCGCGGTCTGCGGTTCCCACGTTGATACCATCGGGATTAAAACGCGCGCTTGTCATCCTGAGGTGCTCCTAAGGATCTGGCCGTGCGCCGGGGTAATCCATATCCTTCGGAGCACCTCAGGATGACATTTCCCATCGACCAGCGCACGGATTAATCCGGACCCGTATGAAAGCCGGCACGGCAGCCCGATGAGCGGGCAGGGCAGCCGGGTCACCCGGCACGGCAGCCCGATGAGCGGGCAGGGCAGCCGGATGACCCGGCAGGGCAGCGCGATGACCGGGCACGGCAGCGCGCTCGCGCGGCAGGGCAGCCGGATGATCGGGCACGGCAGTTGCGCGACCGGGCAGGGCAGAAGTGTCATCGGGCAGGGCAGCCGCGCCATCGCGCCGCGGCAGCGACGACGCGCGGCGCGACGGGGCATGGCGGCCGGCACTCTTGAAGATCGAGCTGCGTCCCGTTTTCTGTCGCCGTCCCCTTATCGGCGTCTCGCGTCCCTTATCGGCGTCCACGGCGGCCCGGCTTTCCGCCGCCGCTTTTGCGGCTGTTATTATGGGAAATCTGCCCAGGACAACCGCGAAGCCCGCCGCGCGTTGCGCGCATCAAAGCACCGCGAGCTCCGGAATGTTAA
>JAICTV010000142.1 GCA_025936175.1 Phycisphaerae bacterium
TCGAGGCGGCGCTGTCGGCGCAGCCGAACAACAGGCGTGTCCGCCTCGGTCTGCTCGACGCGTACGCGGTCGTCCAGCCCCCGCGCTGGATCGACGCCGAGCGCGTCATCAGCGACGCCGAGAAGATGCCCGGCTACACGCCGGACCCCGACCTGCTCCAGCGCAGGGCCGCCATCGCACAAGCCAAGGGCGAGCCGAAGAAGGCGATCGACGCCATCAAGGACGCGCTGGCGGTGAAGAAAGACGATCCGGGGCTCGAGAAGACCTACGTCGAGCTGCTCGTGAAGCTCAACAAGAACTCGGACGTGATCAACGAGGTCGATCGGCTAGAGCAGGCGAAGCAGGCGGGGTGGTGGGCGTTCCAGGCCCGCGCCGTCGCCAAGCGAAACCTGGGCCGAAAGGACGACTCGATCAAGGACTTCGAGGCCGCGCTCAACGCCGCCAACGCCGATCACAACGACGACGCCAACACCGAAATCGTCCGCACCATGGGCGACGTGATGGGGCCCGACGAGGTGATCGCCCGCATCCAGGGCAAGGCGGAGAAGGACGACCACTGGAAGATCATGGTCGCGCGCCTGCAGCAGACCAAGGGGGACAACGAGTCGGCGGTCAAGACGCTTCAGCAGGTGCTGGCCAAGGACGAGCAGTTGGTGCCGGCGGATCGGGAAAGCGCGCTTCGCTTCGGCGGGACACTGTTCCTGATCGTCAACCAGCCCGAAGAGAGCCGCAAGTGCTACGAGAAGCTCTTGAAGATGACGCCGGACGACATGACCGCGCTGAACAACATCGCGTGCCTGCTCGCCGAGCAGGTGCAGCCCCCGCGCCCCGCCGAGGGCTTGAAGTACAGCCAGCACGCCTACGACCTGATGGACAAGGGCGGCCGCAAGGACGCGTACGTGTACGACACGCACGGCTGGCTGCTGACGCTGGCCGGTCGCGTCGATGACGGCATCGACACCCTCCGCCGCGCCAACGAAATCAAATCCATCCCTGATGCGCACTATCACCTTGCGATGGCGTACATCAGCAAGGAGTTCTGGGATCAGGCGCTGGTGGAACTGGGGACGGCGCTGGACCTGATCCACGAGTATGAGCGGTCCAAGACGCAGTTCGATCCGACGCTCAAGACCAAGGTCGAGAACGCTCAGGCCAAGGCGACGATGATGCAGAAGACCAAGAAGTCCACCGCCGCCGCTGCGGCCGGTACAAACGTTCCGTGAGGAATCGAACGATCCCGCCGGCGCGCCCGTAAGGGTGGCAGGGCCGTTCTTACCGGACGTTGCCAGAACCATTTAAAAGCAACTTTCCCCTAGTGGGCGCATAATGAGAGTCCGGCGGGAGGGAAGCCGGAGTCCGCCGGGACGACGAAGCAGGAGTTTTGATCATGACGACGCTGCCGACCACCACCCCGATGCGACTTCCGCGCCCGGCGGGCGCCGGACCGCTGGCCCTTGCGGGGCCGATGCAGGCTCAGCCGCAGGGGGGGTCACAGATGACCGGCGCCGACGCTTGGCGCGTCATCCGCTCGAACATCTGGCTCATCCTCATCTCGCTGGTCCTCTCCGCCGCCATCGGCTTCGGCCTGAATATGTATCTGGCGAAGAACTTCGCCAGCTATACCTCCGTCGGCTACGTCCAGATCAACCCGCCGGTCACCTTCTCCATCAAGGATCAGCCGATCGTCACCGACGTCAGCAACATCAATCTCGATCAGCGCACCCAGGCCGCGTTGCTCAAGCAGGACGCGCTGTTCATCCAGGTGCTGCAGGATCCGAACGCCGACGTTCGCAAGACGTCATGGTTCCAGTCCTACGGCAGCGACGCCGCCAAGGCGCGCGAAGAGCTGATGGATGACCTCAAGGTCGAAGTGATCCCCGAATCGAAGCTGCTCGCGGTCCGCATGAGCTGTGCGGACAAGAAGTCGCCTAAGGTGGTCATCGAAGACATCGTCAACGCGCACCTCGAGAATCAGAAGAAGATCAATCAGAACAAGCAGCTCGAGCGCAGCGTGATGCTCAACAACCTCAAGCAGCGCTACCAGTTCCGCAAGGACGAGATCAGCCGCGACCTCCGCGACAAGGCCGTCAAGCTCAGCATCGACGGCATGGGCACGCCCGGCCGACTGTCCGCGAAGGAAGTCGAGCTCCAGGACCTGCTCAAGACGCAGTTCGAGATGAGCCGCAACCGCGACGAGGCCAAGGCCGCCTACGACGCCGCCGTCGCTCAGCTCAACGACGGGCAGGATCTTTCGCTCGTGCAGGACGAGATCGCCAGGGACGGCGAAGTCAGCATGCTCCGCATGCAGCTCAACAACCTGGACTATCAGCTCGGGCTGCTGGAAGGGCTCGGCCCGCAGCACCGCCAGCGCATTCAGATGCAGAAGATGCGTGACGACGCCGCCTTGAAGCTTCAGAACGCGACGGATTCCGTCCGCGCCAAGGCCACCGCCTCCATCATCGAGAAGCTGCGCCAGATGAAAGACAGCACCGATTCGCAGCTCAAGACCATCCAGGAACGCGTGGACAGCGCCAAGACGGACCTCGGCGACCTGACCAACGCGATGAACCAGTACCTCACGCTCAAGGACGACGAGCAGACCACCCGCGAGATGCTCACGCAGGTCAACACCCAGCTCGAGCAGATCAGCCAGATGGGCAACAGCGACATCAGCACCATCCAGTGGGCGACGCATCCGGAAGAGCCGGACACGCGCAGCTTCCCCAAGCTCCCGATCGTCATGTCGGTGGCGGTGGCGGTGGGGCTGATGCTCAGCGTGGGTCTGGCGTTCCTCCGCGAACTGATGGACACCTCCGTCCGCAGCCCGCGCGACATCCAGCGGGTCGGGCAGCTCAACCTGCTGGGCATCATCCCGCACGAGGACGAGGACCCACAGTCGGCCGGCGCGCCGCTGCAGACGATCATCTTCCAGGCGCCGCACTCGATGCTCGCCGAGCAGTTCCGACAGGTTCGCTCGCGCCTCCAGCATGCCGCGTCGCTCGATTCGACCCGCAGCCTGATGGTCACCAGCCCCAGTCCCGGCGACGGGAAGACCACCGTGGCGACGAACCTCGCCGCGGGTTTGGCGCTCAACGGCCGCCGCATCCTGCTGGTCGATGCCAACTTCCGCCGCCCGGAGCTGCACAAGATCTTCGGCTTGCCCAACGATCAGGGCTTCAGCGCGGTGCTCAACAGCATCGACAACTTCTCGTCGGCAGTGTGCCAGACGCAGGTGCCGAACCTCGACATCCTGCCCAGCGGCCCGCGTCCGTCCAACTCGACGGAACTGATCGAGAGCCAGCTCCTGATCGACTTCATCGAGCGGGCGCTGGAAGAGTACGACCACGTGATCTTCGATTCCGGCCCGTTCCTGTTCGTGTCGGAATCGGTGGCGCTCGCGCCGCGCGTGGATGGCGTGGTCACGGTCGTCCGCGCCCGTGCCAACAGCCGCGGGCTGCTCACGCGCCTGCGCGACGACCTGAAGAAGACCAAGGCCGAGCACCTGGGCATCGTGCTCAACGCCGTCCGTGCCCAGGCGGGTGGCTATTACAACCGCAACATCAAGACCTACTACGCCTATCAGAACGCGGAGTAGTCGGGTCTGCCGCAGTCAACTGCGCGGGAATCAGTGGGACGAAGGCGTCGAGTGAAATCGACGCCTTTGTTCTTTTCTCGCCTGCTACAATCGAGCAATGAACGCGCGACGGCTGCGGCCGGGGCGTTCGGTGAGGCATCGGCGGTAAGATTTTCAAGGCGAGGCGGGACCGCGGCGCATGTCCCGCAACATCGGGATCGGCAAAAAGAATGAACGAGCGAGCGTGACTGATGTTGTTGCTCGAAGAGCCTGCGAAAAACCTCGCGCCTCCGCCGCCACCGATCGATCCCCCGCGCGATCGCGACGACCGATGGGAAGATGACGACGATGATGACAACGACGATGACGGCGCGGACGATGACGGCGCGGACGATGACGGCGCGGGCGGTGAAGGCGAGCGGGTCGACTGGGTCACTGTCGCGACCTTCGGCGAATCCGTCGCCGCCCACGTCGCGCGGCTGAAGCTCGAGAACGAAGGCATCCCCGTCTTCATCGCCGACGAGAACATCGGCGTCGCCTTGTGGCACTACTCGATCGCGACCGGGGGGATCAAGCTCCAGGTCCCGCGCGAGCTGGCCCCGCACGCCGCCGAACTGCTCGGCGAGCGCGACGTTCCCTCCGTCGATCAAGCAGACGAGAATCTTCAGCGCTGCCCGGATTGCGGCTCGACGCGGATCAAGTTCGAACGCTGGGGCGGCCGCCGCATCGGCGTCACCATCCTGCTCAGCTTCTTCGCCGCCACGATGCACCCGCTGCTCGGGTTGTTGATGCTGGTGTGCGGGATCTGTTTCATGATGACCACCCGCCGCCGCCGCTGCCGAGCCTGCGGCGCCGAATGGCGCGAGCCCCCGGCGCGGGGGTTTGAGGTCGTCGCGGAATCGCACGAGGCGGAGTCGAGCCGTGAGACAATGTCGTAGGCATCGTTCTTTCTTTACGCCCTGAATTGAATTGGCGGGCAGGGTATATTCCGTCGCGATGCCCGATGCCGAGCGAGATCCGAATCATGCGTCACCCGCAGACGGCGGTGACGATTGGGTCTTCGCGTATCTCGCGCGCGACACGTTCGAAGCCAATCTCATCGTCGCGGGGCTCGAGCAGCGGGGATTGCACGCGCGCGTGGATTTCGAAAACGTCGCCGCGCTGGGATTGTTAGGCAGTGCCTCCGCCGGCGGAGGTCCGGGCGGCGCTAAGGTGCAGGCGCAACGGCGCGATCTTCGCGCCGCCCGCGCGCATCTCGATCAGATCGAATCCGAGCGCGCCAGCCGCCGCGCCAAGCGCGAGGTTCGCTGCCCCAGGTGCGGCTCGGGCGGCGCCAAGCGCAAGCTCAACCCGATCCGCTACGTCGCCTGGGCGATGCTGATCCTGCTGATCGCCGCGCCCGCGATTACCGGTGCGTTGGATCGTCAGCCGTCCGGATGGTGGTTCCTGCTCCTGCCGATCGGCTTGGCTTTGCTCGTCTGGCGTGTCACGCCGCACTGGCGCTGCCCCCGCTGCGGGCACCGCTGGGCGCAGATGGAGCCGGAGGATTGGGAGGAGGACGAAGGAGAATCGAGCGAAAAAGAGGAGCCCTGACGTCAGACCGCCGCCGGGGCGGTGGCGATGAGCGGGCGGTTCTCCGCGGCGGCGCGGGCGCCGCGGGGGAGACCGATGGTCTTGGCGCTGATCTTGTCCTGCAGCCGCATGATGCCTTCCATCAACGCCTCGGGACGCGGCGGGCAGCCGGGGACGTAGACATCGACCGGCACGACAAGATCCACGCCTTTGACGACGTTGTACCCGTACTTGAAGTACGGCCCGCCGCCGACCGTGCACGCGCCCATCGCGATCACGTACTTCGGATCGGGCATCTGGTGATACAGGCGCTTGAGCCGTGAAGCCATTTTGTAGTTCACGGTGCCCGCGACGATCATGAGATCCGCCTGCCGCGGCGTGGCGCGAAACGCGCCGGCGCCGAAGCGGTCGAGGTCGAAGCGGGATGCGCCGACCGCCATCATCTCGATCGCGCAGCACGCCAACCCGAACGTCATCGGCCAGATCGAGTTCTTGCGTCCCCAGTTGATCATGAAATCGAGGCTGGTGACGATCAGGCCCTCTTCGAAGCGGTTTTCGATCCACGACATGGTGAGGAATGATAGCGTGGGAAAGGGGGGATGACGAGCGCGAGTCTTTCGCGGGGACCTCATCCGCGTCCGCTACGGACGACAAACGCGCCTACTTCGACGGATCGACCGACATGTCATTGTTTTCCTGGATCTGACTGCGCGACACGTAATCGACGTGTCCGTCGGCGAACATGACGTTGCCGCGGCGGTCGCGGTTGGAGCTTTGGTCGTCGGGGTAGACGCGCTTGTGGTCGTGGCGGATCGAGAGCATGTTCCCGCCCATCGTCATGCTCGCGGCGCCGTCATCGAGCATCACTTCGTCTTCTTCGAAGAGCAGAACCTTATCAGCGGGATGGCGGACGCGGGTGATCTTGGTCGCGTAGGGAAGCGGGCTGTTGCCTGCGTCCTTGGGCATGAAGCTTTCGAACTGCCAGGTCATCCGGTTGTTCATCGTGTAGCTGTACTGGTACGAGGAGCCGTCGGAATCTTTCGCCAGCGGCCGATTGCGGTAGTTGGTGTCGGAGGGGCAGCGGCAGATGCTCTCGACGTCGCCGCCGCCGGCTGACGTGCGCAGGAGCCGCAGCACCGCCGACTGCTTGATGTCCAGATTCGAATTCTTCTGCCAGTAGATCCAGTCCTCGTCACGATGTTTGCGGATGCCCGCTTGCAGCGGCGCCGTGCGCGGGAAGCGCATCTGGTTCTGGTTGAAATAAATGTTGAATGCCATGCCGAGCTGGCGGAGGTTCGACATGCACTGGGCGCGGTTGGCGGATTCGCGGGCGCGGCTGATGGTCGGGAGGATGATCGAGATCAGGATCGCGATGATCCCGATGACGACCAGCAACTCGACAAGCGTGAATGCGCGTGCGGCGCTGGCGCGCGGTCGGCAAAGCATCACGAATTCTCCCGCTCCACAAAGCCCGATCAGACTGTGACTTGAAGCAGCGGATGAGGCTAACCCCACCGCAGCGACTTGCAAGCAAAATGCGGGTTTTGCACCCCTTTTTGCAACGCCGGGGGCGCAAAAAGAACCGGGGCCGCGATTTGGGTGCCATCGCGACCCCGGCCGCACATCAAGTGCATCGTGGGGAGGAAACCGACTCCTCGATGTGCGTGCTTCGTTACAGTTGCGCTGCCGTGGCTGTTACGCCAGCGTGAACACTTTCTCGACGTTGCTGACAATGTCGCCCTTGTTTACCCAGGCGATGTCGCCCGGATGAAGCGTGGTCGGCGTGGCGTTGGCGCCGCCGTCGATCGTGTCGTGACCCGATCCGTCGCGCGCGTCGAGGAGATCGTTGCCCGCGCCGCCGTTGAGTGAATCGGCGCCGAGGCCGCCGACGAGCTTGTCGTTCCCGTCGCCGCCGTTGATCAGGTCATTGGAGCCCAGGCCCCAGATGTTGTCGTTGCCGGCGTCGCCGTTCAGGACGTCCTTGCCTTGTCCGCCGTAGATCGTGTCGTTGCCCCCGCCGCCGTTGACGGTGGACGGCAGGAAGAAGATCGGCCGTTCGTGGTTGCCGCTGACATCCACGAAATCGTTTCCGCCGCGGGCGTTGACGAGGATCGATTTCACTTGCAGCGGCCGGAAGATCGTGCGATGCGTGTCGACAGTCGCCGGCGTGGTTTTTGTCGCCGCGGTGTAGCTCGTCTCTGTGACGATCAGGCGGCCGGCGTTGCCGCGCGTGACGGTGATGCGGTCGCGGCCGTCGGTGCCGGTGATCGTGAGCAGGCCGGTCGTCGAATTCAGCGACGCGCTGAGAAGACGCCGCCCCTCAAGGGGTTCACAAAACATTTTCCACCTCCAAGTGGTTGGTTAAAAGACGCAGTTAGCCGTCGCGACTCGACACGGATGAGCCGCGAAGGGCCGGCTACCTTCTTCGTCGTTCCCGCATCAAACAACCCGAATTCCCGCGAAAAGCGAAAATTTTTTGCTTCGCGATACACTGCCTTTCATGAACGCCATCTCATCTCTCTGCCCGGCGCCGCGCAAGTGTTTGTGGCGAATGAACGAACGTTGCGGAAGCGGTACATGGGAGACCATAGATCCGAAAGTGGGGCGGGCGCAGGCGTATCGTGTGAATCTGGAGAAGGACGGCGCACACGTCGTCGGCGCCGACGCGGCGGGCGTTTTCTACGCGCGGCAGACGCTCGCCCAGCTCCGCCGCGCGTGCGGCGACGATGCGGCGCCGCAGGGCGTGATCGAGGATTGGCCCGACTATCCCGTTCGCGGAGTGATGCTCGACGTCTCGCGCGACAAAGTGCCGACAATGCCCACGCTCTTCGCGCTCGTCGATCTCTTCGCCGAGCTGAAGATCAACCAGCTCCAGCTCTACACCGAGCACACCTTCGCCTATCGCGGCCACGAGGAGGTTTGGCGCGATGCGAGTCCGTTGACGGCGGACGAAATCCGCCGGCTCGACGCGTATTGCCGCGCGCGGCACATCGACCTCGTCCCCAACCAGAATTCGTTCGGCCACATGGAGCGCTGGCTCAAGCATCCGCGCTACGAGCCGCTGGCGGAAAAGCCGGACGGGTTCACGATGCCGTGGGGCACGCGTTTCGACAGCGGCTTCACCCTCAACCCGCTGGACCCGCGCAGCCTCGCGCTGATCGAAGACCTGTACGACCAGCTCCTCCCGAATTTCACGTCGAAGCTCTTCAACGTCGGCTGCGACGAGACGTTCGACCTCGGTCTGGGCAAGAGCAAGGCCGAGTGCGAGCGTCGCGGCAAGGAGCGCGTCTACCTCGACTTCGTCCTCAAGATTTACGAGCAGGTGAAACGGCGCGGTCGCACGATGCAGTTCTGGGGCGACATCATCCTGCACAAGCCCGAGCTGATCGGCGAATTGCCCAAGGACTTGATCGCGCTCAACTGGGGCTACGAAGCAAGCCATCCGTTCGAGAAGGAAACCAGGGCTTTTGCGGATGCGGGAGTCCCTTTCTACGTCTGCCCCGGAACCTCGAGCTGGACCTCGATCACGGGGCGAACCGACAACGCGATCGGCAATCTGAAATCCTCCGCCGCTTGCGGCCTGGCGAACGGCGCCATCGGCTACCTGAACACCGACTGGGGCGACCTCGGTCACCTTCAGTATCTCCCCGTCAGCTATCTCGGCTTCGCCGCCGGCGCCGCGTACTCGTGGTGCCTGGAGTCGAACAAAGCTCTCGACCTCGCGCTCGCCCTCGACATGCACGTCTTTCGCGACAGCGCGGGCGTGATGGGCAAGCTCATGATGGACCTGGGCACCGTCCATCATGCCGCCAGGGAAATCGGCAACGGAACGCGGCTCTTCTGGACGCTTGTTGGCGGAGAATCACGCAAAAACCTTTGGGAAATGCTGACAAAGGAAGCGTTCGACGAGTCCGAGCGACGTCTCGACGCCGCCGTCGGGCCCCTCGATCGCGCGAAGATCAACCGGGCGGATGCGGCATTGATCGAGGACGAAATCCGCAACACCGCCGCCATGGCGCGTCACGCCTGCCGCGTTGGCCGCTTCCGTCTCGGCGTCGAGTCTCTCCCGGCATCCGATCTGGCGGAGGATGTGCGCAAGATCATCCAGGAGCATCGCCGGCTGTGGCTCGCGCGCAATCGCCCCGGTGGGCTGGACGACAGTGCGGCGCGTCTGGCACCGCTGCTGGATGAGTACGAGCGGCGGCTGCATTGAGTCCCCGTCTCATTTGCTGTCGCGAAGACTTTCGCGCTTTCTTTTCTATAAGCGGACTGTATAATCCGATTTCAGCAGTGCGGCCAAACCGCCGATGATAAGACGGCGGTAACGATTCACACCTACCTGGGAAGCGGACCCTCCCTCGTTCGCTTCCGCCGATCGCTCAGAGCCCACGGGATTCGCATCCCGTGGGCTCTGGTGCTTTATGACTTAGCCGTTTTCTTCTGATCCCGCAGCGGGAGCAGGCCGAAGGCAAGCTCCTGCTGAGCGGGGAATCCGCGCTCGGCGTGGCGGTGGGTTGACGCGACGGTTTGCGCGGCGGCGATGACGTCGTCGTCCGCGCGCGCCGAACGTCCGGCATGGATCGCCCGCAGGCCGCTGAGGCGGACGATCTCCTGCAGGTGCGCGAACGACAGGCCGTCGGTCTCGCCGGCGACGCGATCGAGCGCCGCCGGCGAAATGCCCGTGAGCTGGCGTTGAAGGAACATCAGCCGCATCGTGCGATCGGGGCACGCGATTTCGATGACGAGGTCGAAACGTCCCGGGCGGTTGTTGATCGCGGGGTCGAGCTCCTCCGGATGGTTGCTCGTTGCGATGAGCAGCAATCCGCCGGTGACCGAGCCGTCAACCCCGTCCAGCAGGTTGAGGAACGTCGAGACGTTCACTTCCCTCAGCAGCCAGTTGAGGTCCTCGATGACGAGGATCGCCGGCGCCTGTTGGGTCCATCGGCGGATAACCTCTTCGAGATCGTCATTGTCGAAGTTCGCGGCCGGACGGAGCAACATCGCCGGCACGCGCGGCAGAGCGAAGCCGACGTGGCGGATGAGGCTCGTCTTGCCATTTCCGGGCAGGCCGTGGAGGAGCACGCCGCGACGGTAGGGGACGGCCATCGCGCGGTAGAGCGCCGCAACGTCATCGTTGAAGAAGCCGATCAGCTCGCGCTCGACGCGGGCGCGGACCTCGTCGCTCAGCAGCAGGTCGCTGGGCGCGGCGCGATCAAAGCGCCGGCCGTCGCTGCTCGCGTAGCCGCGCACCACCTGCCAGACCGACGCCGCCGTGGTGCGGCGGTGGTGCACGACGGCCTTTCGCAGCTCATCGAACTCCTTTTCCGACGGCGCCGCCGCCAGCCAGATCACTTTGATCCTGCTGTAGTTGTCGATTTCGATCCAGTACCAGCGGCCGAGCACCACGTCGTGCTTCGCCAGACGGAGCACGCCACATTCCCAAAGCTTAGCGGCGTCATCGTACGTGGTCATGGTGGCGATCGGCTGACCGTCGCGCAGGAGCGCCGGGAGCGGCCGCCAGCGCGCCTCGGATTCGCCGAGATGCTCGAGGCAGCGCTCGATGTCGTAGAGCTCGTGGTACGGACAGTGGAAGACGCGGTAGTGGTGCAGGTTCGCCTCGGCGAGATACGCGCGCAGCGATGCGGCGGCGCGCTCGCTGACCACCAGCGCCGCCGGCAGCGTGCCGACGACGGGCGCGGCCGTGGCGGCCGCGTGGTCGGCGCGCACCTCGTCCGCCTCGCATCGCTCCTCCTGAATCAGGTCGTTTGTCGTTTCGTATAACATAATCATCAGCGCCGCGACGGACGCGGCGTATTCACTCGTGGCCTGTGCAAGCCCAAGCGCTATGGCGCGAGGGTGCAGGCTCGCAAAGTCGAGAAGTTTTGATGTTGGTCAACGCGGGATTGCGCGCGACTAATGCGCGCCGGTAGTGCGGCGAGACCAACTGCCTCGCTTGTGATGAGATGATGTCCGTCGCGATGGCTGCATGCTCTTGCTCCGATGCGGAAATCGAAGGGCGGCGAAAATAACGCGCTTTCGGGCCGTTTCAAGGGAAAAATTCCGCCGTGTGCGGACTGCGCCGGGCGCGCGGTGCAATTGAACGAGCCATCCGGTAGAACAATCGCGACGCGCCAATGGCGGAAAAAGTCACCATCCTCGGCGACGGCGCGATGGCCACCGTCTGCTCGATCCTGCTCACGCAGGGGGGCCACGCCGTCACGATGTGGGGCGCGTTCGAGGAGTCGATCGAGCGTCTGATGCAGGACCGCGAGCAGCGCCGCCTGCTGCCCGGCGTGCGCGTCCCGCCCAACGTTCATCTGACCGCGAACGACGGCGAATGCTTCGACGGCGCGACGCTGATCCTCTCGGCCGTGCCGTCGCAGTACATGCGCGGCGTGTACGAGCGATTGGCGCCGCACGTTCCCAAAGGCGTGCCGATCATCTCCGTCGCCAAGGGGATCGAGACGCACACGCTGCTTCGCCCGACGCAGATCATCGCCGACGTGCTGGGGAGCAAGCACTGCGATTGCGAGCTGGGCGTGCTCTCGGGACCGAACATCGCCGCGGAGATCGCGCGCTATCTTCCCGCGACGGCGGTCGTCGCGTCGGCGGACGACGAGCTGGCGCGGCGCGTGCAGGCGATGTTCTCGACGCAGTGGTTTCGCGTGTACACGAATCCCGACGCGATCGGCGTCGAGCTGGCCGGCGCGACGAAAAACGTCATCGCCATCGCCGCGGGGATTCTCGACGGACTTGCCGCGGGAAATAACGCCAAGGCGGCGCTGGTGACGCGCGGCCTGGTAGAGATCACGCGGCTCGGCGTGGCGATGGGCGCGCATGAGGAGACGTTCCACGGTCTCGCGGGCGTCGGCGATCTGATTACCACGTGCGTCAGCCCCGAAGGCCGCAATCGCACGGTCGGCGAGCAGATCGGAAAAGGCCGGGCGCTGGCGGACATCCTGCAGAAGATGGACAGCGTCGCCGAGGGTGTGCCGACGACGCAGGCGGTTTACCAGCTCGCCCGACGCTTCAACGTCGACATGCCCATCACCGATGCGGTTTATGCCGTCCTTTTCGAAGGAAAGGACGTGCTGCACGCCCTGACCGACCTGATGACCCGCGATCCCAAGCCCGAGCGGACGGATTGAATCCGCCGCGGGTTTATGGCCGATGTAATCGTTGATGAACTATCGGATCATGGTGATCGCGGCGGCGGCGATTTGGCTCACGGGGGCGTGCTCGTCGGATAGGAAATCGGACGGTTCGTCCGCGACGTCGGCCGCGTCCACGCCGCGCAAATCGATCGCGCCCGCCGTGTCGCCGCCGACCGACAAGAGCTCCAAGGACAACGAAACCACCTACCACCGCTACCGCAGCTACAGCGGGACGTATCAGCGCACGTCATCGTCGAGCGGCGAGTAACTTCACGATCGCGCGCCGCTGTAGGGGCGAGACCTGTCTCGCCCTCTTCTCCCGGCGAAAGGGCGACGCAGGCGTCGCCCCTACAGGCAGAATGGACAAGGCGATATCAACATCCGAGCTTTGCCAGCTCCGCCTCCGCGGCGGCGAGTTGATCGCGGGTCTGCTGCACCAGGTGCGGCGGCGCCTTCCTGGCGTACGCGTCGTTGGAAAGGCGTCCCTGCATCGCGGCGATTTGCTTCTTCAGCTCCTCGCACCGCTTGGCGACGCGCTGCTGCTCGGCCGCCTCGTCCGCCATGCCTTCGATGAAGATCTCCGCGCCGCCGGCGGTCGCACGCGCGCCTCTATCCGGCGCCGGGAGGTTCTCGCCGATCTGCTTGATCCTGCAGGTCGCCAGCAGCTCGATCAGTTCGCGGTTTAGCTCGATCTCGTCCACGACGCCGCGGGCGGTGGCGGAGATCGTCACCGTGATCGTGCGCTTCGGATCAACCTTGTGCTCGTTCCGAAGGTTCCGCAGGGACGAGACGATCTCCTTGAGTCGATCGAAGACCGTCTCGGCCTCGTCCGACGGCGCAGACGCCTTCGGCCACGCCGCGTTAATCAATCGCTCGCTCGGCGGGCATTCGAGCCGGCCGGTCAGGCCGCGGTTCGGGCGGACCTCATTGAGCTTCCACCAGATCGTCTCGGTGATGAACGGGATCATCGGGTGCATCAGGCGCAAGCTTCCGTCGAGGACGGAGGCGAGCACGTTCGCCGTCGCGGGAGCGCGCGCCGGATCCTTCATTGCCGGCTTGATCGCCTCGAGGTACCAGTCGCACAGGTCGCCCCAGAAGAAGTCGTAGCAGGTTTTCGCGTACTGGTCGAAGCGGTAACCGCGCAGCGCGTCGTCGCACGCGCTGACCGTGCGATTGAAGCGCGACAAGATCCATCGATCCGCTAAAGTCCGAGGATTGCAATCCTCGGGCTTTTGCTGCGCACCCGACGACAGATTCATCAGCGCGAAGCGGACCGCGTTCCAGATCTTGTTGCAGAAATTTCTCCCGAGATCGAACTTCGGGCTGGTGTTCCTCCCGCTCTTTGCATCGCGCTCGACGGGCATCCGCACGTCCTGCGTGTTGGTCGCCATCGCGGCCAGCGTGTAGCGCATCGCGTCCGAGCCGTGCGAGGAGATGATGTCGAGCGGATCGACGCCGTTGCCCAGCGTCTTGGACATCTTCCGCCCCTCGCCGTCCTGGATCATCGCGTGGATGCAGACGTCGGTGAACGGCAGGCGGTCGAGGAAGTAGAGGTTGAACATCACCATCCGGCTGACCCAGAGCGTGATGATCTCGCGCGCGGTGCAGAGCACCGAGGTGGGGTTCCACTTCTCCAGCTCCGGAGTCTTCTCCGGCCAGCCGAGCGTCGAGAGCGGCCAGAGGCCGGAGGAGAACCAGGTGTCGAGGACGTCCGGGTCCTGCACCGCGCCGTGCGATTCGAGGACATCGATGATCTCCCGATCGTTTGCATTACGCACACAGGCGAAGCCGAAGGGGAGGCGACGATCGGCGATGTCCTGCTCGCGCGCCGCAGGGTCATCGCTGCGCAGGCTCATCGCCATGCGGCCCTCGCCGCTCCACTTCATCATCTTCTGGAGGATCGCCTCGAACTGTTCATCGCTCAGTCGATCCGCAAGACGTCCCTCCGGCAGCCGCCACACCGGAATCCGATGTCCCCACCAGAGCTGTCGGCTGATGCACCAGTCGCGGATGTTCTCGTGCCAGGACTGGAAGGTCTTGGCGTAGCGCGATGGGAAGAATCGTAGGGGCGGCGCCAGCGGCGGCCCTTGTTTTTGTTGCGAAGAGGGGGGAGCCGGCGGGGGCCCCAAAAA
>JAICTV010000063.1 GCA_025936175.1 Phycisphaerae bacterium
GACGGCACGGCGAAATCCGCCTCGCTCAGCCGCTCGATCGAGTAGCTGCTCGCCACGCCGAGCGTCGGAAATCCCGCCGCCTTCACGCGACTGATCACCGACGGCGCGTCCTCGACGATCAAACAATCCGCCGCCTTGAGCGCGCGCTTGGATTTTTCCCCCAGCAGCTTCATCGTCAAGAGGTACCCGCGCGGATCGGGCTTGCCGACCTCTACATCCTCCGCCGCCGTGATCACGCTGAAGCAATCGCGCAGCGACACGCCTTCGAGCATCGCCTCGATCTCTTCCCGCAGCGCGCCGGAGCAAATCCCCAGCGGACAATGCCGCCACAGCCCGCGCACGACCTCCTCCGCCCCCGGCAGCGCCTCGATCTTCCGCCGGCTGATCAGCTCCATCATCGCTTCGCTCTTGCGCGTCATCACGCGCAGGAACGTCCTGGGATCGAGCTCCCGCCCGTGCAGCTCGAAGATGCGCTTGAACGCGCCGCGATCGTCGAAGCCGATCAGCTCCTGGTAATACTCGCTCTCGGCGAGCTCGATTTTTTCGGCGTGGAGGACCTCGTGGAAGGCGAGGTAATGGAGCGGCTCGCTGTTCACCAGCACGCCGTCGAAATCAAACATGACGGCAAGCGGCCAGCGCGGCATAGGCGCATGAAAATAATCGGCCGGCGCGGGGGATCGCAAGCGTCAGGATGACGCCGCTCCCGGACAACCTGCGCGCCCGCCGATTCTCGTCGCGAACTCGCGACAGCGACTAACTAATGACCCACGTCAACAGAAGCGTTGTGATGATCCGTCCCCGCGTCGGCATGACAGCCGCTCAGCACGGCGACGCTCACAACCGCCAACATCAATGCGATCAACGTTTTCATTGCGATCTCCTTGGCAAAAAAGTTCAACGATTCCTGGCACGATGATTTGCGATTAGCGCGGCGCCGCGATCGACGTCTCGGTCTTATCGACGCTCGCGCTGGCGTGGCAGCCGATCAGCGTGGTGGCGAACGAAAAGAGCGCGACGAATACGATGAGCTTCTTCATGACTTGTCTCCTCGCCCCACAGCGGGGCAGAAAATGGTTGTACTCGCTATACATGCAATGCCCGTGCCGCCGCAGGATCATGCCAAACTCTCGCCATCGCTCAAAATCCTGACCCTCGTTATCATCAAGGCCCGAGACCCGCTCATATGCCCAAGTCGACCGCGCCGGCTCTTGATGTCCTGGTCCTCGGCCGGCACCCCTGCGCGTATCTCGCGGCGACGCTGCTGATGGAGAAGCCCGCGCTCCATGTCGCGCACGCGACGATCCCCAACGAGCGCGAGCCCGATCGACTCACGCTCATCAACAGCGCCGTTTTCAAGCTCCACAAGCCGTTGGAGAAACTTCAAAAGAAGCTGGAGATGACGCCGGTTTACGGCGTGGCGTTCCTCGCCGACAGCGCCGAGACGCGCGGCGAATGGCACGGCAAATCCGCCGCCGCCTGCGTCGCCGAATATTCGGATATCCGCAAAGCCTTCTGCAACTTCGCCAAAGAAGCCGGCGTGAAGCTGCTCACGCCCAAATCACTCAACATCCGCCGTGTCGATGAAAATGGCTTCGAGATTATTTCCGATTCGCAGACGCTTCATCCCAAGGCCGTCCTGCTCGCCGGCGCACTCCCGGCGGAGCTGGGCAAACCGCTCGCATTGCCGGAGATGTTTTCATCCGATGTGATGCGGCGCTACGCGTTCATCCGTCTCAAGGGCGCCGGCGTCGCCGCGATCGATCAAAAGCCGGTCCTGCCGATGTCGCTCGATCTCGACAGCAAGCTGACGTGGGCCTGGATGCTCCCCGGCGACGGCGAAGTGCAGCTCGCGATCGAGCAGCCGCTCGATGCGCCGATCCCGCCCGCGCAGGCGCTGCAAAAGTGGGCGGACGTCCTCCGTCGCCACAACATCCTCAAGCACGACAAGCCGATCAACGCCGCGGATGTGAAGGTGATGGAAATCCCCGCCGCCGGCGCGCTCTCGCGCGAGATCGTCGCCAACCGCACGCTTCTCTTCGGCCCGGCCGGCGGGTTCTACACCGCGTGTCTGGAAGACGTCTATCCCAACTGCTGGTCCGCCACCTTCGCCGTCGATGCGGTGCGAAAGGCGCTCAAGGAGCCGCATCTCCAGGACGCGCTGCAGCCTTACCGTCAGAAGTGGGGCACGACGCTGGGCGAATACCTTCGCGGCCCGCAGCAGAACCTCCGCTTTCTCCTGCCGCTGGTCTACCGCAACCCCGTCATGACCGCCCGCATGGGCGAATCGATCCTTCAGGGAAAAAGTGTAGTCCGGTAATCCCCTTCGCCGATAAAACTCTAAGCCCCACTATGGGACGGGGCGTGCCTTGGGAAGATGGGTAGATTGCGCAAGATGCAAAGGCTACCGATCAGCGGCCAAAGCGAGTTCGATCCCGGGATTTCTCGCCGAGGCTAAAACGTCGATCGCCTAAGCATCTCATGCAGCTCGACTTGCGGATCGATTGTCGGTAAATGTGCGGGCTCATGTTTCTGCGGCTCGCGCGTCGATACCAACATCATCGATCCGGTGGGTCGAGGGGCGACTGGCGGCTGGAGCCGCCGGCCATGACGAAACGGAAGCGTGCGAGCCCAAGCTTTGTCAGCCCGGCTCCACGCACGGTCCTCTAGCCAGAGTTGGAGTGGTGTTATGAACATCCCAAGCATCGGCCCGAACACGCCGATCCAGAAAATCACCGCCAAGCCGGTGCACGTGTCGCTTCCCGCCAAGCCGGCGGCGGCGACGAAACTGACCGACCGCGTCGAGCTGTCTCACGTCAACAAGATGCTCGCGACCCTCAAGGCCAACGACATCCGCGCCGACAAGGTCGCCTCCATCAAGATGCAGATCGCCTCCGGCGTCTACGAAACCGAAGCCAAGCTCGACGCCGCCATCGAGAAGCTCATGAATGATCTCTGATTCGCAAGCTGAGTCTTTGAGCTGAAGCCGCGCACGGACGTGCGGCAAAAGAGGATCGACCGGATCGATCCGCCGGACAGCAGATCACAACCGCCACGCGCGACCAACGCGCGTGGCGGTTGTGTTTTTTCACCACGAAGTCACGAAGCGCACGAAGCGGGGGTTGGTATGCATGAAGCCCTCGCAAATGCGAACATTCTTTTTCCCTCACTTTAAAAAGTCGGCGTTGCAATGTGGGTCTGGAGTCGAGTAACCGCTTCGTGCCCTTCGTGACTTCGTGGTAAACCCTCTTCTGATGATGACCGAGGACGCGGCCGAGATCTTCTGCCCCGCCTGCGGCTACAACCTCCGCGGCATCGCCTCCGAGCGCTGCCCCGAGTGCGGACTCGCGCTCGACCGCGCGCAGCTCAACCGTTCACAGCTCCCCTGGACCTATCGCCACGAGATCGGCCGCGTCCGCGCATACCTCAAGACCGTGCTCCTCGTGCTCGCCAGGCCTCGTCGCGTCGGCGAAGAAGTTGCCCGCCCCGTCAGCCTCGAAGACGCCCGCCGCTTTCGGCACATCACGGTGATGATTGCCTTCGTGCCCGTCATGGCCGCCATCACGTGGCAGCTCTTCGTCATCAAGCACGACATCCGCGCGACGATGACCCGCCCGATCCCGTCGTCGATCAATCAGCAGCCTGCCGGCGTCACCTGGCCCGCCGCCGCCGTCGTCGCGCCCACGCACGCGTGGATCGGTTGGACGCTCGAGACCGGCCTGCTCCCGATCGTCGCCTTCTCCGCGTGGCTGTTCCTCTACGCGTGCAGCGGCGTGGCGAGCTGGTTCTTCCATCCGCCGTCGCTGTCAATCCCGCGGCAGAACCGCGCGATCGCGCTGAGCTATTACTCCTCCGCTGCCATGGCGATCATGCCGGCGTCGCTCGCCATCCTGATCCAGATCCTGCTCACCGCGACGTCGCCGATCGCCCGGCGATTCCTGCCGTACATCGTTCTGCTCGGCTTTCTCGCCCTTGTCCCCGTCTATCAGCTTTTCCAGAGTTATCTCGTGCCGATGCGCATGCTCCGCCGCGCGACGCAGGCGACGACCGCGCGCGTCTGGACGATGGGCGCCGTTCTCCCGATCACGTGGGCGCTGCTCGGCATCGTGATCCTGATCGGAATCCCCCTCGCGTACCTGTACGTCTCGATCGTGATGATCTCCTTTCTTCCGTAGGTCCGACCGGCTCGGTCTCGACCCTCTGTTGTAGGGGCGAGACTTGTCTGGCCCGTTTTTTGGAATCGGGTGATTTACGCGGGAATCGAAGAGGGCGACACAAGTCCCCTTACGATCGGACCGGGAAATGAGGGTCGAGACACAGCCTGTCCGACCCTCGAAAACATCACCCCGTCGCGCGAGTTGTCGCGGGCGCGGTTGCCGCACGAGCGGGCGGCGCCGTCAGCGGAAACACCACGTCCTTGTCCTTCCACCGATCCGGGCCTGGTGTCCCGGCGCCGCCTTTATCGTCCACTCGGTCCAGTCCGACGCTGTAGATGAACCGCCGATCGAAGCGATACTCGATCGCCTTCCCGTCGGCGCGAAACGGATCGAGCGGCACCGCTTTCAAGTACGCCGGCACGAGCGCATCGAGCGTCGGCGGAAACGCATCATCGTGATCGAGCCGATAGAGCCGGATCGCCAGCGCCACCGCCGCCATCCGCCGCGCCGCCAGCGCGTCGAAATGCAGGACGTACGACTGCGGCATCGTTCCCCACTGACCGACGACGTGCTTGACGCGGTGCTCCAATTCCGACTCGCGCATCACGTCGATCGAAGGCGGCGCCGCCGCGACCGCCGCCGGGTAGCTCAACCGCGTCGCCGCCGCGATGTGCTTGTCGTAATAATCGACCACCCGCAGGCCATTGAGCGTGTGCATGGGCGCGACCAGCCATCGCGCCGAACCGAGCGGGATCACCTTGGGTCCGACGGTGAGCTGATAATCCAGCCACATCATCCGCTCGCAGCGCCAGGCCCGGACGAAGCCGCGCTGCAATTGCGATTCATCGAGCAGCTCCACGATAACTTGCCCGACCGCATGGCGTGCCCCCGCCCGCGAATCGGTCATAAAGGGGTCACTTCCCATTTTGTCCGCGGTCATAAGGGGGTCACTTCCCTTTTTGTCCGCCGCTGCGGCGGTTTGCCCCTGTTTGCCGCCAGAAATGCTCGGCTGCGCCTCGATGTCTCCGTGCGTGGGGGACAAAAATGACCCCTTTCTGGCCTCCAGTTTCATCGTCGCCGCGATTCGCGCCAGGTCCTCGCACGCGCGCGTCTCCTGCCAGGACGTGAAGTGGTGACAGATCATCGCCACGGTCGAATCATCGATCGCCTCGGCGACATGGATGCGATCGCGCAGCAGTTCGACCGCCTGCGCGTCGTCGCCGACCGCATGCCGGTACAGCGCCGCGTAGCCGAGCATCGTGCAAAGATCGCGCGTCGGCCCGAGGTGGCGGAGGAGGGTATTCACCACCGGCGAGGCGAGCGGAATGTTCCACTGCGCCTCGCGCATCGCCCGCGCCGCGCGGACGTCCGCCAGCGCGGTCGGATACGCGTGGGCGATCCCTTTCATCACCGCCAGGTCGCCCGCCGACGGCGCGAAACGCGGGTCGAAATTGTCGTCAAACGTTTCTTCCGCCGGCGAGAACTTGATTTGATTCGCCGCGCGCCCGATCGGCACCGCGGCGTTGCGATCGGGGGGCACGGCGCGGTCCGCGAAATCGCGCGGAAGGATGCCTTCGCCGCGCGCGTGAGCGCGATCGATCACCGAATCCAACCGCCGCTGCGCCTCGTATCCCCACCACGCGCGGAGCCCCGCGAGCGCCATGATCGCCAGCACAAACAGGAGACTCCCACGCTTCAACCAGCGAAACCGCGGTGGC
The DNA here is from genome assembly GCA_025936175.1 of Phycisphaerae bacterium. GTDB lineage: Bacteria > Planctomycetota > Phycisphaerae > Tepidisphaerales > Tepidisphaeraceae > JAICTV01. The sequence continues at coordinate 5,873 of JAICTV010000063.1, forward strand.
GCCGGTTGCAGCGAGTCGATGCCCGTGATCGCAGGAGAAGCTCCGGTCAGACGCGCATCCACCGCAAAGAATTGTCGCCCCCACCCGCGCCGGGACAAGCGCGCCACATTCAGAGAAGGTCGAGCGACCGCATCGCTCAAAGCACACCGGTTCGCGGCGGGAGCTCCCACCGCAAAGCGGTGGGCTTTGTGCTGCGCGTCGCAGGAAACGACGACACCGAGGATTCACCATAATCCGGATCCGTATTTCACTTTTCTTTTGAAAGAATCAGCGCTGCGCTGTGCGTCTGGAGTTTGGAAACCGCTTCGTGCCCTTCGTGACCTCGTGGTGAAAAATCCTGCCTTTCCAGCGCGTGCGCGATCACGTGTGGTAATCCGCATTGATCGTCACGTACTCTTTCGACAAATCGCACGTCCACACCGTCGCTTCGGCCGAGCCGCTGCGGCAATCGAGTTCGACGGTGACTTCCTTCGCATCGAGCGACTTGCTCACGCGGTTCGCGTCGAATGCGACCGGCGTTCCGCCGCGGAAGACCAGCGTCTTCTGCAGCTTCAGCGTGCAGCGGTCCGGGTCGAACGGCGCGCCGGCGTAACCCGCGGCCGAGACGATCCGGCCCCAGTTCGGGTCGTTGCCGTTCATCGCGCATTTGACGAGGTTGGAGTTGGCGATCGACCGCGCGATGGCGCGGGCGGCGTCGGTCGTCGCCGCGCCGCGCACGGTGATCGCAACGACCTTGGTCGCCCCCTCGCCGTCGGCGGCGATCTGGTACGCCAGTGACTGCGCGACTTCCGCCAGCGCCGCGGAAAACTTCTTCACGTCCGCGGGCGACGCGATCTTCACGCCCGCGGCGCCGGAGGCGAGGATCGCGCAGGTGTCGTTGGTCGAGGCGTGGTCGTCGACGGTGACGGTGTTGAAGCTGACGTCGACGATCTGCTGGAGGAGCTTGCGCAGCAGCGCGGGCGCGATCGACGCGTCGGTCGTGAGGTACGCGAGCATCGTCGCGTGCTTACCGCGGAGGGATGACGCATCGCTGTGTTTTGAAATGGCGCCTGCGGCGCGCGCGCTCCCACGCGCGCCTGCGTCAAGCGCGGCCGCGCCGCTCGCTCGCGCAAAGCCCCGGGATCCCGGGGCTTTCGCCCCCGACATCGCAACGCCCAGCCTCGGTCCGATCATCCCCGACCCCTTGCATACCCCCGCGAGCGTCACCTGATCGCGTCCGATCTTCACCCGCACACCCGCAATCTTCCGCTTCGTGTCCGTTGTCAAAATCGCGTCCCCGAAGAGCTGCGCGTGCTCGAGCGACGAGCCAAGAGACTCGCTCGTTTCGAGGATGCCGCGCTCGATCTTTTCCATCGGGAGCAGGTGGCCGATGATGCCGGTGGAGGAGGGGAGCATCTCGCGCGGATCGCACTGGATTGTCTCCGCGGCGATCGCACACATCCGCCGGGCGTCGCGCAGGCCTTGCTTGCCGGTGCACGCGTTGGCGTTGCCGGCGTTGACAACGACGCCGCGGAGTTTGCCGGAGGCGATGTGCTCGCGCCCGACCGTGACCGCCGGCGACTGCACGCGGCTGGTCGTGAACGCGGCGGCCGCGGAGGCGGGGCGGTCGCAGACCAGCAGCGCGACGTCCGGCGTGCGCCTGGACTTGATCCCCGCATACACGCCGCCGGCGCGAAACCCGCGCGGCGACAGCAAGTGCAATTCGACCATCGAACTTCTGCTCCTGGCAAATCCGCCTGCCGGGTGTCGCCGAGACGAGCGCTGGCGCTCGCATTCTGTCGCCGGCCCGGCGGGCGCGCGAGCGTACTTCCCGTCGGAACACGCGTCCAGCGCGGTCGGTCCGGCGGCGTGGTCCGGCGGGACGCCTCCTTTGCCTGTTCGATCACGAAGCGAGAAGGGAGAAAAAAAGCCGAGACGCGCGTCTCGGCTTTTTGCGGATCAGGATTGTCCAAATCGATTTATCGTCCGCGACCTGACTTCTTCGCCGTGGTCTTGGCGGGCGCCGTCACCTTCTGCGGGTGGATCGGCTTGGCGGCCGCGGCGGCGGCCTGCCGCTCGGCGGCCTCGCGGGCGGCGGTCGCGGCTTCGGCTTCCTTCTTCGCCCAGTAGCGGTGGCGGCGGAGCTTGATCTCCTCCGGGACCGGGTGCGTCTTGATGAATTGGGCCGTCTCGTGCAACAGGCGGAAGTAGGCGGTGAAATCCTCGCTGTAGACGAACAGCCGGGTCTTGCGCACCTCGTTGGTCGCGATGTCGCGCTTGCCTTCGGTGAAGACCAGGTAGTGATTCCCGTTGTTCGCCTGCTTGAGCTGGACGGCGTACGTCCGCGGCCCGACCGACTTGAAGTATTTCTGGAAGAGGATCTTGTGTTCGGGCTTAGCGCCACCCTTGCCGGGCGCAGCGCGGACCGCCATCGTCTGTCGAGGCGAAGGGGCGGCCATCTTGGCAGTCAGGGCGGCGGCACTGCGATGTCCGTTGGCGGCGGCGGACGCGGAGGAGTTGCCGCGGGCGGAAGAACCGCGTGCGGGCGAAACGCGCGACGGGGTCACGCGCGGTGGAGGCGACGACTTTCCGGGCATGCGGCTCTCTCCTTTGCGTCACGCGACAACGCGCACAGTCTCTCCGGCCCTTCGCCGGCCAGACCACTACAAAAGCCGGGCTCGTCTATAAGTATAATAGGAACCGAGCCTTGAAGTTGCGCGAGAAATCCCCGGGTTACCGGCATTTCGTGACGTCGGCTCCGCCGAACAAGCGATTTATGCCGGTTCCACCGATCCGGCAAAATAGCTTTAGGACCGCAAAAAAGCAAAGCGCAACCCGCGTTCACATCACAACTTGTGCCGACGAAGGCGCGGGGCCGCAATTTCGCGCTAGTTGTAGCTGCGAAGCACGCCGATGACGACGCCCTGCACCTTACATCGATCGGCGTCGACAATCCGGGGCTCCATCGTTCGGTTCGCCGGCTGAAGACGGACTTTGCCGCCTTCCTTGTAGAAACGCTTGAGCGTCGCTTCGCCGCTATCCAGCAGGGCGACGACCTGCTCGCCGTTTCGCGCGTTCTCGCGACGCTCGATGACTACAAAATCGCCATCGCAGAGGTGATCGTCGATCATGCTGTCGCCGCGGACACGAAGGACGTAAACCCCGTTCTTGGCTTGGAATAACGTCTCCAAGTCGAGTTCTTCGCGATTCTCGACCGCCTCGATCGGAGAACCGGCGGCGATGTTGCCGAGCAGCGGGAGCTTGGTGCTCCGCTCCTCATCCGGCAGCTTCTCCTCGGCGATGATCTCCAAAGAGCGAGCCTTGTGCTTGTCGCGACGCAGAACGCGTTTTTTTTCCAGCGCCCCGACGTGCTCGAAGATGGTGACCTTGCTGGTTCCGAGCTGATCGGCCAGCTCCTGCATGGTGGGGGAATAACCATGTAAATGGCGATAGTTGCGGATCGCCACCACCACATCCAGTTGACGCGGCGTGAGATTCATAATCGGCCTCGCAGGTTAGGTCGTCCAGCAGCGGGCTGAGGCCGTCCAGGAGTGCCTGGAGTTCGGCCTCGTCGAGCACGCGTGCGGCGACGAGGAGTTGGCTCTGTTCCTTCGGCGCTAATGTCGGATCGGCCTCGACCAGCGATTCAACGGAGTCGAGATCATCCGCGCCAGCGTCGCAGTCGACGTCAGTGCCGCAGACCTGATCCTCGAGGATCGGATCATCGACGGGCTCGGCGGCCGCCGCCGACGCGGGCGATTTCGCCGGCGTTGGTGTTGGCTTTCGCACCGAACCTCCTGTCGTCGTCTGACCTCTCCGAATTCGGTTTGGAGAGTGTTTCGGGAACATTACCCTAACCCATCGGCCAATGTCAAATTTCAGCAACACATTTGGTTCACCGGCGGTTGAACGCGCAGGCGCGCCGAGGTCTTTATCGGACGGGGCGTGAGCTTTTCGTGCGTCGGGTGGATGGCCAGAAAAAAAAGACGGCGGCAACGCCTTTATTAGCGCTGCCGCCGATGGTTTGGGGTTGCGGTCGGCGTGTAAGCCGAGTTCTGTTCCTGACGCCGCGCAACTTTCACTGCGAAACGGCAGGAGCGACCATTTCTCTGGGATCCCGATCGCGCGGGACCTCTAGCGACCTACCCGCGGGGAGACGAAACCACGTTCTTGCGAATGTGGCTGCGAAGTGCACGGGCGCGCACCTGGTCCCTGGGGGACCACCCTCCGCATATTCGGTCTTGCTGCTGGTGGGGTTTGCCTTGCCACTCGTGTCACCACGAGCGCGGTGCGCTCTTACCGCACCATTTCACCCTTACCCTTCGACGTGGAGCAAGCTCCACGCTCAGGGCGGTTTGTTTTCTGTTGCACTTTCCGTCGGCTTACGCCGCCTTGCCGTTAGCAAGCACCATCGCCCGCAGCAGCTCGGACTTTCCTCACTTCGACTCCTAAAAGACGAAGTGCGATCGCTACTGCCGGCCGCAACCGTCAGTCATTATACGACTTAAAGGTTGCAGGGGTCGAATTGTTGCCGGGCGTGAAGAAATTGACGCCGCGCGAGCCCTTGCGGGGGCGTCGGCGTTCGTGTGGGATAAGATTGTCCTTTCGGACGCGCCGGGCTTCACACGGGAGAGTCAGAGCACACGTGCGACCCGCCGCCGACGTCGTTTGAATCGTCATGGAGCGTCGCGCCGCCACCGCAAAACCCGTCGCCGCTGCCGCGCCCGCGTCGAAACCGACGGGCAAGGCCAAATCTGCCGCCGCGCCCGAGCCGACGGACCTCAAATCCGTCCCGCTCGGCAAGGCTTCGGACGAGGAGTTGATGCGCCGCGCGCAGAACGGCGACCGGCAGGCGTTCAGCCTGATCTACGAACGCTACAGCTCCGCCGTCCTTTCTTACCTGTACCGAATGCTGGGCAACGTCGAGGACGTCGAATCGATCGGGCAGGAGGTCTTCCTTCGCGCTTTTCGTTTCGCGCCGACGTATCGCTTTCCGGAAAAGCTTTCGACCTGGCTGTTCACCATCACGCGCAACCTCGCGATCAACAACGCCCGTCGGCGCAAGCGCAGCCCGGTGCGCAACGTGACGGAGCTGAACCTCGAAGGCGTGGAAGTGAGCGGCGATCCCTACCAGATCGCCACGCAGGCGACCGACAACGTCGAGAAGCAGGAAGAGATCGCGCGCATCCTCAAGGCGATGGAAGACCTGCCGACCGATCAGAAGGAAGTGATCGTGCTCGGCGTGTTCCAGGACCTGAGCTACGCGCAGATGGAAGCGATCACCGGCACCAAGGCGGTGACGCTGCGCTCGCGCATGTTCCACGGCCTGCGCAAGCTCGCGAAGATGATCGGCGCGGAGATCGATGTGCCCGATAAGGAAGGTTAGTTGTTGGTGGTCGGTTGTTTGTTGGAGACAGGAAACGGCGGTGCGGCTCCAACACGAAAGACAACCAACAATCCGCAACCTGCAAGCAACAGATGACCGAACTTGATTTCGAATCCGAGCAGCTTCAGCTCCTGACCGATGCGCTGCGCGCCGGTCCCGGGACGCCGGAGTGGCGCGCGGCGCTGGCGACGCTGGATTCGATCCCGGCATCGGACGAATACAAGGCGCTTTACACCGCGCGCGAGCGGCTGGCGAGCGGGCGGCAGTATCGCGAGGTGCGGGCGGGAGCGGGATTCACGCGAAAAATCTTCGACGCGCTCGACCAGGAATCGAACGCCACTCCCAAGGCCGTGCCGTCGGCGAACCTGATCGCGGCGATCTCGGCGCTGGTGATCCTCAGCGTTCTCGCGATCGTCGCGTACATCATCATTCCCGGCTCGGGCAAATCGACAACGCCGCAGGACCTCTCGCAGCTCTATTTCGTCAACACACTCAGCTCGAGCAACTTTGATGGCGATCTCGGCATGCAGTGGGCGGCGTTCGGACCGCTCGGCGTGGAGGCGCGCAACGGCCTTTGGCCGTCGCTGCGCAGCCTGAGCGAAAACTTCCGCGGCGGGGGCGTGTTCTACGAACGATCCATCGAGGCCGATCAGCCCTTTGCGATCGAGGCGACGGTGCGAATCCCCAAGCCGAGTGACGATCTCGTGGTTCAGGTGTTCATCACCGACGATCCCAACTTCATCGGCGAAAGCGCGACCAGCGAGCACGAGCTGGTGTGGCTGGCGCGCGGGGGCGAAGCGTCGGTCCTGTCGCCGGGCGGGCACGTCGAGGCGCAGGGGATCAAACTGCCGCTGGCGCGAAAGTCGAACGACGTGCGCGTCGTCGTCAACCGCGACGACGCGGTCGTGGAAATGAACGGGCAGCGAATCTGGGCGGGCAAGAACAAGCTCGATCCGCAGAAGGCGCGAATGGCGGGCGTGCGCTTCCTCGCCCGCGGCCCGGGCCACGCGAAAGATCCGCCGCCGGCCGTCGAATCGGCGCGGGTGGTCACGCCGGCGAAACAGTAGAATCGATCAACCGATGTCCCTCGCCCCGACTAAGCCATCGACGACAGCAGCTCCATCGAATGCGGATGACGTGGAAACCGCGCGCTCGTTCGCGCGCTCGTACGAGCGATTGCAGGCGGAGCTGGGCAAGACGATCGTCGGACAGCGCCGCGCGATCGACGAGATTGTGATCGCGCTGTTCGCACGCGGGCATTGCCTGGTGCAGGGCGTGCCTGGATTGGCCAAGACGCTCCTCGTCTCGACACTCGCCCGCGCGCTCGATCTGTCATTCCGGCGGATTCAGTTTACGCCCGACCTGATGCCGTCCGACATCACCGGCACGGACGTGCTTCAGGAGGACGTCGAAACCGGCCGGCGGCGGTTCGAGTTCAGCAAGGGGCCGGTGTTCGCGAACCTGGTGCTGGCCGACGAGATCAACCGCACGCCGCCCAAAACGCAGGCCGCGCTTCTGCAGGCGATGCAGGAAAACCAGGTGACGGCCGGCGCGCACACGTTCGATCTGCCGCGGCCGTTTTTCGTGATGGCGACGCAGAACCCGATCGAGCAGGAGGGGACCTATCCGCTGCCGGAGGCGCAGCTCGACCGCTTCATGTTCATGGTGACAGTCGGTTATCCGCAGGAGCAGGAAGAGCTCGAGGTGCTCAAGCGCACGACCGGCGACGCGGAGGTGGAGATCGAGCGCGTCTTGAGCGCGGAGGAGATCATCAAGCTGCAGGACCTGGTGCGGCGCGTGCCGGTCGGCGATCACGTGTACGAGCACGCGCTCGCGCTGGTGCGCGCGACGCGTCCGAACGAGAGCGGGGCGAGCGACTTCGTGCGGCACTGGCTGAGCTGGGGCGCGGGGCCGCGCGCGGGACAGTTCCTCATCCTCGCCGCCAAGGCGCGGGCGCTGATGCTCGGGCGGGTGTACGTGATGCTCGAGGACATCGAAGCCGCCGCCGCGCCCGTGCTGCGGCATCGGCTGGTCCCGAACTTCAATGCCGAGGCCGAGGGCGTCACCGTCGAGCAGATCATCGACAAGATCCTGTTGCTGGCGCCGCAGGGCGCAGGCGGCGGGGAACGATTGCTGTAACGATCATGTCCGCACGCATAGAAACCCGCGGCCGCCGACGCGTCGTTCTCAAGCCACTCGACGATGATTGCCTGCTGGACGGCGAGGTTCACCCCAGCATCGCCGCACGGCTGATGCGCGTGCGCGAGCTGCCGATGATGACGGTCGCGACGCTTCGCGGCGTGGAGCGGATGGAATCGCGGGCGTATCTGGTGTGGGATTTCATCGAAGGCCGGACGCTGGAGGAAGCGATCTCCGCGATGCCTCCGGAGCAGATCGTCAAAACGGCGGCGGAGCTGCGACTGGTGGTCGAGTCGATGCACTCGCACGGGATCGTGCACGGCGCGGTTCACGCGGGGAACGTGATTGTTGACGACCGCGGTGGAGTGCATCTCACGCACGTGAGTCCACTGCTGCACAGTGATCCGGCCAAGGATTTCGCGGCGGTCGATGTGATCGCTCACAAAGCCCCGGGCTTGCCCGGGGGCACTTCGCAAGATTGCCGGCAAAATCCGGGGCGATGTGAAGTGGGGCCCGGCGAACGTGACGACGCCCGAACGCCCGCGATCGTTCGCGCCGCGGTTGTCGCGGCGCTGGGCGTGCTTGTCGTCGCGTTCTTCATTTATTTCGCGTCGCTGCACTCATGAGCCTCGTCACACGATATCTCGACGCCTCGCTGATCGAACGGCTGAACGCGCTGCAGCTCTCGGCCCGGAGTGTCGTGGAAGGCACGACGCTCGGCCGGCACCGCAGCCCCGTGCGCGGGGCGAGCGTCGAGTTCCGCCAGCACCGCGCGTACGTGCCCGGCGATGAGCCGCGTCGATTGGACTGGCGGGTTCTCGCGCGGACCGATCGTCCCTACGTGCGCGAGTACGATGAGGAAACCAACCTGCGCGGCATGCTGCTGCTCGATCGCAGCGGCTCGATGCGCTACGCAGGCAGTCACGCCGGAAAGACGCAACGCCGCCGCCAAAGTAAATTCGCTTACGCATCAAAAGTGGTCGCGTCGCTCGCCTATCTGATGCTCGGGCAGGGCGAGAGCGTGGGCATCGCGACGCTGGGAGAGCGCGTCGAGGAATGGGTCGCGCCGCACGCCCGAACGCAGCAGATGTCGCGGGTGATCGACGTGCTCGAACGCGCCGAAGCGCGCGGCGTCGCCGACCCGCCGCGCGCCGTCCTCGACGCCGCCGAGCGGCTGGGGCGGCGATCCCTCGTCGTGATCATCTCCGACTTTCTCTGCTCGTCCGATGCGCTGCGCAAGTCGCTGGCGCGGCTTCGTCACGCGCGGCACGAGGTCATCCTCCTGCGCATCCTCGACGAGGACGAGGTCGAATTCCCGTTCGACGGCTGGCTGCGCATCCGCGGACTGGAAGGCGAAGGCCGGCGGCTGTGCGAGCCGGCGATCGTGCGACAGCGATACCTGGACGCCTTCGCGAAGCACGAGCGCGAACTGCACGACGGGTGCAGGGCGCTGGGCGCGGAGATGCACACGTTCACGACCGGCCGGGACGTCGGCGATGCACTGGTGGCGTTCCTGCGACACCGGTGGTCGGCTCGATGAGTCGACGGGCGGCGGCGAGATGAATCGCGATGTTCGAGCACCTGATCATGCTCGCGGGCTTGGGCGGGGCGGCGCTGCCGCTGGTCATCCATCTGCTCAGCCGCGCGCGCTACCGGGTGGTCGACTGGGGCGCGGTGATGTTCCTCGAAGCCCCGACACAGAGGAGCCGCCAGCACGTCGGGCGGCTGCGCGAAATCGCGCTGCTGATGGTGCGGATGGCAATCGTCGCGCTGCTGGCGGTGGCGCTGGCGCGGCCGGTGGCGCAGACGCTCGCGGCGCCGTCGCTGCCGGCAGCGGCCGGTGCGAATGAGCCGCGCGTGGCGGCGGCGGTGGTCGTGGATTGCTCGGCCAGCATGGCGCACGAGGACGGCGGCTCGAGCCGGATGTCGCAGGCGCGGGCGGCCGTGCTGCAGATCATCTCGACGCTCAAGCGCGGCGATCAGGTCGCCGTCGTGCCGGCGGTTCACGCCGCTTCGACATCGTCCGCGGCGGCATTGGACCTGACGGGAGATCTGCAATCGGCGGCGAATCGCGCGGGCGAGCTTGCGCCGACGTTGGTCGATGCCGACTTTCCCGCGAGCCTGATGAACGCGGCCGACGCGCTGGCGCGACAGCAGGAGTATGCCTGCCGGCTCTATCTCGTGTGCGACCGGCAGGCATCCAACTGGCAGAACGTGGACGACGACTGGGCGGCGGCGTTTCGCCGGGAATTGGCCACATCCCGCGCCAGCTTCTATCTCGTGCCGATCGGCAGCGGTGACGCGGAGAACGTCGCGATCGAATCCGTCGAGCCGACCAATCCGCCGCTGGTGGCGGGGACGCCGGCGCTGGTGGACGTGCGCGTGCGCAATTACGGCTCGCGCGACGCGCTCGGGTTGCCGCTGACGATCCGCGCGGGCGGGCGCGAGCTTTTTGCGTCAACCGTGAACCTCGCCGCGCGGCAGTCGATGCGGATCACCTGTCCGATCGCCGGCGCGCCAGCGCAGTCGCAGGTGGCGACGGCGCAGTTGCGCAGCGGCGCGGACGATTTGGACGACCGCCGTGACTTCGTGCTCGACCCCTCGCCGCCGCTGCGCGCGCTGATCGTGAGGCAGCTTGATAATGCAGACGACGCGGGGCCCGATTTCCTGACGGCGGCGCTGGCGCCATATCCGGCGAAGGGACGCGACGGCGCCGCCGCCGCGGACGCGAATGTGGCGAGCGTCGAGGTCGTGCAGGCGGGCGAGTGGGACGAGCAGTCGCTGCCGCAATATCAGCTTCTGATCCTGGACGATGTTGCGGCGCTGACGAACGCGCAGGCGCGGGCGGTGGAGCAGTTCGTCTACGCGGGCGGAGGTTTGATCGTGGCGCCCGGGCCGGCCGCGCGCATCGACCAGTACAACCGCCAGCTCTACCGCGAGGAGAACGGCGTGCTGCCGGCATTGCTGCAGCCGCCGGTCAATCATCCGACGCCGCAGCGGATCGAGCCGGCGACGATCGACACCTCGCATCCGATGATGCGGTTTCTCGCGACTCACGGAGCCGTGGGCGCGCTGCCCGGCGCGGTGAGTACGTCGTTCGCGACGACCGGCCGCACGCCGGCCGCGCGCGTGCTGGCGAGCTTGTCGTCCGGCGATCCTCTGGTGCTGGAGTCGTCGCTGGGGCGCGGGCGCGTCATTCTCTTTACGTGCGCGCTCGATGCGCGGTGGTCGTCGCTGCCGCTGACCAACGTGTACCTGCCGCTCGTGCAGTCGGCGGCGCGCTATGCGGCGGGCGGCGCTGCGCCGGCGGCGAACGTCGGCCTTGGACAGAGCCTCGTCGCCCGGTTCGAAGTGCCTGCGAACGATCTGCTGCGCGTCCCGGTGCAGCGGCCGGACGCCAGGAGCGATTGGGCGGACGTGACGGTGCTGGAGGATCACGCTGAGGCACGTTACGCGCGCACGGATGTGCCGGGCGTTTACACCATTAAGCTGTCGCCGCAGTCCCCGGCCCTTTCGTTTGCCGTCGCGCCGTCGGTGGAGGAATCGGACCTGACGCCGCTCGATGGGGCGCGTTGGCAGAAGCTGGAAAAGGAGATGGGCTTCACCCGCGTTACTGATGCGCGCGTGCTGGCGGCGCGATTGTCGGCGACGCGGCCGAATACGGAGCTCTGGCTTGCCGCGCTCGCGGGCGTGCTCGGGCTGATCGTCATCGAGTTGGCGCTGACCCGCGCGTGGCAGGGGGAGGCGTCGCGATGATTCTCCACGTCGCGTCAGATACCGTCGCGCTCGCGCAGCTGCTTTGGCAGGCGCCGTCGATGACGCCGGCGGTGGTCGCGCTGATCGCGGTGATGCTGGCGGCGCTGCTCCTGCTGTATCCGCCGCAGGCGCGAAATCTGCCGAGCGGGTGGCGATGGGCGCTGGTCGCGCTGCGCGCGACGGTGATCATCGTGCTGGCGATCTCGGTCGCGCAGCCGGCGGTGCTGCGGCCGCGGACGGCGGCGCAGCAGGGGGCCATCGTCGTGCTCGCGGACCGATCCCGCAGCATGAGCGTGAGCGATCGCGGACGATCGACTGCGCAGCTCGTGTCTCTGGCGGCGGGACTCGGCGCGCTCCCGCCGGACGTGCGCAAGGAAGCGGTGCCGGGACTGCGATCGCAGCTCGAGCAGATCCGCGCGTCAATCGACCAGACGACGCGGGCACGGAGCGAATCGGAGTACACGCAGATCTCCGGGCGCGGCGCCGGCGCGGCGGAAGCGAGATTGCGCGAGGTGTCGGAGCAATTGCATGCGGCGATCCAGAAGCTCGCGGCCCCGGCGGCCAGCACGATCGAACCGCCGGAGCTTCCGTCGCTGCTCGCCAAGCTCAAGCGGCCGCTCCCGGCGGCGCCGGACGAAGCAACCCTCAAAGCGCTTCGGGCCGATGTCGATGCCGCGGTGCAGTCGGCGGCGACGGCGCAGGCCCGCGCGGACGAAAAGCTGTTCGAGAACGATCCGGCCGTGCGGACCGCGTGCGTGCGCCTCGGCCGCTCGTCCCGGCAGAGTCTGATGGACCGCGCGCTGACGGATCCGCGCGCGGGCTTGCTGGCGAAGCTGCCCGCGGGCGCGCCGCTCGTCGCCTTCTCGTTCGCCGACGATCTGCTTCCAATTCAGGTCTCGCCCGGCGAGCCGCTCGACTTCGCCTGCGACGGCGCGCGCAGCGACATCGCCGGAGCAATCCACGACGCGATGCGGCGGATGCACGGACGCGAGGTGCAGGCGATCGTGCTCCTCAGCGATGGCCGGCAGGTGACGGATCCCGGCGGCACGCCCGGGTCGAGCGACCTCTCGGCAATCGGCGTCCCCGTCTTCGTCGTTCCCATCGAGACATCGGTCTCGCGGAACGATGTCTCGATCACCGGCGTCGATCTTCCCGATGCGGCGCGGGTCGGCCAGACGATCGTCGTTCGCGCGCGGATTTCCGCCGCCGGCTACGCGAAGCAGCCGCTCGACGTGCGGCTGGACCTGGCTGACGCGCGGCTGGAGCAGCACGTCACGACGGGCGAGGATGAAACCGCCGGCGCGGAGTTCGAGGTGAAGCTCGATCAGCCCGGCGCGCAGCAGTTGAGCGTGACCGCGATGCCGATGCCGGGCGAAATGAGCGACGAGAACAATCGCGTGCGGCGGTGGGTGAAGGTCGGCGAAGACCCGCTGCGCGTGACGGTGATCGCCGGCGCCGACGCGGGCAAGCAGTACGCGTCACTGCACGATGCGCTGTCGCGCGCGCCCTGGGTGGCATTACGGGAAGTCGAGGAAGGGCAGACCTCGCGATTGACAGCCGCGTCGATCCTGTCGCAGGACGCCGTCATCCTCTGCGATCTACCGCCGGAGGCGCTGACCAAATCGCAGTGGGATTCGCTTGACGTGCTCGTCCGCCGGCGCGGCGGCAGCGTCGTCCTCTGCGCCGGCGCACATCTCCCGGCGGCGTACGCGTCGAACGCGGCGCTGGGAGACTGGCTGCCGTACGATCCGGCTACCGGCGGAGCATCGTGGCGCGCCTGGCCTGGAGGCCAGCCACATCTGCGGGTCGTGCCTTCGACCGATGCGCCGACCGGATTGCAGGACGATTGGCAGCATCTGCCGCCGGTCTCGCGGCTGGTGACGATCCCGCATCCGGCTCCCGGCGTGCGGCCGATTCTCATCGAGCGCGACAGCGGCGCCGCCGTCATGACCCAGAGCGATCTCGGATACGGTCGGGTCGTCTTCATTGGGACTGACGAAGCATGGCGCTGGCAGGGCGGGGCCGGGTCGGGCGAGGGAACGCGTTTCTGGACGACGATGTTGCGCCTGGTGGGCCGTCTTCCGTATCCGGCGAACGAGGGGAACCTCTGGCTCGACGCGTCCAACGTCGCTCCGGAGCCGTACCAGACGATCAACATCCGCGCTCGCGTTCTCACGACCGACGGCACGCCGATCGACGCGCCGACGCAGGTCGTCCGCGTGATGCAGGGGCAGGATGCGGTGATGTCGGCGACGCTGCGCGGCGAGGGCACCGGGGACGGACGTTATCAGGGCATGCTTCAGACGCCGGGCGTCGAAGGCGATTACACGCTGCGACTCGAAGCGCCGCCCGAGCCCACGATGGAGATCCCGCCGGCACCGGTCACGCTGCCGCTTCACATCGCCACCGACGATGAGCCGGAGATGGTGGACCTGTCCGGCGACGAGCGGACGCTGCGCCGAATGGCGCAATCGTCGGGCGGGCACGTGGTGCCGCTCGATCAACTGCCGGCGCTGGCGCGGATGCTGGGGCAGGATCGCGAGCGGCAGGAAGCGCTGGCGGAGTATCCGCTGTGGGACAGCCCGTATCTCTTCATCTTCGTGCTCGCCTGTTTGTCGACCGAGTGGTCGCTGAGGAAGAAGTTCGGCTTGGCATGAAGGCCCGATGACCGCCGTCGCGATCCATCTTCCGCTCCCGATCGTCACCTACCTGACGCGCTACGCACGCCGCCGGCGCGCGCAGCGGCTCGTGCGGCGCTGCGGCCTGGCGGTGTTCTTCACCCTGTCGTGGGCCCTGGCGTGGTGCCTGCTCGATCGCGAGTTGGGATTTGCAAGATGGATTCGCGGCGCCGCCGGCGCAATCAATATCGGCATGGTGCTGCTGATCGTCGCGCCCGTGGCGCGGCGGATGGTGATGAAGACGAACCTGCTGGCGGCGGCGGACGAGGTGGAGCGGCGGGATCGCCGGTTTGCCGAGCGACTGCGGACGGTCGTGTCACGGGCGCTGGGGCCGGCGAATCTGCCCGGCTCTTCGACGCTGCTGGGCGCGTTGTCGGAAGAGGTCTTGGATGAAGTCGCGCGGCAGCGTCGGCCGGGCGAGCTGCTCCCGTGGGGACCGGCGCTGCGGCCGTGGACCGCGGGTGCGATGCTCGCGGGAATCTTTGCGGCGCTCGCGCTCGTCCCGGTCCTCGACATGCCGCGTCTGATGCGGCGATACGCGATGCCCCTGCGCGACATCGCGCCCGCGGCGACGACGCGGCTGTTCGTCACGCCCGGCGACGTGGATCTGCCACAGGGGCAGACGCTCCGCGTGCGCGCGTCGGTGCAGCGTCTGGGTGCGTCGTCGTTGACGCTGCACGTGAGGCCGCGCGGACAGGATTGGACCGAGATTCCGATGACGCTCGACACCGGCGAGTCGGCGGTCGCCTACGAAGCCCGAATGCCAAACGTCACGCGCGAGACGGAGTATTACGTCACCGGCGGCGACGCGCGGAGCGATCGCTTCCAGGTGCGCGTCTTGCGTCGTCCCGCGGTCGTCATGTTTCACGTGACGTACGCCTACCCGCCGTACACCGCTCTGGCGGCGAAAACCATCGACGGCAGCGACGGGCTGCTCGAAGCGCCGGTCGGGACCGAAGCGACGATCGCGATCCGGGCGAGCGAGCCGCTCGCCGCCGCGCGGATCGTCGTCGGCGGATCGGTGGTGGAGACGACGGCGACATCGCGGCCGGACGTGCGCGAGGCGAAGATTACCGTCGATGCCGATCGCGCGTTTCTCGTTCGCCTGACCAGCGCCGCGGGCGTCACCGGCGCGTTTCGCGGCGGCCGCATCCACGCGCTTCGTGATCGTCCGCCGGTCGTCTTCGTCCAAAGCGAAGGCAAGCCCACCACCGCTGCCGGTGCGACCGCCAGGGTCGCGGTCGCCTATGCCGCGTCCGATGATTTCGGCATCGGTCGGCTCGACGCGGAAGTGCGGGTGGTGTCGGGCCCATCGTCGCCGGACCGCGCGACGCCGATCGCGATCGGCGGCGACGCCCGTGAGCAGCGTGGCGCGGTGGTAATCGACCTGGCGCCTTTCCACCTGCAGGAGGGCGATCAGGTGGAGATCAAGCTGCGCGCGGAGGATCGCGCGGGGCAGTTTGCGCAAAGCGAGCCGCTGCGACTCGTGATCGCCGGCGGTGCGAACAGCGCCGCGCCTCCGCCGGCGGCGACGGCGGCCGCGGCGACGCGTTCGGCAGGCGACGAAGCGCCGCCGCTGATCCCGACGGGATATGACGACGCGATCCGTGCCTATTTCGAGACGATCGGCCGGCGCCGCTAGCGCGCGGGACCGAAAACCGCGTAGTGAAGCAGCTCGACGGGGTGGACCACGCGCAGGTGCGTGCCGCGCGCTTCGGCTTCGGAGCTGATCTGCATCGCGCACCCGACGTTGCCGGTCGCACAGATGGCCGCCCCGGTGGTGGCGATGTTGTTGAGCTTTCGCACCGCCAGGCTCGTCGACATCTCCGGGTGCTGGAGGTTGTAGGTGCCGGCGGCGCCGCAGCACATGTCGCTCTCGGGCAGGGCGACGAGCTTGATTCCCGGGATCTGCGCGAGCAACTGCCGTGGCGGTGCGGTCACCTTTTGCGCGTGAGCGAGATGGCACGCATCGTGATACGTGATCGTCTGCCGGATCTGGTATTTCATCGGCGGGAGACCCAGCTCCAGCAGCACTTCAGAGATGTCGCGCACGCGTCTGGAAAACTCTTTGGCGCGGTCGCGATACGCGGGATCGTCGCGCAGGAGAAAATCGTACTCGCGCAACATCGCCCCGCAGCCGGCGATATTGGTGGCGATGAACTCGACCGCCGAACCGTGACGCGGGAGAAACGCGTCGATGTTGCGCTTGGCGAATTCTTCGGCCGCGTGATGCTCGCCGTTGTGATGATGGATCGCGCCGCAGCAGTTCTGCAGTCGCGGCGTGACGACTTCCGCGCCGGCGGCGGCGAGCAGCTCGACCGCCATCCGGTTCACGTCCTCGAACATCACGCTCCCGATGCAGCCGGGGAAGAAGCCGATGACGCGCTTCTTCGGCGGCTCCGGGGCGGCGTGCCCCGGCGTCGGGTACGCGCCCATCTGCGTCGCCAGCGCGTTGAGCACCGGCTGGAATCCGCTGCCCCCGGTATCGACGACGCGCTCGGGGAGCGGCCTGGGCCAGAGATTCCCTGTCGGCGGGAGCATCTGCTCCATCTTCCGCAACTGCGGCGGGAGGGCGTTCATCAAGCCGGTCTTCCGCAGGGCGGCGTAAATGCCGGCCTTCTGCAGGATGCGCGCCGGCAGCAGCGCGAGCTTCAGCCGCGTCGGGTTGGTGAAGATGTGGAAGAACATGAAGCGCAGAACGTGGTCTTCCCACTTCATGCGCTTGCTCGGCCGCTTTCGCTCCTGCTCGGCAAAGCGCGCCCGCGTCTCTTCGATCAGCTCATGATAGACGACGCCGCTCGGGCAGGCGGTTTCGCAGCCGCGGCAGTCGAGGCAGAGATCGAGATGGCGACGAACGGATTCGGTCGGCTGAATGTTCCCTTCCGCGAGACCGCGCATGAGCTGGATGCGGCCGCGCGGGCTGTCCGCTTCGTTGCCGGTTTCGGTGTAAGTCGGGCACGCCGGAAGACACAGGCCGCAGTGGACGCAGGAGA
>JAICTV010000304.1 GCA_025936175.1 Phycisphaerae bacterium
GAAGACGCGGTTGCCGATCCAGTTTCCCAGCAGCCCGCCGAGAATGCCGCCGCCGATACCGCGTCCAAAGCCTCCGCCCCCGCCGCCGTATCCGTATCCGCCGCCGCCGCCGTAACCACCGCCGTAACCCCCGCCGCGGTTGCCGGATCCGCCGCGGAAAAGCGAACGGAGGAGCATGAAGCCGATCAGGATAGCGATGCCGACGCAGAGCAGGCCGCCGATGTGGAAGCCCCCGGACGAACCGCCGGATCGCGACGAGGACGAGGGGATCTCGTACGGCGCCGGCGGGGAGGAGCGCTGCTGTGGTGCGGGCGCGCCCCCGGGCGGCGGGGTCGGTGCGGGAGTCGACGGAGCCGGCGTCGCCGAGCCGGCGCTGTTCGGCTGTGCCGGGGCTTCCTTGCTTGCGCCGTGCTCCTGGAGCTTCTGCTGGAAGAAATCGACCGCCTGGCCGAGCCCCTGGTCGTAGTTCTTCGCACGGAACGACTTGAGCAGCAGGTCGCTCATGGCCGATCGATCCGCCTGCGTGAACGCGCCGCTGCGCGCGGTTTCGCCGCCGACTTCGACCTGCAGCGACGACGGGTTCTTGCAGACGAGCACGATGACGCCGCGGAGTCCGACCTGCTCGGCGCGGCGGCGGGCCCACTTCTGGAAGAACTCGCGCTTGGTTGCGTCGCTGTACTGGCCCTTCAAGTCCGCCGGGATCTCGGCGAAGGTCTCGACCCGCATCTGCCGCCCGAAGTTCTGGTCGATGTCCGCGAGCTTCTGGTTCGCGCTGCTGACCGCGTCGGCGGCGAAGAAGCCGCCGTCGTCAACCACCTGCGCTTTCGACGATGACGACGACTGCGCCTGCGCGAGTGCGGGACGCGACGCGACGAACAATATCGACGACGCAACGGCGAGCATCACGGCAATGCAATGTTTCATGCGGTTCTTTCGTCAACGGAGATCCGCCGCACCTGCGGCGAGAGAGTTTGGAGCTTAACGTCGATCCGCCGCGGCGGGAGGAGCGATTCCACCCGCGACGGCCATTCGATCACGACCACGCCCTTCTGTTCGAGCAGTTCCGCGAAGCCGATCGCGTCAAAATCCTCCGCCCCGTGTACGCGATAGGCGTCGAGGTGAAAGACCTTGAGCCGGCCGGTGTCGTAGACGTTCAGCAGCACGAAGGTGGGGCTCGACACGGCGTGGACGTCGCCGCCGAGACCTTTCACGATGCCGCGGGTGAACTGCGTTTTCCCCGCGCCCAGCTCCCCGTGCAGCGCGACGACTTCGCCGCCGCGGAACGAAGCGGCAAGTCGGGCGGCGGCGGCTTCGGTCTCGGCGACGCTGTGGGTCACGATGGTCATGAATCATTCGCATCCGCGGTCACGCCGCCATTACAGCGGCGGGCGAAGATTAGAACGTGTGCTGCCAGCCCCTGGGCTCGAGCGGCTCGCGCTTGTCGCCGGCTTCGATGAATATCCCCGGGTCCGAGACGATGCGACCGATCCGGACGTAACTCGGATGCCCGACGGATGACGTGAAAAGCAGCTCGTGATCTTCGCCGTCATGGAGCGCGTGTTCCAGCGGCGATCGACCGTCCCGCCGGCTCATGGTCACTGCATCTTCGTGAATCGGAATGGACGTTGCATCAACGATCGCGCCGACGCCGCTCTGCTCGCAGATGTGCCGCAAGTCGCGCGAGAGTCCGTCGCTGATGTCGATCATGGCCGAGACGCCGGCGGCGGCGATCGCTCGCGCCTCGTGGACTCGCGGGACGAAGTTCATGTGCCGCCCGAGCAGGCTGCCGCCGAGCGGGCCCGTGACGAAGATTGAATCGCCAACCTTCGCACCTCGACGCGTCACCGGCTCGACGCCGGCGCTGCGGCCGAGGATCGTCAGCGTGAGCACGAGCTTTCCCTCCCACGTCGCCGTGTCGCCGCCGACGATCGGGCAATCGAATTTCTCGCCCGCGTCCTTCATGCCGAGATAGACCTCCTTCGCGTAATCGAACGGCGTCCCCTTCGGCAGCGCCGCCGTCGTCACCGCGCCGGCGGGAAGACAGGCCATGGCGGCGCAGTCGGAAAGATTGCGGTTCATGACCTTGCGTCCGATCTCGCGCGGGGGGTGGATCGAGGAGTCGAAGTGGACGGTGTCGAGGACCTGATCGACGCCGATGATGAGCAGGTCGGAGGTGTCCCACTTGAGGACGGCGAGGTCGTCTCCCTGGGGTAGAAGAACGCGCGGGTGATTAGGAGACTGAGCGCGGATCCAGGAGATGAAGTCGAATTCGCCGGGCATGGACGCGGGGTGATTGTAGCGGTGCATGCCGTATTGGCAGGTGGGTTCGTTTTGCATATTCGCGATTCGACTGAAGATTTCTGAAGATTACTGAAGGTTTGGGAACATGCGGGGGGCGATCCCGGCGCGATGGGCCGGCTTCCGGCGGCGCGCAACAGAAGCGCACGGGTATTCGGTTGTCAAAGAACGTGTCCCTCTATATATCCCCCCGCGTTGCAGATTTGTGATCACGAACGTGCAATGCGCGACTTACGTCGCGCGCTTCCGCTCCCGCGCGACGGTCAATGCGCTAAGCGATCGCGGATGACGGCCCACGCGGCGGGTTCGTGGCCGTCGACCGGATAGTAGAGCGATGCGTGATCGGCGTGCAGCTCGACGAAGTCGTCGACGCCCTCGAGCCGCGTGCTCTTCACGTTCACGGGGCCGTCGCTCTTGCCGGTGTGAGCACGCACTTTCGCCGCGGCGCGATGCAGCGCGGATTCGGTTTGACGCAAGCCCCACCATTGAGCGGCACGCGAGGGGACGATGTTGGCAGCGCCGTCGAGCGCATTCGCCGCCATCGGGACGGCGGGATGTTGATCGCCGGCGACGATCGTGTACTTCACGCCAGCCCGGCGGGGATGCGCGTTGAGGGATTGCAGAAAGAGGCTGGTCGGCTTGAGATCGCGGCCCGCTTCGCCCAGGCCGTCGGTGATCGCCCAGGTCCAGTGCCAATTCGGATCGCTCTTCCAGAGGTGATAGTGCTCCTGCACTTCCAGCGCCCAGCGGTAGGCGGCCCAGCGCGAGCCGGCGTTGGGCGTGCCGAGCATGATGAGGTGATCCACGCCGCCGGCGTAGTCGTCGCCCTCGATGTAGTCGCGCGCGACCAGGCCGCCCATGCTGTGGGCGACGACGTCGAGTTTGACGTCCGGGAAGACCTCCCGCACCGCGCGCATGTCGCGCGTGAAGAGCGCCGCGCTTTCTTCCAGCGGCTCATCGCTCGGATAGGTGAAATAGGCGACCTGGTATCCCTGGCCGATGAGCAGTTCGGCCATCGGGTACCAGTTGGATCGGTTGCAGTCGAGTCCGTGCACGAGCACGACCATCGGGCGATTCGGATCGACGTGCGGCGGCATCCAGATGCCGTAATTGCGGCGCTGCGCCGCGGTCCAGTCGGGCGCGGCGGCGGCAGTAAAGACGCGCGCCGCCTTGCGCAGCGCATCAAAGCTGCGCGGCAGTTTTTGAGGATCGACACGAAGGAGGAGGGCGTCGGCGTCGTCGCCCTCGAGCGCGACGTGACAGCCGTCGCCGAGCGCCGCATTGAGCGCCTGCACGAAGAGCGAGCCGGCGAAGCCGCGCAGGTTAATGCTGCCGGCGTCGAGATCCACGCCGTGGACATGACATTTCTCGAGCAGGGCGGCGGTGAGATCGGATGTTTGAAGACGGCCGTCGTGAAGGGGGATACGCGCTTCGTGCGCCACCGCCGACGCGGGGGCCGCGGCGAACATCAGCGCGAGCAGCGAAGCGAAGAAGGCGTTTCGCACGGGACGTTTCTCCGGACTCGAAGCTTCCCCGGTCGCACGCGGGCATCCGTGCCGGCGTGGTGATCAACATCTTAGCCAACGGCCCGCGGCGTTAGGATGTATAAACTTCGCCGCGATTTCTCGTGGCATGGGCGCCTCGCCGATGCGCTTGCGGCTATAGCCGCGGATCACGGGCGAGGCGCCCGTGCCACTGTTCTTAGTGCACCAGCAGCGGCGTGAGGTCCACGCCGGTCGCGTCCTGCACGACCTTGACCATGGCCGCGCCGTCCGCGGGCTTCTTGTCGCGCACGGCGGCGATCGATTTGGGGATCGACGCCTCGCCGGCCTTTTCCACCATGTACTGGATCGCTCGCGCACTCTTGCGGCGGACGGTGTCGAAGTAGGCCGGGATCGCTTCCTCGCGCATCGTCTTGAGGTCGGTCGGATGCAGCAGGTCGATCGCGGTCATCTTCAGCGGGTTCTGCGGGTGCTCGAAGACCTGGCCCTGAATCATCTCCTGCCGGGACTGGCCGGTGATCATCGACGTGTATTTGACGCCGACGATGCTGGCGATGCCCACGCCGAACCAGGTCTGGTCTTCCTTCAGCTTGAGCGGCTCGAGCGCGACGTTGTTGATCATGCCGGCGAAATTTTGCGCCACGACAATGCGGGCGCGGAGCTCGATCGACGCGGCGATCTGCGCTTCCACGCCGGTGATGACGACCGTGAGCGATTCGCTCCTTTTATCGACCGGGTCCTTGGGGTTGTAGACCGCGGGGAAGACGACGTCGTCCATCGGCTTCTCGGTGTCCAGCGCGCCGGCGGGGTTGAAGGTGACGGAGTCGGCGGCGCGGTTGTAGTAGTAGCGCGGGTCGGTCCAGCCGTTGCGCATGATGGCGGAGAGGCGGTCGGTCGTGGTCACGATGTAGAAGACCGGCGGGCGGATCTCGTCGAGCTTGCGAACGGCGGGCGTGAGCTGCGTGTCGTAGGCCTTGGCGATCGGGTTCATGTCGGTCATCGCCAGGTCGGTGGTGAGCGAGCGAATGATGTTGTCGCGCTGATCGGCCAGGCGCTGGAGGATGGTGGACGGGAGCGTCGCCGGCTTGGTCGTCGCATTGACCTTCGCCAGCGCCGTCGTCACCCATCCTTCGTCCGCCGGCTCGCAGAGCACTTTGCGGTTGTTGACGGTGATCAGTTTGAACCCCTGCGGGACGACGACCTGCCGGCGGGGCTGTGTCGCCGCCGTCGGTGCGGACGCCGCCGGTTGAGCGAAGGCGAAAGAGGAGATGGCGGCCGACAGCACGATTGCGACAAGGCAGAGCGTTCGTGTGTTCATGTTGGTGCGAAAAAGGTAGCGCAGCGCGTGGTGAAAGAAAAGCCCTCGCGCGCGAGCGGGTGTTTTGGACGACACGCGCCGGCGGCGTTCGTTAGTTGTGGCGCGTCAAATGGTTATCGGCCGGAGGGCGGACCGGTCCCGGCGAATTTCTTGCCGCGCCAGGGTTGACGTGACGATGCAGTCCGATAGTGTTCGCCCCTTTGACCTGAGCTAGACCCAAAGTGAGTGCACCGACGGCGCGCGCCGCGAAGAAAGAGGATGGGACTGCGCAGCAGCAGGGCAACGTGGTCGCTGAAGCGACCGCGCCGCTCGATCCTGCGCCGTCCACGACGTCTGTCCACGCCGCGGTCGCACGCGTCGCCGAACAAGCGAACAAGATGACCAGCGCGCAGCTCCTGCGCTGGATGTTCCGCTTCCTCTCGCCGGTCAAGCCGCTCGTCTTCCTCGCCTGCTTTTACCTCGCCGCCGCCATCGGGTTTGAGCAGCTTGCGGTCTTGCAGACGGGTC
>JAICTV010000341.1 GCA_025936175.1 Phycisphaerae bacterium
TCGGGGCGACAAGATTTGAACTTGCGACCTCTAGACCCCCAGTCTAGCGCTCTAAACCAAGCTGAGCTACGCCCCGCGGCGTTTCCGCGCGGCGGCGGGGGCCGAAACGCGGACGTGACACGATAGCCGCAGGCGCGGCTCATGGCAATTGCATCGATTCCCGCCGTCGCTAAAGTGCCCCCCAACCGCATGAAAGTGCTGCTCATCGGCTCGGGGGGAAGGGAACACGCGCTGGCGTGGAAGCTGGCGGAATCGCCGCACGTCAGCGCGCTGTACGCGTGGCCGGGGAATCCGGGCGTGGCGCAGCTCGCCGACTGCATCGACGGCGCGGACGTGATGAACTTCGCGGGGATCGAGAAGTTCGCGAAACAGAACCAGATCGCCCTGGTCGTGGTGGGGCCGGAAGATCCGTTGGCGGGGGGGCTGGTCGATCGACTCACCGCGGCGGGCATCAGGGCGTTTGGCCCGACCAAAGAAGCGGCGCAGCTCGAGGCGGACAAATGGTTCGCCAAGGAACTGATGCGGCATCAGTCGGTGCCGACGGCGGAGGCGCGGAGCTTCACGGACGCGGACGCGGCGGAGGATTACATCAAGCGTCACGGCGGAGCGGTGGTGATCAAGGCGGTCGGACTCGCCAAAGGCAAGGGCGTCACCGTCGCCTATCGCACCAGCGATGCGCTCGAGGCGATCGCGCGCATCATGCGCCAGCGCGAGTTCGGCGACGCCGGGGCTCGCGTCATCATCGAAGAAAAACTCACCGGCCCGGAATGCTCGATCCTCGCGTTCGTCTCCGATCGCGCCATCTACGTGATGGAATCGGCGCAGGACCACAAGCCGGTGGAGGACGGCGACGTCGGACCGATGACCGGCGGGATGGGGGCGTACTCGCCGACGCCGATGGTCACCGATGCGACCCTCTCCACGATCGAGCGCGACATCCTCGTTCCGATCGTGGACGGCCTGGTTCGCGACGGCGTCTCCTACAAGGGCATCCTCTACGCCGGCCTGATGCTCACGATGAACGGCCCGAAGGTGCTGGAGTTCAATTGCCGCTTCGGCGATCCGGAAACGCAGCCGCTCATGATGCGTCTGCAAAGCGACCTGCTCGAGACGATGCTCGCGGTGGTCGAAGGCAAGCTCGATCAGGCGAAGCTCAAGTGGGACCCGCGCGCGGCGCTGTCGGTCGTCGCCACCAGCAAAGGCTACCCCGGCAGCTACGACAAGGGCGTTCCGATCACCGGCATCGACGACGCCGACGCGATAGACGACGTCAAGGTCTTCCACGGCGGCACGAGGATGATCGATGGG
This sequence comes from Phycisphaerae bacterium, assembly GCA_025936175.1. Lineage (GTDB taxonomy): Bacteria > Planctomycetota > Phycisphaerae > Tepidisphaerales > Tepidisphaeraceae > JAICTV01. The sequence continues at coordinate 1,309 of JAICTV010000341.1, forward strand.
AAGCTGCTCACGGACGGCGGGCGCGTGCTCAGCGTTACCGCGCTGGGTGATACGATCGCGCAGGCGCAGAAGCGCGCGTACGAAGCGATGAAGAAGATCCGCTTCGAAGGCATGCACTTCCGCCGCGACATCGGATATCAGGCGCTGCGTCCGGCGTAGGCGTCAGGGGAGAAGATCGTCCACGCGGACGCGCGCTTGCGGCGCCGATAGCGGCGCGATGTCCTGGCCGCGCCGTGAGATTCGCACGGTTTTGTAGCTGCTCTTGCGCCACGCGGAAGCATCGGGCACGGGATCGCGATGCACTTCCACATGATCGGCGACGAGGTTGACGATCCAGTATTCCTGAAAGCTCGCCGACGCGTAGAGAGCCGCCTTAATACGCTGATCAAAGAGTAACGTCGTGTCGCTCACCTCGACGACCAACAGCGCATCGTGCGGATGACCCGTGCCGATATAGTCGCGTGGTGAACCTCTCACCACCGAGACGTCGGGCTCGGGCTCGGAATCATCAGGCAATTGCAGCGGGAGCTGCATCCGCGCGAAATAGCCTTTGCCGAACGCCGCTGAAATCGCATTGTGAACCAACACGACGACCGCCGAATGCACGTCCTTCTGTGGCGCGATCTGGATGATCTCCCCGTCGATCAACTCGACGCGCTGCCCGTCGAATAGACCCATCTCGCCCATGCGATAGTATTCTTCGCGGGTCCAGCGGCGGACGGTTGGCTCGGCGGCGACGGTCATGACTGCACCTGGCGGAATTATACTGCAAAATGAGCCCGATCCGCATCGACAGCTTTGATGACGCTCGCGTCGCGAGCTATCGCAACCTCAAAGACCGCGAGCTCGACCGCGGCGGGCGGTTCTTTATCGCCGAGGGGGAGCACCTGCTTCGGCGGTTGATCGAGAGCGATTTTGAGATCGATTCGGTGCTGTTGGCCGACCGACGCGCGGAGGAAATCGCGCCGCTGGTGCCGGATCACGTGCCGGTCTACGTCGTCCCGCAGCAGCGGATGACGGAAATCCTCGGCATGAAGTTTCATTCCGGCGTGCTCGCGTGCGGGCGGCGCAAGGGGCGGCAGACGCTCGATCAGGTTGTGCCCAAAGATCGCGAGCGGCTGACGCTGGTCGTCTGCCCGGAGATCGCCAACGTCGAGAACATCGGCAGCCTGATTCGCCTCGCGGCGGGATTCGGCGCGGACGCGATGATCCTGGGCGAGCGTTGTCACGACCCGTTCTGGCGGCAGTCGATCCGCGTTTCGATGGGAACGATCTTCAAGATCCCGCTGCTGCAGAGCGATGATCTGATGCGCGATTTGAAGCGATTGAGGAACGAGTGGAAGGTGGAGCTGATCGCGACGCTGCTCGATCCGGACGCGGAGCCGCTCGCGTCTTCGCGGCGCGGGCCGCGCATCGGACTGCTTTTCGGGAACGAAGCGCAGGGACTCGATGACCAATCGATCGCCGCGTGCGAGCGCAAGGTCACGATCCCGATGCACCACGGCACGGATTCGCTGAACGTCGCGGTCGCGGCGGGCATCTTTCTGTATCACTTCACGTCGCCGCCGGCCTTCGCGAGCACCGGCGGTGGTTGAGTGACGATCGCGCCGCACTCGGGGCAGCGCTCGCCGCTGGCGCGGACGTCGTAGCCGCACGCGACGCACAGCCCGCGCTTGCGCCGCGATCGGCGGCGCAGCATCACGCGCAGCTCGAGCATCGGTATCAGCGCGAAGAGGACGACGAAGACCCACGTCGGAATCGCGACGAACCAGTAACGTTCGAGCTGTCCCCACGACTGCTTGTACGCCGCGCGGAAATACCCGAACTTTCCGATGCGAAAGCCGGCGGGCGGCTCCTGTCCCGCCAGGGCATCCCAGCGCGATCTTTTTGTGCCGGAGGTGTCCAGCGCGAGCCACGGCTGCCACGCCTCGTCGGCACTGCCGTCGAGCCGTTCGTACGCGCGGCCGTCGGGCCAGCCGCTGAGATCGTCCTCCGCGGCGCATTGCGATTTATCCACGCGCAGAATGCCGACGCGAATGATGCCCGCCTGGCTCCAGAATTCGCGTTGCCACCATCGCCGCGCGGTCGAATCGACGACGCTGTCGCGCAGGAAATCGCCGGCGCGATAGCTCCGGGCCCACAGCCAGACGCTCGCCGCGCACAGCACGAGCGAGGCGGCGGCGAAAATGAGTCGGCCGCGTGCGCGGAGCAGGGGCCTAGAGGATAAGTTGGCGGCGCGCGACGCGCGGGGCGGGAGGCGGGCAATGGTGGCCCGTCGCCTGGAA
>JAICTV010000205.1 GCA_025936175.1 Phycisphaerae bacterium
ACATCTGCTCGGCCACCGCCCCTACGGCTACGTCTCGTTCCGCTACGATCTTACGGATCACGTTCACTTCGGCGACGACACGCCGAACGTCATCGCCGTGCGCTGCGACAATTCGAAGCAACCCGCCTCGCGCTGGTACGCCGGCGCGGGCATCTATCGTCACGCGCGATTGATCGTGAGCGATCCGGTTCATCTCAGCTACCACGCGACATTCATCTCGACGCCGCAGATCAAAGACAAGTCCGCGACGATCCGCGTGCAGACGACGGTGATGAACGATTCGAAGCAGCCGCGCGCGGTGAAGATCGCCGCGGCGATTCACGGGCCGCCGGGCTCCGCGCCGGACGGCGGCTACGCTGTCGCGGGAGAATCTGCGGCAAAGACCATCGCGGCGAATGCGTCGGTGGATTTCAGGTTCGACGTCGAGCTGCCGTGGACGCCGCGGCTGTGGGACCTCGATCATCCCGACATGCACGCAGCCGTCGTGCGCGTGCGATCGGCGGATCAGACGCTCGATGAGCAGACGATCCCCTTCGGCATTCGCGATTCAAAGTTCGACGCCGCCACCGGGTATTGGCTGAACGGGAAGAACTTCAAGATCAAGGGCGCCTGCCTTCACGCCGACGCGGGCGGGCTCGGCACCGCCGTGCCGCTGGGCGCGTGGGAGCGACGTCTCAAGACGCTCAAGACGCTCGGCGTGAACGCAATCCGTCCCGCGCACGGCCCGGCCAATCCGGCGTTTCTCGATCTGTGCGACCGAATGGGTCTGCTCGTGATGGACGAGACGTTCGACTGCTGGACCGTCGGAAAGAACCCCTACGACTATCACCTCTACTTCAACGAGTGGTCGAAGATCGACACGCGCGACATGGTGATGCGCGACCGCAATCACCCTTGCGTGATCCTCTACTCCGCCGGCAACGAAATTCACGACACGCCGCACCCGGAGATCGCCAAGCCGATCCTCGCGGGCCTGATCGACGTGTTTCACGCCGCCGATCCGACGCGGCCGGTGACGCAGGCGCTCTTCCGTCCCAACGTCAGCCACGACTACGACAACGGCTTAGCCGACCTGCTCGACGTGGTGGGGCAAAACTATCGCGAGAACGAGATCCTCGCAGCGCACGAGCAAAAGCCGACACGGAAGATCGTCGGCACGGAGAACGGCCATGACCGAAAGTCCTGGCTGCCGATGCGGGACAATCCGCCGTACGCGGGCCAATTCCTCTGGACCGGCATCGACTATCTCGGTGAATCACGCGCGTGGCCGCGGATCGGCGCCGGCTCCGGGCTCATTGATCGCACCGGCTATGTAAAACCGATGGGCCGACAGCGGCAGAGCTGGTGGTCGGATGGGCCGATGGTGTTCGCCTGCCGGCGGGTTGCGCCGCCCGCGTCTACTCCGAGCGATCCCGGCTTCGAGCCGCTGCGCCGGGCGCAGACGCAGTTCGATGACTGGACGCCGAAGGACTTGTCGCCGCACGAGGAGGCGGTCGAGGTCTACAGCAACTGCGAATCGGTCGAGCTGTCGCTCAACGGCAAGCCCCTCGGATCGAAGAAGATCAACGCCGACGCGTCGCCGCGCGTGTGGACGGTACAGTTCGCGCCGGGGACGCTCGCGGCGACGGCGATCAACGGCGGCAAGGTCGTGGCGGCGCACGAGCTGCGAACCGCGGGAAAGGCGGCGAAGATCAAGCTCGTCGCCGACCAGCAAAAGCTTTCGCCGACGTGGGATGACGTGGCATATCTCACGGCGACGATCGTGGATGATCACGAAGTCGCCTTGCCCCGTGCGGGCGACGAGGTGACGTTCGCCGTCACCGGCCCCGGCGTCATCGCCGCCGTCGACAACGCCGACAACAGCTCGCACGAATCCTTCCGCGGCGACAAGCGTCACGCGTACCAGGGCCGCTGCATCGCGGTCGTCAAATCCACGGACGACCACGGCACAATCAATATCACGGCAACCGCGCCCGGACTATCGTCAGCGCAAGTGACGATCAATGCGGCATCACCGGAGTCACAATGAAACGAAGTCCAAACGCTCCCCGCCGATGTCATCCGGAGGTACTCCGAAGGATCTGGCTCCAGGCACGCAGACGCTTCGGGCTACCTCAGCATGACGCTTTGGCGCGTGTCGGCTTCGTGGTGATCCTCATTGCGACTTCGCTCGCCGCGGCGAATCCGGTCAGCCTCACCGAAGACGCCGACACCTACACCCTCGCCAACGGTCTCGTCACGGCGAAGATCGACAAGCACTCCGGCAGCCTCGCGTCGCTGAACTACAAGTCGTTCGAGATCCTCGACCCGACCCGCCACCGCCCGCAGGGATACTGGTCCCACACCGCCGCTTCCGATCAGATGACGCAGCGCGTCACGATCGACCCGAAGACCAACAACGGCGAGCGCGGCGAAGTCTCGATCAAAGGCATCTCCAACGGTCACCGCATGGGCTCCGGCCCGGGCGGCTCGGTCATCGCTGACATCGAGATCCGCTACTGCCTCGAGCGCGATCTGTCCGGCGTATACACCTACACCATCCTCGATCACAAAAGCGATTACCCCGCCACCAATCTTGGCGAAGCGCGCTACTGCGCGAAGCTCAACGATGACGTCTTCGACTGGATGACGATTGATGCCGACCGCAATCTCAAGATGCACACCGCCTACGACTGGAACCACGGCATCGTGATGAACATGAAGGAGGCGCGCAAGCTGACGAGCGGCGTTTACGCCGGCCACGTCGAGCACAAGTACGATTACTCGGCGAATCAGTTTGACGTGCGCGCGTGGGGCTGGTCGAGCACGAGACGAGGAGTCGGCGTCTGGTTCATCAACCCGTCGATCGAGTATCTGAGCGGCGGACCGACGAAGGTGGAGCTGTCCGCGCATCGCGATGCGACATTCAACCCGGAGGACAAGAACGCCCCCGCCCCGCCGTGCCTCTTGAATTACTGGCGCGGCAGCCACTACGGCGGAAGCTCGTGCACCGTCGCCCAAGGGGAGCACTGGGACAAAGTCGTCGGACCGTTCCTGATCTACTGCAATTCGGGCGCATCGCCGGACGCGATGTGGAAGGACGCGCTGGCTTGCTGCGATAGCGAGACATCTCGATGGCCGTACGGATGGGTGGATGGCGTCGATTACCCGCACCAGGATCAGCGCGGCGGCGTCACCGGTCAGCTCGTACTGAATGATCCGCAGGCATCGTCGCCGCGCCTCGAACACCTGCTCGTCGGCGTCGCTCATTCCGATTACGACGCGCCAGAATTTCAGCGGAACCCCGTAGGGACGACACCTGTGTCGCCCTCTTCGACTTCCGAACCATCCTTCCCGGTGCAGGACCGGGCGAGGCAGGCCTCGCCCCTACAGCGTGAGGGGCCTCGACACATCGACTGGCAGCTCGACGCCAAGTTCTATCAAACGTGGACGCGCGCCGACGCCGACGGAAAGTTTACGATTCGCGATGTCCGTCCGGGCACGTACACGCTCCACGCCATCGCCGACAACGTGCTCGGCGAGTTCGCCAGAGTCGACGTCACCATCTCAGCCGGCACGCAACTCGATCTCGGCGTGCTCGAATGGAAGCCCGTTCGCTACGGCAAACAGATCTGGGAGATCGGCGTCCCCGATCGCACCGCGCGCGAGTTCCGCCACGGCGATCACTTCTGGCAGTGGGGCCTTTACTACGACTACGCCAAGGAATTTCCCAGCGACGTCAACTTCATCATCGGCAAGAGCGACGCGCGCAAGGACTGGAACTACGCCCAGCCACCGCGGATCGAGCCGAAAGGCGAAGCGGGCCTCGACCCGCGCGAGGACAAGATCACGCCCAGCACCTGGTCGATCACCTTCGAGATGTCGGCGGCGCCGACCAAGGGAAAAGCGACGCTGCGGCTGGGCATCGCCGGCGCGCGCGTCGATCACGGCATCGACGTCTCGCTGAACGATCAGGAAATCGGCAACAGCGGCCCGCTCCCCGACACCGGCGTGATGCACCGCGACGGGATCCGCGGCACCTGGTGCGAGCGCGACGTCATCTTCGACGCGAGCGCGCTCAAACCGGGAACCAACGTGATCAAGCTCCACGTCCCCGCGCGGAGCTGGGTGAACGGGGTGCTCTACGACTACCTGAGGCTCGAGATCGCAGATTGAGCGCGCCGCTCAAAGCCCGGCACTTTGTGCCGCGTCCTCGGCACAAAGTGCCGGGCTTGAACATGGCGCGCGTTTCAGGGAAGGTTCGCATTTCACAGCGGCGCGCCTTGCGCCGGGAAATTCGAATCGATCAGGAAATAATCGTCCCCGTTGATGACTCCATCGCAGTTGAAATCCCCGTTCAGCCATCCGTTTCCACCCTGCGGAAACGCCGAGTCGATCTGGAAATAATCGTCCCCGTTGATCACGCCGTCGAGGTTCGCATCGCCGGCGTAGGTGTATTTGACCAGCACCGCGGTCCCGTCGATGGTCTGCCCGTCCCACAACGCGGTCTCGGTCAAACCGATTCCCAGCGCCTGCGACGCCTCGGCGACGCCGAGCGTCGTGAGCGAGTTCGGATCGATCGCCGCCGTCATTGAAGTGACGATCCCCCCGCCGCTCCAGGCGCCGCCGGCGTATCCGGAGGCGATCAAGCCGCTCACGCCCGTATAAGCGGAGCCGTTCCACGTGCCGAGCGGACTTGATGAGACGTAATCGATCGCCATGTCATTGTCGCAAAGATCAAGACGCGCTGTCGGCGCGATCGAGAGGGAGCGCGTGATGACGTTCGCGGCGCCGCCGGCGGCGAGAGAAGCGGACGCCGTGCCCATCAGTGCCAGGTTGTCGAGCCGCTGAGCATCGGGGAACGTCAGCGTCGGCCCGCCGTTGATCGTGACGTTGTCCCACCCGCCGTTGCCGTCGAACTGCGCGCTCTCGACGTTCGCCTCGCTGATCACGCCGCCGTTGAGCGTGACCGCGGAGCCGTCGAAGGCCGCAGTGTCCGCGACGGCTGCCGCGCCGTTGATAATGAGCGTATCGGACGACGCGCTCCCGCCGTCGAACGTCACGCCGCCCGCCGGGATCGGCGTGCCGCCCGCGCCGGTCGCGTCGATCGTCAACACATCGGCCCCGCCGAGGAGATTGAACGCGAGCGACGGCGCGGCCGGCGAGACGATGTACGTCGCGCCGCCGGCGATGGAGATGACGTACTGCCCGCCGGCGTTTTTCTGCACCGCGTACGTGTCGCCGCCGCCGGCGCCGGTGTAGACGATTAACTCATTCGCGAGGTTGGCGGCAGCGACGGCCGCCCCGCCGGTGACCTTCGGCGCGATCGAATTCGATGCGAAATAATTCGCCGGCACGATTTCGCGCACGGCGAACGTGCCGTTGGGGAGCGACGTGAAGGAGTAGTTGCCGGAACCGTCGCTGGTTGCGCTGATCTCGCCGGCATCGAGGACGCCGTCGTTGTTCGTGTCGAGATAGACCGTGACGCCGGCGAGCGTCGGCTCGGCCGCGAACGCGCCGTCGTCGTTGCTGTCGTGGAACACCCGGCCGGAGATCGAGCCGGTCTCCGGGCCCAGATCGACGCTGATCTCGTCGATGTTCGCCAGGTCGCTGCCGTTCGATTCGAAGCGGATCGTGTTCGTCGCGCCGGCGGCGAGCGGGATGTTGACGCTGAGCACTTCCCACGATGCGAAGCCGCCGGTTGACGGGAACGTGATCGGCTGCGACACGCCGTTGACGATGAGCACTCCCGTGCGCGGCGCGCCGCCGCCGTTGGCGTAGCGGATGTTGAGCGTCTTTACGCCCGCCCCTCCTCCGCCGCCATTCACATTGTTGAACTGATCGAAACCTCCGCTGCTCGGGAAGTTGATGTAGCCGCTGGCGTCGTAGCCGGCGTTGGTCGTCTCGACGATGCTCCCGCCGCCGAAGCTCGCGAGTTCCGCCTGATAGGTGTTCGGCGGCAGTCCGCTCGTCCCGCTGCCGGCGTAATAGAGGTTCGGGGTCGGCGCGACCGAAGGCGTGCCGCTCGCGTCCGCCGCGCCCAGGAAAAAGCCAGGCTGCGGCGGCTGGTTGTAGCCGACGTTCTGCCACGCGATCGCCTCGCGGTACTGCGGGTCGTGCATCAGCGTGTAGTAGCGCGTGCTGGTCGCGATCGGCGAAGTGAAGATCTCCAGCGCGGTGTTGTCGGCGCGCCGCCAGACGACTTCCTCGCGCCAGTCGCCGAGGATATCGCCGCTGAGGCACGGCGTGCTCTTGGTGCCGTTGTTGGATGCCGCGTTGGGCGCGAACCCCTGCGTGCCGCTGGTCGCCGGATCGAGATCGAAATTCGATCGCCCGTGCGTCGTGTAGTTGAAGTCCGAGATCGTCGTCCCGTCCAGCAATTCTCGCAGCGGATCGCCGTCCCACCACACGCCGAAGTTGATGAACATGTTGCTCGGCTTGGGGTAAATGTCCGCGTTGGTCGCGGCGTTGTAGATGTCGGCGTTGTAGCTGTCCCAGACTTCGTAGCCCGGATAATTGGGATCGATGTCGAAGGCGTTCCCGCGTCCGACGTCCGGATCGGCGTCGCCGGCGCGGGTGAACGTGTCCCACAAAATCGAACCGGTCGCGCCATCGTGCACGTTGGTCGTGATGTGCCCGTTGCTCCCCGGGCTCTCCATCGGCATGTAGATCTCGAGGCCGGGATTGCCCGGCACCATGTCCGACACGTGCAGCGCGTCGCCGTGACCCAGGCCCGTCGAATAGAGCGGCTGACCGTTGTCGTCGATCGTCATCGAGCCGTAGACGATCTCATCGCGCCCGTCGCCGTCCACATCCGCCGGCTGCATCTCGTAATTGCCCTGGCCCACGTACGCGGTGTTCGCATCCGCCAGGCCGAACGCGCTCGCGTTCTTGTCGGCGCGGAACCACCAGCGCATGGACAATTGGCCGTTGCGCCAATCCCACGCGGTGACCTCGTTGCGCACCGCATGACCGGACGTTTGCCCGGGAAAGATGCCGCGCCCCACGACGAGGCTGGGCCGCTGGCCGTCGAGATACGCGACCGCCATCAGGATGCGGTCCTGGCGATTGCCGTAGTCATCCCCCCAGCTCGACGTGTTGATGCGATCGGGTTTGAAGGGAACCGTCGTCATCGCCGCGCCGCTCTGGCCGTTAAAGATCGTCAGGTACTCGCTCCCCGAGTTGATCCGGCCGGTGGTCGCGTTGCGGTAATCATCGGTGACGTTGTCGCCCGCCAGCAGCACCGGATTGCCCTGCCCGTCGATCGTGCCCGGCGCGGTCTTGAGCGCGACTTCCGCTTTCCCGTCGCCGTCGAGGTCGTAGACGATGAACTGCGTGTAATGCGCGCCCGCGCGGATGTTCCGGCCTTCATCGATCCGCCAGAGGCGCGTGCCGTCCAGCTTGTAGCAGTCCAGATACGTGTTGCCGGTGAAACCGTCCTGCGAGCTGTCGTGCGAATCGCTCGGGTCCCACTTGACGAAGATCTCGTACTGTCCGTCGCCGTCGACATCGCCGACGGAGGCGTCGTTGGCGGAGTACGTGTACGTGCCGCCGTCGGGCGTCGTCCCGCCGGCGGGGATCTGCAGCGGGAGGTTCAGATAATCCTGGATCGGCGTATTTGCGGCGAGCGTGAACGTCTCGCTCGCCTGTTGCTCGACGCCATTGATGACCGGCTTGACGAAGTAGCCGTTGGGCAGCGCGAGGTTCGCGGTCGAATCGGTGAAGTTCGTGCCGGCGGCCAGGACCGAGCCGTTCAGCTTCGTCGCCGCGCCGCCGTTGGCGGAACGGTAGAGGTTGAAGCCGATGTTCGACGGATCGGTGCCGAGCAACCGCCAGGAGAGGAAGACGCTGGTGCCGCCGGTGCGGATGGCGACGAGCCCGCGGTTGAGCATCTCCATCTGCCGCGCGGACTGCGGGTTGACGAGCGAGTACGCCGGCGCCGGAACAGAAGCCGCCGCGCTCAACACGCGGCGGCATTCCAGTGGTTCAACGTTCGCAAGTGGATGGCGAGAGCCCATGACACGCTCTCGCGGCATCACTTCCCGACGCCCGGCTCGGGCGTGTCGTATTCCGAGTAGCTGTTATTCCAGTTCGGCCCGCCCATCGCCAGCGTCGGCGCCCTGCCGTCGGCGACGTACTCGGTGACGCCAATGATGTCATTGACGCGAACCCATGACCAGTTAGTCCCACCGGACGACTCCAGGCGTCCGTATGCATCGCGGCTATCGACCATCGCGACGCTGCCGTCCATGAAGACCATGTTCATCCCCATGGTCTTCTTGCGGCGATCAACGTGCGGCAGCGTCCCCAGATCGACGAAGAAATCGCACGCAAGGCAGCGCTTGGGACCCAGCTCGGGCTTGGCACCAGACTTTGGGGAGCGCCAGTTGCCGGCGGAGAAATCTTTCACCGTGCGATATCGCGCGATCGCCTTGGTCGATGTCTTCCCGCCGGCCCAGTAATACGCCGGGTGCGGATTGAAGAAGTACGCAGGCCGCTGCTGGTTATTCAAATGCGTGACCTCGACCTGTCCGGGGCAACGCAAGATCTTCCAGCTATTCAGGTACTTCCGCAGCACCAGCCGGCCCAACCCATAGTTCGGAATGACCGGTGGGTTCGCGTCGAGGTTTAAGTCCCCCCACATCGATGAATCCTCGACCTGATAATGAGGGACATTGGCATCGTTGAGCGTCACCACGTTGTCGTATTCATTGAGCTGCGGCGTCCACCTCCAAGCGTAGCTCTTGTACTCGGGGATGTACCCCTTGTTCTCGTTCGCGTACATCTGCGCTGCGATCGCGACCTGTCGGAGTTGGCTCGCACAAGTAGTTCGCGCCGCCGCCTTGCGCGCGCCGGAGAGCGCGGGCAGGATGATCCCGATGAGGACGGCGATGATGCCAATGACGACCAACAACTCGACAAGCGTAAAGCCGCTCTTGCTCGCTGCAGGCAGCTCCACGAGCGTGAAGGCGCGCGGGCCGCGCGAAGTGAGCCGCGCCATGGCCGCGGGCGTGTGCACGGGCGTATGCACCGGCGTGTGCACGAGGGTCTGACCCTGGTGTCGCTTCATGATTTGCTACCTCGGTTTGTCTCGACGCTCGCGACGCGTGCCCGCTTGCTCGGGCCAACAGATGTGAATGCGTCGCGATTTCCTGACGCCTTTTCCGATTGCTTCGTCCGATCAACCGCGGCGGTGAAGTCGCATGGGTGAAACTTGCATAAATCTTTCACCGCGTCAATGGAAGTTATCTTACCTCCACTCGAAAAGCTGTCTAGTTAAAAATCTGCAACCTCCGATTACGCCGCCTTATTCCACAATTTCAGACGCTGAAAAGTTCAACCGAATATTCCATGGAAGTTTCTTGCAGAGCATGAAAGACGTGCTATGTTTCCTTTGAAAGTTGAGGGTTCGTTTTCACGCTCGGGCAGCCCGAAGCGGAAATCGACATGTCACACGCCCCGCATCCACGTCTCTTTGGAGGATTTCGCATGCCCGCTCCGCGCGCCCGTCGGCGGCTCACCGTCTCGACTCCTAATCTGCTTTCCCGTCGCAGCTCCGCATTAGCGCTCGCCGCCGCCGCCGCTGCGGCTGTGGCGACGACGCGACCGGCGCAAGCGGTCACCGGTCAATGGATTACCGACGGCGGCGGGAACTGGAGCAACACCGCTTCGTGGAACGGCGGGACGGTGCCGAACAACATCGACGACATCGCCGATTTCAGCACCTTCGACGTCACGCTCGATTCGACCGTGACGCTCGATGTGCCGGTGACCGTCGGGCAGGTGATCTTCGGTGACACCGCGACCGCAACCGCCGCCGCCTGGACGCTGGCCGGCGGCAACGCGCTGACGCTGGCGACCAGCGCCGGCGGACCGATCATTACCGTGAACGCGCTGGGCACGGCGAAGGTCGCGACGATCAACACCGTCATCTCCGGCACGCAGGGCTTCGACAAGACCGGCAACGGCCAGCTCGTCCTCGGCGGCGCGAACAACTACAGCGGCGCGACGCTGATCGACGGCGGCATCCTCAACTTCGCCGCCGCCGCCGCGTACTCGGGCCTCGGCGCCAACAGCATCACCGTCAACGCGGGCGGCGGCGTGATGAACTCCGCCGGCGCGGCGACCGATGCCACG
>JAICTV010000100.1 GCA_025936175.1 Phycisphaerae bacterium
GCATCTGGTTCACGCGCCGCATCACCTCATACAAGTAGTAGACGTTGTCCACCTGCGCCCGCAGCGCGGCGCGGACGCTGGCCATGATGAGGCTCGCGGGGACGCCCTTGCCGCTGACATCCGCGATCACCAGGCCGACGTTGTCATCGGGCAATGGGATGAAGTCGTAGAAATCGCCGCCGAGCGTGAGGGCGGGGACGTAGATCGCGGCCAGCTCCAGGCCCGGGACGTGCGGCGGGGTTTGCGGGATCATCCGCTGCTGCACCTCGGCGGCGAGCGTCACCTGTTTCTCCAGGGCCTCGGCGGCGATGGATTCCTCGATCAAGCGCGTGTTCTCGATCGCGGCGGCCGCCTGGGCGGCGACAGCCTTCAACAGGTCGATCTGCAGGGGCGTGAAGGTCTGCTCTTCCGCCGTGTAGACGCGGAGGACGCCGACGGCCTGGCCCTTGTAGCGCATGCCGGCCGAGAGCATCGAGACGATGCCTTCGCGCTTGGATTCCTCCGGGTACTGCACGCGCGGGTCGCGGATCATGTTGCGCACGTACTCGAAGCCTTTTTCGCCGAGCGCGATCAGATCGATCTCGGCTTTGCTCAGGCGCACGGGGCCTTTGTTCAGGTATTCGTCCGAGAGGTTGTGGACGGCCTTGATGACCAGCTCGTCGTTCTCCTGGTCGATCAGGCGGATGGAGGCGGCCCTGGTGCCCATCACGTCGCTGACGAGCTGCACGGTGCGCCGCAGCACCTGCGCGAGGTCGCGCGTGTCGGCGAGCATCTGCGTGACGTTGTAGAGGACCGTCAGCTCGCTGACCCGCTGGCGGAGCTGGTACTCCTGGTAGCAGAGCCGCGCGATCGCGTTGGCCAGCAGGAAGAGGAACTGCACCGCCGCCGCGCCCCCCCTGGTGGTCTTCATGCGGATGGTGCCGAGCCGCTGCCCGCCGACGATGATCGGCGCGACGTACTCGCGGCCTTCCTTCTTCGGGCCTTCGGCGTTGGAAAAACCTTCGGCGGCGGCGATGGTCTGCTGGCGCTTGAGGAATTCGCCCGAGGGCGTGGGTTGCGTGAGAAGCTGGCCCTGCGCATCGGTGATCGTCGCCTTGACGTTGGCGACGGCGGCGAAGGAGTCCTGGATCTCCTGGAGGGATTGCACGTCCAGGAAGTCGGTGAGCGTGAGATGGTCGAGGGGGAAATCAGCCACGGGTTCTTGTCGCGGGATTGTATGGGGTGATGAAGGCGGTTCAACGCGCGGGGCTTGCGCGAAGAAAGACGTGGATGGTGGATAGGAGATGGTGGATAGTGAAGATGCGGCCTTCCACCATCCACTATCCACCATCTACCATCCACGTCTTCAACGGCGAGGTCACATGCCAGCACGAACCACAAATGGCGCGTCGTTCTTTTACGAAGAGGCGGGGAAGGGATTGCCGGTCGTTCTGCTGCACGGCTTCCCGCTCGATGCGCGGATCTGGGCGAGTCAGCGGGCGGATCTATCGAGCAAGTACCGCGTGATCACGCCGGAGCTGCGCGGGTTTGGGAGATCGCAGTCGCAAGACGCGTTCACGATGGAGTCGCTGGCGGACGACGTGCACGCGCTGCTGGCGGAGATCGCGGCGCTGCCTTGTGTGCTCGGCGGGTTGTCGATGGGCGGATACGTCGCGCTGGAGTACGTCAAGAAATATCCCACCGATCTGCGCGGCCTGATGCTGATCGACACGCGCGCGGAGGGCGATTCGCCCGAAGGGAAGGAGGCGCGGGGGAAGATGGCGCAGCTCGCCAAAGACAAGGGCTCGTCGCCGGTGGCGGAGCAGATGATGCCCAAGATGCTCGCTCCTGATGCCGAGCGGCACCGGCCGGCTGTCGCGAAGGAGCTTCGCGCGATCATGGAGGCCTCTCCGCCGGCGACGATCGTCAATGCGCTGATGGCGATGCGGGATCGCAAGGATCACACGGCGAATTTGCCGTCGATCGCGGTGCCGACGTTGATCCTGGTCGGCGAAGCGGACGCCATCACGCCGCCGAAGATGGCGGAGGCGATGAAAGCGGGGATTCCCAAATCGGAGTTGGTCGTCATCCGCGGCGCCGGGCACCTGTCGCCGATGGAGCAGCCGGAGCAGGTGAACCAGGCGATTGGCGCGTTTCTCGAAGGGGTCTCCTGAACTGTCATCCCGAGGTACTCCGAGGGATCTCCGCGCAGGAGAAACATTCGACCCCGAGATCTCTCGCGGAGTACCGCTCGAGATGACAGAGGCGATGTCCGTTTGTCGGCTTCACTCCTCCCCAACCGCAATCAGTTCCATCTCCTGCCGAGACAGCAGTTGGTCTTTGATCGCGTTGACCACGATCTCCCTCGTCATGCCGATGCCGGGGACCCAGTGACGCTCCGTCGTCATCTTCGACTGCCCGCCCTTTTGCTCGCAGAGGACGACGCAGCCTTGCCGCTGGCCCATCGGCGTGTCGATCGGGAGCGGGCCCCACATGTGGCAGGTGTCCGCCATCGCGGCGTGCTTGGGTTGACAGGTCCAGGCGAGCGGCGAGGTCGAGGCGCCAGCGGCGGGCCAGATCAGTTGCGGCGGATCGAGGATCGTCGCGGAGTCGTCGCCGACCTGTCGTTGCGTCGCAGATAAACCTTTGTCATCAAGCAGCCACCATTCCTGCATGACGAGCTTATTGTCGCGGCGCGTCTCGATCTTCGGGCCGCGGTAATCGTTGGAGGCGACTCTTTGCGTAACGCGCGCGCGGAGCGTCGGCGAGCCGCTCGATTCCTGCGTGAAGTCGTAACGCCAGACGTGCCCGACTTTCAGTGGAAGAAGATCTTCAATCTTCGCCGCCGCCGGTTGCGCGGCGGCGGCAGCCGGGGCTTCGATTCTGAAATCGGTGGACGCGATCGGCGCGCCGTTTGCGATGATCTCGAGACGATAACTGCCCGGCGGCATCGCCTTGGCCTGCGAATATCGAAGCCGCGCGCGATCAGCCTTGTTCACGTCGGTGTCGGCTGACGCGATCGTCAGGAGCGGCGGCGCGGCGCCGCCGACGTCGACCGCGATCCATTTCGAGCTGATCTTCGTCAGCGGCGAATTCTTCCCGAGCGTCACGGCGGCGGAGATCTCCCGCGTGCCGGCGGGGAACGCGCTGGTCGGATAGACCGCCGAGAGATCGGCGGCGGTGGCGAGACACGTGCGCACGCCGATCGATGAGGATTCCGTTGTCGTCGTCTGCGCGCCCGCGGCGGTTGCGACGATCGACAAGAGCACAATGCCCGCGATGAATTCCCTCGCCCACATCACCCGGCCATCAATATAGACATCCGGCCATCTCCGCAGCGCGGGTTTTTCCTGACAGATTCGTGCCCTCCGTCGCGTCGGCGCGGGTCCGCGGCTAGAATCCGCCCGCAAGGTTTGCCTCGTTTGCCTGGTGACGCGTCACTGACGCCGGAGCCCCTCGAATGAACCGTGAAAAGACCGCCTGGATCGTCGCCGTCTCGCTGATCGCGATCCTCGCCTTGCAGATCCCCGGGTCGCTGGCCACGCGGGATGACGATTACACCTTTGTCCGCACGCTGGTGGACATCCATCGCCAGGTCGCGAACAACTACGTCGACCCGGTCAAGGAGGACGACCTGCGCGAAGGCGCGATCGACGGGATGCTCGGCCAGCTCGACCCCTTCAGCATGTTCGTCCCGCCCGCCAGGCAGGAAGATTTCGACCGGATGCTCGAGAACTCCTTCCGCGGCGTGGGAATCCAGCTCGATCAAAAAGAAGGCGGGCCGATCGAGGTCGTCACGCCGATCGACGGCAGCCCCGCGTTCAAGGCGGGCGTGCAGGCGGGCGACATCATCCTCAAAGTCAACGGCGAATCGCTCGAAGGCGTCCGCCTGCCGGACGTCGTGAAGAAGATCCAGGGAAAGATCGGCACGGAAGTTCGGCTCACCGTCCGTCACGTCAGCGGCGAAGAGGCCGAGCTGAAGATGACGCGCGAGGACATCGTCATCCCGACGATCAAGGGGTATCAGCGCAAGACCGACAACACGTGGGACTACTACGTCTGCGACGATCCGAAAATCGCGTACCTGCGCATCACGCAGTTCACCAGCGAGACGTACGACAGTCTCAAAGCGCTGTCGGACAAGCTGCTCGCCGAGGGGATGAAGGGCTTGATCCTCGACCTTCGCTTCAACCCGGGCGGGCGGCTGGACCAGGCGATCGATGTGGTCGATCTGTTCGTGAAGGAAGGCGTCATCGTCTCCACGCGCGGCCGCAACCGGCCGGAGCATGTCGAGCGCGCCGAGGAAGTACACTCGCGCGAAGGCATCCCGCTGCTGCCGTACTTCCCGATGATCGTGCTCGTCAACGAGCACTCCGCCAGCGCCGCGGAGATCGTCGCGGGCAGCCTGATGGACAACAAGCGCGCCCTCGTCATCGGCCAGCGCACCTACGGCAAGGGCTCGGTGCAGGAGCTGATCCCGCTGGAGAACAAGGGCGGCGAACTAAAACTCACCGTCGCGTATTACTATCTGCCCAGCGGGCGACTGGTGCATCGCAAGAAGGACGCGACGGACTGGGGCGTTCAGCCGCAGATCGTCGTGCCGATGAGTCAAGACCAGGAGCGCGTGGCGATGCAGATGCGCTACGAGCAGGAGCTGTTCAAGAAGCCGATGCCCAAGAGCACGACGCGCGGGCCGACCTCGGGCCCGGCGACGACGCAGGCGGGGGTGACCGACGCGCAGCTCCAGCGCGCGATCGACACGATGGTGGCGCTGGTGGTGCTGGTGGGCGATCGGCAGGTGGCCGACGTCTTCCCCCCGACGCCGATGCCCTCGCTGCCGGTGAAGCAGCCGCCGGCAGCGACGCAGAGCGCGACGGAGCCCGCCGCGACCACGCAAGCGACGCAGCCTGCGTCTTCAGGTGGCGAAGGGTCGTCTTCAGCGCCGGCGCCGTCGAAATCGACTGCTCCCGCGACGACGACCGCGCCGTAGCCATGGCGACGATCCTCGGCATTGAATCAACGTGTGACGAGACCGGCGCGTCGGTCGTCGTCGATGGTTATGACGTCCGCAGCAACGTCGTCGCGTCGCAGGTCGAGCTGCACGCGAAGTACCGCGGCGTCGTCCCCGAGATCGCCAGCCGCGCGCACATCGAGAACATCCTGCCGGTCATCCGCGAATCGCTCGGTCAGGCCGGCCGCGCCCTTGCGAACGTCGACGCCATCGCGGTCGCGCATCGTCCCGGTTTGATCGGCTCGCTCCTGATTGGCGTGACCGCCGCGAAGACCCTCGCATGGTCGCTCGGCAAGCCGCTCATCGGCATCGATCACGTACAGGCGCATCTTTACAGCGTGATGCTGGAGAAGAACGAGCTGCCGCCGCTTCCGGCTGTCGGATTGGTCGTCTCCGGCGGCCACACGTCGCTCTATCGCGTCAACGACTGGACCGACATCCATCGTCTGGGCGGGACGATCGACGATGCCGTCGGCGAAGCGTATGACAAGGTCTCGGCGATCCTCGGGCTCGGTTATCCCGGCGGGCCGATTATCGACAAGCTTGCCGCCGAAGGCGACCCGAACGCCGTTCACTTTCCGCGGACGCTTCTCGGCCGCGAATCGCTCGACTTTTCCTTCAGCGGCCTGAAGACGTCGGTCCTCTACCACGTCCGCGGCGTGCCGGGAAAGCATCACAAGAGCGGCGTCGAGCTGAATGAGCAATCCCGCCGCGACATCGCCGCCGGCTTCCAGGCGGCGTGCGTGGACGTGATCGTCAAGAAGCTCGATCGCGCGGTGCGGAAGACCCGTTCCAGGAGCGTCATCGTCGGCGGGGGCGTCAGCGCGAACCGGGGGCTGCGCGCGGCGCTGAAGGAGTTCCGCTTCCCGGTGCTGTTTCCCCCGATGCCATATTGCACTGACAACGCCGCGATGAGCGCGGGACTCGCGGACGTGCTGCTTCGCGCAGGTCGAACCGCGCCGCTCGATCTCGACGCGATCACGTACAGCGCATTGACCTGAACAACACTCACGAGAGCCTTCAAGCCGCGCCGGAAGGCCCGGATCTTCGCGTGCGCAAAACCACATCCGGGCCTTCCGGCCCGGCTTGAACAGAGGTATGACTTGAACCTGATGGCGCGCACGACCGTCATCCCGCCTCTTCCGCCCCGACCCAAGTCCGGACACAAGGGTCTTTTCGGGCGCGTGCTGGTCGTCGGCGGGAACGACGGGATGATCGGCGCGCCCGTCCTGGCGGGCACCGCCGCGCTGCGGATGGGCTCGGGGCTCGTGCAGATTGCTGTCCCGCGATCAATTTTGCCGTATGCGCTGTCGATCACGCCGGAGTTGATCGGTCTGGCAACCGACAAGCTCGTGGAAACCGCGGAGGAAGCCGACGCGATCATCGTCGGCCCCGGCCTTGGACAATCGCCCGACGCGAAAAAGCGCCTGCTCCAACTGATCCGCCTCGACAAGCCGATGGTCATCGACGCCGACGGATTGAATCTGCTTTCGAAGCAGAAGTCGTTTCCGAAGATGAAGGCGCACGCGGTCCTCACACCGCATCCCGGCGAGATGACGCGATTAAACAAGCTGATCAAACGCGGCAAGGCGCCGAGCGACGATGAAGGGCGCATCGACAATGCGCTCGCGGCGGCCGAGGCATTCAAGCAGATCGTCGTCCTCAAGGGCGATCGCACCGTCGTCACTGACGGCGACAGCGTGTATGTCAACGGCACCGGCAACAGTGCCCTCTCCAAAGCCGGCAGCGGCGATGTGCTGAGTGGAATTCTCGGCTGCCTGCTGGGTCAGAAGATGGACCCGTTCGACGCCGCCTGCGCCGCGGTGCGCATTCACGGTCTCGCGGGTGAGGTGGCCGGGGAGCAGCACGGCCTACGCAGCGTCCTGGCGCGCGAGATCATCGACGCCATTCCTGAAGCGATCGCGCTGTACGAGAAACGAAAGATCTGATTAGCGGACGCCGCGACGCGAATCAGTGCCCGATCTTCACGCCGTTCTGGCTGAGGATCAGGTACCCCATCACGCACACCGCGATCAGCGCCGCGATCGACAGGAAGATCGCCGTCGCCAGCATGGTGGTGAAGCGCACGCCCTGGCGCTGCATCTCCGCTTCGCGCCGCTCGTCGCGCTGCTGGATGTTGTCGCGCATGCTCTCGAGCACCTTGGTGCTCGCCTGCGTGTTGCTGCTGACGTCCTTCAGCGAGTTGCCCACGTTGTTCAGATAGTCGGCGATGGTGGTGTCGGCCTTGTGCAGGTCTTCGACCCGACCGCGCAGCGCATCGACCATCTGCCGCTGCTCGCTGGTGCTCTGCCCGATGTGCGTCAGGATCGCCGAGAGCTTTTCCTGCTGCCCGCTCTGGCTTTCGATCTGCTGGCGGATGGCGTGGAGCGTCTCGTTATGAGCGCGGCTGTTCTCCGGCAAAGATTGCAGCACCTGCGGAAGCTGCGAGAGCGCGCCGAGCAGCTCGTCCTGCCGCTCGTTCTGCTTCTCCAGGCTGTCGCGGATCGTCGTCATCAAATCCGTGAGGGTGGAGAAACCGTCCTGCAGGTGCTGGATGGCCGCATCCCGCTTGGCCCAGGGGCGGAGGAAGGTCGTGCGCTCGATCGCCGTGGAATGCGACGCCGGGTCGCCGATGACCTCATGGCCACCCTCACCATTCGCCGCCTGGTCCTTGCGGAACCAGCGGCCGATGCGGGAGAGAAACGTGGGGGAAGTGGGGGTCGTCGCCGTGGTCTGATCGTCGCTCATAAGTTCCTCCGCGTCCGTGCGGTCTCAGTTGGACGAGTGCCCGATGCGTTTGACAAGACCTTCGCGGCAAATCTACCATCCGCGCGCGATGGGTCAAAGCCCGCGGGATCACTTTTTCTACGCGCTGACTCTGTCGTTGTTGCTTGCCCATTGCGGCGGCGGATGCGATCGGCCGTCGAACACTGCTTCGACCGTCGCGGCTTCGTCGCCTGCCACTCGCCCCATCACAGTAGCATCGCTTTCGCCGGCGGCAACGGAGATTTTGATCGGGATGGGCGCGGGCGACCGCCTCGTCGCCGTGAGTAACTTCGATCCGATGCGCGACACGACGCTGAACCTGCCGCGCGTCGGCGATTATCTCACCACCGACTGGGAGCGGCTGGCGTCCTTGCGGCCGGGCGTGATGGTGACGCAGTTCGCGGCGGATCGCCTGCCCGCGGGGCTGATCGAGAAGGCGAAGGGACTGAACATTAAGCTTATCAACGTCCCGATCACGCGGCTGGACGACATCGAACGCGCGATGACGGTACTCGGCGATGCGATCGGAGATACCGCCCGCGGTGCCGCGGAAAAGAACGCGCTCGACGGCCGTCTCGCCGCCGTCCGCGCCAAATCCGCCGGGCGAAAGGTGCGCGCGCTCATCGTCGTCGACGAATCCGCACACGGTGTCGTCGGTCGCGACAATTATCTCAACGACGTCCTCGAATCCGCCGGCGGCGAGAACGTCATCCGACCGCCGTCGGCGCCGTATCCGTCGATCGACCGCGAGCAGCTTCTTGATCTCGATCCGGAGGTGATCTTTCAGTTGCTTCCTGATGCGTCGCCGCAGGTGCGCGGCGCGGCACGCGCCGCCTGGGACGGCCTGCCACAGCTCCAGGCGGTGAAGAACGGCCGCGTGCACATTTTCACGCAGGCGTTCGTCCTCCAGCCGAGCCAGCACGTCGCGGAACTGGCCGAGATGTTTGCGACCGCGACCGCCGAAGTGCGGCATTCGACCTCGCGCCCGAATTCCGCGCTCTCCACGGGTGTGCCGTGAGACGCTGGAGCCCGACGGCATTGCTGGCGACCGTGCTCGCGAGCGTCGCGCTGTGGGCGGTCGTCGCCGCCGCGTGCATGATGGTCAGCTCCGTCAGCGTTGGCTGGCCGGCGACCAGAGAGATCTTCCAGCTTCGGCGCGAAGTCGTTCTGCTCTCGTCGCTCGTCGGCGCCGCGCTGGCGGCGGCGGGGGTGACGTATCAGGCGATCCTGCGCAATCCGCTGGCCGATCCCTATCTTCTCGGCATCAGCAGCGGGGCGGCCCTGTTCGCGTACCTGTGGCGACTGCCCGCCTTCGCCGCCGTCGCGGGCGCGCTGGCGCTGAGCGGACAGGCGGCCAGCCAGCAGGCGTTCGCCTTCCTCGGCGCGATCGTCGCGGTTGCCTGCGTGCTCGTTCTCTCGAGTCGCAACGGCCGGCTCGAGCCCGTCACGCTGCTGCTCGTCGGCGTGATCGTCAACGCGCTCAACGGCTCGATCTTCCTGCTCGTCTACAGTCTCGTCGGCACGCTGCCCTCCTCCGGCGGCGCACTCACGCTGCTCGTCGGCGGCATCCAGACGTCGTTGACGATCGAGCAGAAGCTGGTCGCGACGATCATCATCGCCGTCGGCTGGATCGCGCTGCTGGCGATCAGCGGTCAACTCAACGCCGCCGCCTTGCAGGATGCCGAGGCGGAGGCGCTGGGCGTGCGCATTCAGCGCCTCCGCTGGCTGGCGCTGATCATCGCATCGCTCGTCACCGCCTCCGCCGTCGCGATCAGCGGTCCGATCGGATTCATCGGCCTGATCTGCCCGCACCTGGCGCGCCTGCTCGTCGGCGTGGACCAACGAAAGCTGCTGCCCGTCGCGACCGCGCTCGGCGCCGCGCTGCTCGCTTCCGCGGATGCGGCATCGCGACGCCTCGCAGGACAAGGGTTGGCGCAAACGCTCCTTCCCGTCGGCGTCCTGACAAGCCTCCTCGGCGGCCCGTTCTTCCTGCTGCTCCTCTTCCAGTCACGCCGGCGCATCGACTTGTCGGAGGGGCGATCGTCATGAGCACGCTCCTCGACGTCTTTGGCCTGGGCTTTTCCTATGGCACGCGGGAGGTGCTGCGCGACGTGAAGCTCAAGCTCTTCGCCGGCGAAGTTGTCGCGCTCATCGGCCCCAACGGCAGCGGCAAGAGCACGCTGATCCGCAACCTGATCGGCGTCCTCCGCGGCATCGGCAAGATCGAATGGGAACAGAAGCCGCTGGATCAATGGCGCCGCCGGGAGCTTGCGCGGCACGTCGCGTACCTCTCTCAGAACCCGCTCTGGGAGCCGGGCCAGCTCGTCATCGACGTCCTCCGTCTCGGCCGCGCGCCCTACTGGCGCCTCTTCGGCATCGAGTCGCCGCGCGATGCGGAAGTCGTGCTCGGCGTCGCCGAGCGACTGAACATCGTTGACCTGCTCGACCGCCCGATGGACCAGATCTCCGGCGGGCAGCGGCAGATGATCTTCGTCGGCCGCGCGCTCGTGCAGGAGCCGCGCGCGATCCTCCTCGATGAGCCCAGCACCTTCCTCGACCTCCGGCATCAGGTCGAGCTGATGTCACTGCTGCGGCAACTGGCGAAGGAGCGAAACGTCGGCGTGCTGATGGCATCGCACGATTTGAACCTCGCCGCGACGAGCGCGGACGGGCTCGTCCTGCTCGATCGGGGTACCGTTGTCGCGGACGGCAAAGCGGAGGAGGTGCTCGATCCCGAACTGCTGGCGCGCGTCTACGGCATCGAGATGGAGCGCGTCCTGCGCGAAGGAAAACCGCCGATCGTCGTCCCGCGCCTGTAGGGCGAGACTTGTCTCGCCCTCTTTGCTGGCAGAGGGCGACACAAGTGTCGCTGCTACGGGCGCGGTGAGACCACGTAGATCGTCGGATCCGCCACGCCCGCCTCGGCGAAGCCTTTCTTGCGCAAGATACAACTATCGCACCGCCCGCATGCGCGACCGTGATCGTCGGGGTCGTAACAACTGTGCGTCATCAAATAATCGACGCCCAACTCGACGCCGCGGCGGATGATCTGCGCTTTGGTGAGATGAAGCAGCGGCGCGTGAACACTGAAGTTGGTGCGCGTCGTCCCCAGCCGCGCCATCTGCTGAAAACTCTCGACAAACTCCGGCCGACAGTCGGGATAGCCGCTGTAATCGAGCGCGTTCACTCCGATGAAGACGTCGTCGCAGTCGATCACCTCCGCCCACGCCAGCGCGTAGCTGAGGAAAATCGTGTTCCGCGCCGGGACGTAGGTGATCGGGATATCGCCCGCCATCGCGGCTTCGCTGCGATCCTTGGGCACATCAATGTCGGCCGTCAGGGCGCTGCCGCCGAACTGGCGGAGATCGATCGTGATCACCCGATGCTGCGCCACATCGAAATGCTTCGCAATCCGCTCCGCCGCCGCCAGCTCGTGGCGATGACGCTGGCCGTAGTCGAAGCTCATCGAGTACAGCGGCGCAAACGCCTCGCTTTGCGCGACGGCCAGGCACGTCGTGCTATCGAGCCCGCCGGAGGAGAGGACGATCGCCGGACGTAAAGGGGTCGCGCTCATGTGCCGGGGGCCATTGTAGGCAAGTCAATCCTTCTCCAGCCGCTTCCCCATGCTGACGACTTCATCCTCGGCAAAGCCGATGCGGCGGTAGAAAGTCATCGCGGCGTTGTTCGTCTTGCGCACCTGGAGGTTGATCTTCGGGCACCCTTCCAGCCGCAGCAGTCGCTCCGCCTCCGCCATGATCTGCCGCGCGTAGCCCTTTCGCTGATGCTCCGGATCGACTGCGAGATAATTGATCCACCCGCGATGCCCCTCGTATCCCGCCATCGCGCTGGCGATCACGCGGCCGTCGATTTCGCCGACGAGGAACAGGTGCGGCTGCACCTTCATCTTCCGCGCGATGTCCTTGTGCGGATCGTTCTGCGGCCGCACAAGGTCGCACCGCCGCCAGAGCGCGATCACCGCGGCTTCGTCTCCGGTTTGGAAGGCGCGGATCACCATCGCCCGAATGCCATTCACTTAAGCGAAGCGCTGTAACTCCGCGCCGTGGCGCGCGTTAGGCCGACTCGCGCGGACAGCGGCCTCCTGCGATGATGGTTGATGTCTCACGTCAACCCACACCGACAGGAGGCCACGGATGGCGGCCAGTGTCGCGCGCGCTCTGGGGCGGATCAAGCAGGACCTGGCGCCGCACCTCGACGAGCGGACGATCGAACGCGCCTGCCGCGACGCCGGCCACCGCTGGCGGAAGCGCAAGCTCGATCCGGTCGCGACGATCCACCTCTTCGTTCTGCAGGTGCTCTTCGGCAACACCGCCATCCGCCACCTGCGGCACCTGTCGCGCGTCCCGCTGAACGCCGCCGCCTACTGCCGCGCGCGGATGCGGCTGCCGCCGGGCGTGCTGGAACGGCTGGTCGAGCACAGCGCCGCGGCGCTGCGCCGGTCCCTGGGCGAGGAGGCGGGCGACGACGATGACGAGATGACGCGCTGGCGCGGCCGCCGCACCTGGCTGACCGACGCCACCGGCACGATCGCCCCGGACGAGCCGCCGCTGCGCCGGGCCTTCGGCCAGCCGCACGCGCAGACCGTCGGCTGTGGGTTCCCGGTCCCCAAGGTGCTGGGGCTGTTCGACGCCGTGACCGGGCTGCTGGTCAAGACGCTGACGTTCCCGCTGCTGGTGCACGAGAAGAGCCGCGTGTGGCTGCTGCACCCGCTGCTCGAGGAAGGCGATCTGCTGGTGGGCGACCGCGGCTTCTGCTCCTACGCCCATCTGGCCCTGCTGTCGGCGCGCGGCGTGGCGGCGCTGTTCCGGCTGCACCAGGGGCAGATCGTCAGCTTCCGCCCGCACCGCAAGCATTACGACCGCACGCGCGGCGTGCGGAGCCGCTACGCACAAAAGGGAAGGCCGCGGTCGAAGTTCGTGCGGCGGCTCGGCAGGCATGATCAGCTGGTGAGCTGGATCCGCCCCGGCGACCAGGACGGCCCCGGCTGGATGACGGTCGCGCAGTTCGTGGCGCTGCCGGCGGAGTTGCTGGTGCGCGAGGTGCGCTACCGCGTGAGCGAGCGCGGCCACCGCACGCGCGAAGTGATCGTGGTGACGACGCTGCTGGACGAGGAGAAGTACCCGAGGGAGGCGCTCGCCGAGTTGTACGGCATCCGCTGGCGCGTCGAGACGCACTGGCGCGAGCTCAAGACGGTGCTGGGGATGCGGCGGCTCAAGTGCCGCACCGAGGCGGGCGTGAGGAAGGAGGTGGCGATCTACGCGCTGGTCTACAACCTGGTCCGCGCGGTGATGCTGCGGGCGGCGGCGCGGCAGGGGACGACGCCGGACCGGGTGAGCTTCACCGACGCGCTGCGGTGGCTCCGCACCGCGGCGGCGGACGAGCCGCTGACGAACCTGGTGATCAACCCGCGGCGACCCGGCCGCTACGAGCCGCGGTGCGTGAAGGACTACGTCTCATTCCCGCGGATGAAACGCCCGCGTCACCAACTCCGCGCCCGGCTGCGGCTTACGACCAAAGGAGGCGCTAAGTGAACGCCATTCTCACCATCGCCCCTCACGCCGCCCGGCTCGGGCTCGTTTCGCGGATGAGCGATTCTGCGGGAATTCCCAGCGCCGCGTGCAGGCGGCGGATCATCGGCAGCGTCAGCGTGCGCTTGCGATTGAGCACCTCCGCGACGCGGGCGCGGCTCCCGATGAGCGGCTCGAGGTCGCGTCGCGTCAGGCCGCGCTGCTCGATCGCGAACTGGATCGCGTCCACGGGATCGGGGGCGGCGATCGCGTGATGTTTGCGTTCCCACGCCTCGGCGAGCGTGACGAGCACATCGAGGCGGTCGCCGTCAGGAGTGTTCGCGCGCGCACCCATCAGCCGCTCGATGTTCTTGATCGTGCGGCGATAATCCCGCTCAGACTTGATCGGTTTGATCGTCATGGCCCGTCACACGTCGTTCACGTCGATCTGATCGTATTCGCGGTGCGTGCCAACGAAGCGGATGTACACCACGCGATAGGGATAATTCACACGCGCGACGAGCCTGTACTTATTGCCCGCGATGTTGAACACGACGCGACTGTCTCCAACGATGCTCGCGCTGCGGAACGCCGCCTTCACGTCGGCGGAGCCCCGCCAGTCCGCGCGATTCACTTCGCGGAACCAGGCCTTGAGCGGCCCTTCGGCGTCACGGCGGCCGGGCCTTTCCCAGAACGTCCGAAGCGTCTTACGCGCGATGATCCGCATCCGCCGAGCTGCCATTATGCGGTGATCCCGCTGTGGGAGCAAGGCTCGGCAGCAGGTCGATTCGATTGAGCGGGCGCTGCATCATGGCTAGACTCACGTGTCATGAAGATCCACGAGTACCAGGCCCGCCAGCTTCTCGCCGATGCCGGCATTCCCGTTCCATCCGCGGAGGTCGTGCGCACGCCGGACGAGGCGGCGGAGGCGTTCAAGAAGTTCAGCCAGCCGATGTGCGTCGTGAAGGCGCAGGTGTACGCCGGCGGACGCGGCAAGGCCGGCTTCGTCAAGCTCGTGAAGTCCGCCGATGAGGCGCGCGAGGCTGCGAAGTTCATGCTGACGCACCGCATGACCAGCTACCAGACCGGGCCGGAAGGCGTGCCCGTTTCCGTGCTGATCGTCGCGCCCGGCGTGGACATCGCCCAGGAATTTTATCTCGGCATCACCGTCGATCGCACGCGCAACACGGTGACGATGATCGCGTCGGCCGAGGGCGGCGTGGAGATCGAAGAGGTCGCGAAGAAGTCGCCGGAGAAAGTGATCAAGGAGCCGCTGCACCCGCTGCTCGGCCTGCAGGGGTACCAGGCGCGCGAGCTCGCGTTCAAGCTCGGCTTCAAGGACAAGATGGCCAACCAGGCCGCCAAGCTGATGATGGATGTGAGTAAAGTCTTCATCAAGACGGACGCCTCGCTGGCGGAGATCAACCCGCTGGTGATCACCAAGGACGGCAAGCTGCTGGCGATCGACGCCAAGTTCAACTTCGACGACAACGCGCTCTTCCGCCACAACGATCTGGTGGCGATGGAAGACGAGACGCAGGAAAAACCGCTGGATGTGCGGGCGAAGAAGGCGTCGCTCAACTACATCGCCCTCGACGGCAACATCGGCTGCCTGGTCAACGGCGCGGGGCTGGCGATGGCGACGATGGACATCATCAAGCTGCACGGCGCCGAGCCGGCGAACTTCCTCGACGTCGGCGGCTCGGTGACGCCGGAGGGCGCCGTGGAGGCGTTCAACATCATCCTGTCCGATCCGAAGGTGAAGGGGATCCTGGTGAACATCTTCGGCGGCATCGCCAAGTGCGACGTGATCGCCGACGCGCTCGTGAAAGCCGGCCGGCAGATCGGCTTCAAGGTGCCGGTGGTCGTTCGATTGGAAGGGACGAACGTCGAGAAGGCCCGCGAGATTTTATCCGGCGCGAAATCGGAACTCCCGACGCTGCAGACGGCGAGCGACCTGACCGATGCGGCGAAGAAAGTCGTCGCGGCGGTAGGGCGGGTGGCGGCATGAAGACGCTCTCCCGATCGTGGCACGGGCGCCTCGCCCGTGATACCGCGGCTATAGCCGCAAGCGCACGGGCGAGGCGCGCGTGCCATCTTTCGTTTGCGATCGCCTCTCTGTTCGTCCTCGTCACCGTCGGCTGCGGCGGGAACAAGAAGAAGATGCAGCAGGTCGGCGACGTCGGCGGAGGGGGGGCCGACCACCGCGCCGTCGACCTCACCGTCCGCGACATTGGGACGATGCGCCTCTCGCAATCGCTCGTCGGCCACACGGTTCGCGTGCAGCTCCGCCGCGACGCGATGGGCATGGCCGGCAACACGCCGCTCTCCACCAGCGACGCCTGGGCCCAGCGCCTCTCGCTCATCGGCAAGGTCACGCAGGTGACCGACCCCTGGCTGGTGATCGCCAACAACGACGCCGCCGGCAAGAGCGTCTACATCAGCCAGAGCGCGATTCTCCTGGTCGAGCTGCAAGACTAGTCCGGCCCCGCGCCCGCCCGCCCGCGTCCGCCGGCGCCCGGCCGCACCTGCCGCTCGCTGCTGACGTCCGGTATGATGATCGCCTGTCCGCGGGCGGCCCATGTCGAATCAACGCAACAGTCGTCCTGCACGCGCCTTCACGCTCATCGAGCTGCTGGTCGTCATCGGCATCATCGCGATCCTGATCGGCATCCTCCTCCCGACGCTCAGTCGCGCCCGCGAATCCGCCAACCGCTCGGCGTGCTTGTCGAATCTCCGCCAGCTCGGGCAGGCGTTCAACCTGTATGCGAATGCGTTCCACGATCACATCCCGCTCGGGCACATCTCCGATGAGTACCAGTGGGACTACACGCTGAACTTCGCCAACACCACCAAGGCGTTCGTCACGCACCTCGGCGTCTTGCGCGATGCGCACTTGCTCGACGCGCCCAGGACATACTTCTGTCCGTCCGAGGTCGACCCGCAGTGGCAGTTCGCGACGACGGAAAACCCCTGGCCGTTCGTCACCATTCCGTCGGCGCTCGCGCATCACAGCCGCATGTCCTACGGCACGCGTCCCGGCTGGTCGTGGGGCCAGGACGGTTCGTGGCCCGATCCGATGCCGCGACTGTCGAAGATGAAGACCCTGGCGATCACCGCCGATCTGCTCATCGGCCCGACCTACGTGAAGAACCGCCACAAGAGCGGCGTCAACGCCGGCTACGGCGACGGCTCGGCCCACTGGGTCAACCTCTCCGACTTCCACAACGCCGACTGGGACAAGATCACCTACGACGACTTCGGCCCGGAGCACGATGATTCGCTGCTGAATGAAAAGGTCGCGCCAAAGAGCGGCGTGTGGGCGGAACTCGACCGGCATTGAGCCGAAGCGGCTTCACACCTCCGATGGCTCATCGCTGATCGGATAACGGGAGATTCGCACGGCGATGCCGCAATCGCCCGCCGCCTTCAAGAGATCGGGCGGAAGCGTATCGCACCGCGTGAAGGTGTCGCGCAGTCGAATGCCGAAGTCCAGCACGACGTTGCCGCTGCCCACTTGCTTGACGAGTTTTTCCACCGTCGCGCGATTGCTTCTGAGAAACGCCGCCGCATCGCGCACCTGACCCGCGAAATCGTCGAAGCCGGCTTCGCTGACGGCGAGGTTGAATCCCGTCGATTCGGAAACCGTACGACCGCGCTTGGGCCGAGACTGCGCGGCGTCGCCGCGTCGGAAGACTCGACTGGGTTTCCAGGCGCAGCCGGCGAGAAACGCGTCGACGTCGAACGCTGGTGAAGATGCTCGAAGAACTGCGGACAAGCGTGCCTTTCAGCGTAGTCCGGGGGGCTAGATAGGGGAAGGAAGTGAGGAGTGGTGGAGAGGAGTCCGAGGGGAGGCGGCGAGGGGAGAAAACTGGGGGCGCTGGTGTCTTCCCTCGCCGCCTTCCCTCGGATTGCGCAGCGAATCCGTTGCGCGGCGAAGGAGCGCGAATGCGGGGGCGGGAGAAGGCACCAGCGCCCCCAGTTTCCTTCTCCCGCCCC
>JAICTV010000119.1 GCA_025936175.1 Phycisphaerae bacterium
GCGATTTCGCCCAGGCGATGCCGACGCTGTAATCCGCGCTCTTGTAACCGACGCCGCTGTAGGTCAGCACGTAGACGCCGTCGTGCTTCATCACGAACGGGCCTTCGTTGACCCAGCCGCCTTCCCACTTCTCGCTCGGCTGGATGCACAGCGCCGGTTCGCCGACGACGTTGAGCTGATCATCGAGCCGGCGGACGTTCAGCTCGAAGTGGCGTACGGCCGGCGTGTCGATGTAGACGCTGTAGAGATAGAGCGCGCCGTCGTCGTCGCGAAAGACGTCGCTGTCGATCACGGATTGCCCGGGATCAAACCACGGCGCCTTGGCTTCACGGAACGGCCCGAGCGGCGAATCCGCCTCGGCCAGCACGATCCGCCGGGAGCTGTCGCGGCCGACGGCGGTGAAGTGAAGGTAGTACTTGCCCTTGTGGGCGAAGAGTTCCGGCGCCCAGAACGAGTGCCGCGACCATGTTTGCCGCGATCGCTGAAATGCGTAACCGCGAAGCTGCCAGTCCACGAGGTTCTTCGAGGTCCAGACGAGCAAACCATCCCCCGCGGCGGTGCCGTACAGATAGTAAGTGTCGCCTTCGTGGAAGATGAACGGATCGGCGAGCAGCACGTCGATCGGGTTGCAGTAGGTATCGACCGCGGGTGGAGCGGCGCGATCGATCGATGTCGCCGACAACAGCGCGACGACGATGAATGTAAGAAGCCGGCGGGGTACAACTCTTCGCATGGGAGCTGCGGCACACGTGGTCACGCCATGTTCTACACGCGAGTGGCTCCCGCGCTGCCTGAAGAAGATCGTGTGCGCATGATCAGCTCACCGCCGAATTGTCATCCCGAGGTACTCCGAAGGATCTCGGCTGACGAGAGCCGCTCGACCGCGAGATCCCTCGGAGTATCTCGGGATGACACCCCGCTCACATGCGCACGTGCGAAGGTGGCAATCTGCCTGATCGCGTGCGTCTTCACGGGCTTCACATCGAGCTGCGACCGCGTCACCGGCGCGAGCGACGTCACGACCATCCGCTTCTGGAACGGCTTCACTGGTCCGGACGGGCGGACGATGCTCGCGCTGATCAAGCGATTCAATCGCGACAACCCGGACGTCAACGTCGTCATGCAGCGCATGGAGTGGGCGACGTATTACAACAAGCTGTTCGTCGCCGGGCTAGGCGGACGCGCGCCCGAGGTCTTCGCCAGCCACCGATCGGCGCTGCAACGCTTCATCGCCGGCGGGTTCGTCCGGCCGGCGGACGATCTGCTGGGCAAGAATCCAGACCAGATCGATCCGGACGATGTTGATGCGAACGTGCTCGCCGCGCTCGAGCAGGGCGGGCATCATTGGGCGATCCCGCTCGACGTGCATCCTGAAGGGATGTTCTACAACCGCGCTCTTTTTCGCGCGGCGGGGATTGTTGACGAGAAAGGTGAAGCGCGCCCCCCGACCAATCGCGCGGAGTTTCTCGACGCCGTCCGGCGGCTCAAGCACGATCGGACCGCCGCGTCGCCGCAGACATGGGGATACGTCTTCACCTGGGACCGCAACGAGGTCTACAGCGTGATGCGCCAGTTCGGCGGGAAGCTTTTCGATCCGTCACTGACGCGCGCGACCTTCGCCGATCCGCGCAACGTCGCGGCCCTCGATTTTATGGCATCGCTCGTGCGCGACGGTCTGACGACGCAGCCACAGGGACCGCAGGGATGGATGGGCTTTCGGCAGGGCCGCGTCGGCATGGTCTTCCAGGGCATCTTCATGATGCCGGACCTCCGCCGCGACACCGATCTGGATTGGGCCGCCGCGCCGCTGCCGCTGCTTGGCGACAGGCAAGCGGCATGGGCGGATTCGCACAGCCTCTGCATTCGAAAGGATCTCTCAGGTAAGGAGCTCGACGCGGCGAAGCGCCTGATCAAGTTCCTCTCCGACAACAGCCTCGACTGGGCCGAAGGCGGCCAGGTTCCGGTGCGCAAACATCTTCGTGACAGCGATCGCTTTCGCGCGATGAAGGCGCAGTACGAGTTCTCCAGGCAGATCCCGTACATCACCTACTGCCCGCCGACGGAGTTCGTTTTCGAATACCTGACCGAGTTCGACGAGGCGATCGAGCTTGCGCTGCGCGGCACGCAATCGGCGCAGCAGGCGCTGGCCGGCGCGGACGTGAAGGTGCAACAGGTGATTGCGCGGTATCAGCGGGGCGGTTCATCTCAGCAGCACGCGGAGGCGCGATGACGCATCGCCTCCGCCTGCGCGACTTCAGCGGCTACGCATTTTTGCTTCCGTACCTCGTGCTCTTTGCCGTCTTCCTGCTGCTGCCGCTGGCGTTCGGCCTGTGGCTCAGCGTGATGCGCTACGAGCTACTCAGCCCCGAGCCGCCGAAGTTCATCGGGTTCGACAACTATCGCGAAGCGTTTGGCGATCCCTACTTCTGGAAGGCATTGTGGGCGACGGCGCGATTCGTCGTCCTGACCTCGCCGCTGACGGTGCTGATCGCGCTCGCCCTCGCACTCGGGATCAGCGCCTCTTCGCCACGCCGGCAGCACATCTATCGACTCCTCGTGTTCCTGCCGACGATGATCACCATCTCCGTCGCCGGCCTGCTGTGGCGGTGGATGCTCTCGACGGATTTTGGCTTGTTTAATGCGTACCTCGAGCGCTTCGGCATCGCGCACATTCCCTGGCTGACGGACACGCGGCTGGCGATGAAGTCGATCGTGCTGATGACGCTCTGGTGGACGATCGGCGGGCCGGTCGTGATCCTGCTCGCCGGCATCAAGCAGATCCCCGACGTCTACTACGAGGCCGCCGCCCTCGACGGCGCGACCGGATGGAAGCGGGTGCTGCACATCACGCTGCCGATGCTCAAGCCGGTGCTGCTGTTCGTGGTCGTGCTCAACGTCATCGGCGCGTTCCAGGTCTTCGGCCAGCCCTTCATGATGACCGCCGGCGGGCCGGAACGATCGACCTTCGTGCTCGTGCAGTACATCTACGTCTCGTCGTTCCTCAATTACCGTCTCGGCTACGGCGCGGCGATGAGCTGGATCCTCTTCGCGCTGATCTCGGCATTTTCGATCGTGCAGTTCCGCTTGATGAAGGAGAAGTGATCGATGTCGTCCACGCGCAACCCCTGCGGACACGCATCCTGAGGTACTCCGAAGGATCTGGCTCCGACCAACCCAGATGCTTCGGAGTACCTCAGCATGACAATGCTCCCGAGCGACAGGTTTGATGAACCATGCGTGAACCGTGGTACATGAGATGGGGCGTCGAGATGCTCGTCGCGATCGCGGCGGTGCTCTTCCTGCTGCCCGTCGCGCTGATCTATCTCGAATCGCTCAAGCCCGATGCGGAGATCGTGAAATTCGAATCGGTCCTTCCGAAACATCCGCGCCAGGGCGTCCGCGATAATTTCGGGCACATTTTCGATTCGCCCGAAGAGATCCCGATCTTCCGCTGGATCGCCAACAGCGTGCTGATCTCGACCTCCGCGACGTTGCTTGTGCTGACGGTGGATTCCCTCGCCGCGTATGCGCTCGCTCGGCTGAATCTGCCGGGCAAGCGATACGTGTTCGCGCTGATCATCGCGACGCTGATGGTGCCGGGGCAGATCCTGCTCGTGCCGGTGTATCTGATCCTCAACAAGCTCGGCTGGATCGATTCGCCGCTGTCGCTGATCGTCCCCGTCGGCGCCGGCGCGTTCGGCGTCTTCCTGCTGCACCAGTTCTTCAAGGCGATCCCGCGCGAGCTGGAAGAAGCCGCGATGATCGACGGCGCATCCCGCCTGCGCATCTGGTGGAACGTCATGCTCCCGCTTTCGAAGCCCGCGCTGGCGACGCTGGCGATCTTCACCTTCATCGGCACGTGGAATGAGTTCCTCGCGCCGCTGGTCTTCCTCGATTCGGTGGAGAAGTACACGCTGCCGGTCGGCGTGGCGATCTTCCAATCCTCCTACGCCAACGAGTACGGCCTGACGCTCGCGGCGTCGGTCATCTGCACGACGCCGATCCTCATCGTCTTCATCTTCTTCAGCCGGCACATCATTCAGGGCATGGCGATGACCGGATTGAAGGAATGAGCGGGGCGGGCGAGGCTCCCGCCGAGCCGAGCTGTGCTGTCGCAGGCACACGCGGCTCGGCAGGAGCCTCGCCATCTCATCAGTGGCCCACGAACTTCGCATACGTCGATCGCGCGACGGCGAGATCAGATGTGCCGTGAACCAGCGCGCGGCCGTCGGCAAAGAGCGTGAGCGAGATATCGCTGGCGTTCGGTTTGAATCGCAGCAAGTGCGGCGACTGCTCGATCGAGCCGACCGCGCTTAACCGCTTCGCCGCCGCCGCGAGATCGATCGTCGCCTCGTCGTCGGCGGGGCGGATCTGCACCGTCTTGCGGCCGCAGAGGGATGTGGCGCTCGATCGCGCATCGAGAAACTCGAATCGGCGCAGACCGCAGGTGGGGCAATCGTCGCGACGTGAACCGTGAGTCGAAATTGCCCGAAAATGCGTCGGCCAGAGGTTGAAGGTGACGAGCGTTTTGCCGGCTTCCGCGTCGCCGAGAAGGATCTTCATCGCCTCGACGACTTCCAGCGATGCCGCGATCCCCGCCGCCGCCGCGAGCACGCCGGCGGTATCGCAGGTTTGCAGCTCGCCGGGGCCGGGAGGCTCGGGGAACAGACAGCGGAGGCACGGCGTTTTGCCCGGGACGATCCCCATCGCGCGACCGGTCGTTCCCACGCACGCGCCGTACACCCACGGCACATCGAACTTCACCGCCGCGTCGTTCAGCAGGTAGCGCGTCTCGACGTTGTCGGTGCCGTCGATGATCAGATTGACACGCCCGTCACCGCCGACCAGCGGTTCGATGCTTCCGCTATAAACGTCGGCGACATGAGGTTCGATCCGGACTTGCGAGTTGATCGCTCCAAGCCGGCTCGCCGCCGCGATGGCTTTCGGCACGCCTTTGAGCGCGTCACGCTCGGTGAAGAGCGTCTGCCGCTGAAGGTTGGTTTCCTCAACCACGTCGCGGTCGCACAGCCGGATCGTTCCGACGCCGGCGCGGACGAGCTGCTCGACGATCACGGTTCCCAGCGCGCCGCAGCCGACCAGCAACACCAACGAAGAGGCGAGTTTTCGCTGACCCTCTTCGCTGATTTGGGCAAGCAGGATCTGGCGGTGGTAGCGGTTCATGTGTTTGCCGGCTCTCGCGTCAGTCCTATACTAGCGGATCAGCGAAGGAAGGAACGCAACGATGCCCGCAGACACGAATCAGATCCTCGCCGAGGCCGACAAGCTCGGCCAGCTCGTCAGCCAGCACCCGGCGGTCGAGAAGTACAAGCAGGCGCAGAAGGCGGTCGCCGATGACCCGGATGCCGGCCGCGCGATGGCCGAGTTCGAGCGCCAGCTCGAAACCCTCGCCCGCCAGGAAGCCACCGGCATGGGCATTACCGATGCGCAGCGTCAGCAGCTCGAGAGCCTGCAGGCGCGGATCGTGTCGAACATCAAGGTCAAAGCGCTGAACATGGCGCAGGTCGAGTTCATCGATCTCCTGCGCAAGGTGAACCAGGCGATCCAGAGCAAGGTGGTCGACGTCGCGCAGGGCGCCGGTGGCGCGGGCGCACGCATGTCCCCGCTGGCGCACTGACACGCGAAACGCGCAGTCTGAAGCCGCCGCTCCGCGGCGCGGGTCTTTTCCCACCCCGCGCGCCCGGTTATATCCTCCCGCACCAAAAACACCGGAGAGACATTCATATGGAACGCACCCTCATCATCCTCAAACCCGACGCCGTCCAGCGCGGCCTGTGCGGCGAGATCGTCTCGCGCTTCGAAAAGAAGGGCCTGCAAATCGTCGGCGCGAAACTGATGAAGATCCCGCAATCGCTCGCCGAGACCCACTATGAGCCGCACCGCGGCAAGCCGTTCTATCCCGGGCTCGTTAAGTTCATGACCAGCTCGCCGGTGATCGTGCTGGCGCTGGCGGGCAAGGACGCGATCGCGATCAGTCGCAAGATGATGGGCGCGACGTTCGGGTCGAAAGCCGAACCCGGCACGATCCGCGGCGACCTGGGCGTCTCCAACTCCTTCAATCTCATTCACGGCTCCGATTCCCCCGAATCCGCCACGCGCGAGCTCGCGCTGTTCTTCAAGCAAGACGAGCTGCTCGACTGGACGCCGGCGAACCAGGGCTGGGTCTACGACATGGCCAAGGGCTCGCCGGAGTGAACGGGAATTTGCGATTTGCGATTGAAGGCAGGAGCTGTGCACGATGGACGCTCAATCGCAAATTGCAAATCGCAAATTGCAAATTGACCTGGTCATCTTCGACCTCGGCCGGGTGCTCGTCCGCATCTGCAACAACTACCGCGAGGCGTGCGAGCGCGCGGGCATCTGCCGGGCCGATGATCTCGGCCCGTTCGACGGCGAGGCAACCGCGCGCGATCACGAGGCGGTCGTGCTGCTCGACACCGGCAAGATCGATCTGGAGGAGTTCGCCCGCCGGGTCGCGCCGCATCGGAAGATCACGCCAAAAGAAGTGATCCGCGCATACGATGCGTTTTTGCTCGAGCCGTATCCCGGCGCGATCGAGTTGATCGATGAACTCAACGCCACGGGCGTGAAGACGGCGTGTCTCTCGAACACCAGCCACGGGCACTGGAACCAGATGTGCGACCGCGCGCATCCGGCCCACTTCCCGCTCGACCGGCTGACGTGGCGGTTTGCCAGCCAACTCGTCGGCGCGGTCAAGCCGACCGACGCGATCTTCGAACATGTCGAGCGCACGACCGGCTTCCGCGGCGATCAAATCCTCTTCTTCGACGATTTGGAAGAAAACGTCGCCGCCGCCGCAAAACGCGGCTGGCGCGCCTGCCTCATCCGCCTCGATTCCGATCCGATCGCGCAGGCCCGCGCCGCGCTGCGCGATGAGCACGTCCTCAACCGGTAAGGACGAACGCGACGATGCTGGCGAACGTCGCGATCGCCGCGAGCCAGGCGGCTGCCCATTGCCACTCGCGCGGCATCCGCAGGTATCGCCGCCGCTGCCACAGCAGCGCCGCCGCCACGGGAATTCCCGCCAGGTAGTACGCGAACTGAACGTTCATCACCCACTGAAACCGCCGCGCGTTCGGCCAGCCGTTCAGGATGCAGCTCAGCAGGGCGATCAGCCCGATGCCGCCCGCGCCGGCCATCGCGATCTGCGCCGTCAGCCACGCCCCTTGCCGCGGCTCGGTCAGGCCGACGCGCAGCTCCAATTCACGCCCGCACTCCGGGCATCGCGCCGACTGCAACTGCCGCAGGTTGTAGCCGCACAGCGGACACTCGACGTCCCGCTCGCGCAGGAAGTCGACCAATGCCTGTTCATTGGCGGCGGGGGAGAGGGTCGCCATCTCATCTGCCATCGCGCGGGTCACGTTAGCAAAAGCTAGTCGCCGCGTATAGGACGGGCCCGCCGGACCGAAGCAAGTGGACGGCCCGGGCCGCGCGAGCGACGCACTGCTCATCGTCGCGGCGACACTTGTGTCGCCCTCCGTCGCGGTAGAAGCGGGCGACACGAGCGTCACCCCTGCAAGAGCGGCGTGCGACAACTTCCGACGACCCGATTAAAATGGACCGCATGCCCGCATCGTCCGCCGTCGCGAAAAGGATCAAAGACCTGCGCGATCAGCTCAACCGTCACAACCATCTGTATCACGTCGAAGCGCGGCCGCAGATCAGCGATCGCGCGTATGACAAGCTGATGCAGGAGCTGATCGACCTCGAACGCGAGAATCCCGATCTCATCACGCCCGATTCGCCGACGAAACGCGTCGGCGGCGAAGTGCAGACGGAGCTCAAGCCCGTCCGCCACGCCGTCCCGATGATGAGCATCGACAACACGTACAGCCAAGATGAAGTCCGCGCCTTCGACGAGCGCGTGCGCAAAGCGCTCGGCGGCGCTCAGCCGTCTTATGTGCTCGAGCCCAAGATCGACGGCGCGAGCGTGAGCCTGCGTTATGAAAACGGCCATCTTGTCCTCGCCGCCACCCGCGGGCGCGGCAACGTGGGCGACGACATCACCGTCAACGCCCGCACGATCAAGTCGATCCCGCTCGCGCTTGCAGCAGCGGCGCCGGCGTCGGCCTCTCCGCCGAAAAAAGGCGACGCAGGCGTCGCCCCTGCGCCCATCCCGCGCGTCGTCGAAGTCCGCGGCGAAGTCTACATGGACAACGACGATTTCCAGCGCGTCAACAAGGAGCTGGCCGAGGAGGGCGAGGAGCCTTACGCGAACCCGCGGAATCTCACCGCCGGCACGCTCCGCCGGCTCGATCCCAGGATCGTCGCCAAGCGGCGTCTGCGCTTCCTCGCGCATGGCAACGGCCAGGTCGAGCCGATGCCCGCCGAGAGCTACTGGGAATGGACCCGGCTCCTTCGCGCGTGGGGACTTCCGCTGCCGAAAGAAGTCTGGCACGTCGAGAACGTGGACGAGGCGATCAAGTGCATCCACGAATTCGAGCAGACGCGTAAGAAGCTGCCGTACATGACCGACGGCATGGTCATGAAGGTCGACGCCTTCGCGCAGCGCGACCGTTTAGGGGCGACGAGCAAAGCGCCGCGCTGGGTGATCGCCTACAAGTACGAGACCGAGCAGCAGCCGACCGAGCTGAAGGACGTCGATTGGCAGGTCGGCAAGGGCGGCAACCTGACGCCGGTGGGAAAACTCGAGCCCGTCTTCATCGGCGGCGTGACGGTCTCGAACGTCACGCTGCACAACATCGACCAGATCCGCCGGCTGGACCTGCACATCGGCGACACGGTCATCATCGAGCGCGCCGGCGAAGTGATCCCGTACGTCGTGGAAGCGATGCCCGAAAAGCGGCCGGAGGGCGCCAAGCCAATCGAACCGCCGACCAAATGCCCGAGCTGCGGAGCGAAGGTCGAGAAGGAAGCCGACACGCCCTACATCCGCTGCGTCAATCCATCGTGTCCGGCTCAACTCAAGGAGCGATTGCGCTGGTTCTGCCACCGCAGTCAGATGGACATCGAAGGTCTGGGCGACGTGCTGGTCGATCAGCTCGTCGAGCGCGGACTCGTCAAAACCTTCGCGGACCTCTATCGACTGAAAGAAACCGACATCGCGACGCTCGGCTCGGAGGTCGAGCAGGGCGGCAAGACCGTGAAGCGAACAGTCGGCGAAAAAGTCGCCGCGAAGGTCATCGCCAACATCGACGCCAGCCGCAAGCAGGGCCTCGATCGTCTCCTCGCGGGCCTGGGGATCCGTCACGTCGGCAGCCGCGTCGCATACGTCATCGCGTCGCATTTCGGCAGCTTGGACGCGATAGCGGCGGCAACTCAGGAGCAGCTCAGCGAGGTGAACGAGATCGGCCCCGTCATCGCCGAATCCGTCCACGACTTCTTCAACAACGCCGCCGGACAAAAGACGATCACCGATCTAAGGAAAGTCGGCGTCGATCCGAAAATGGACGTCGCGCCCAGGGACGCCGCCAGCCAATTGCTCGCCGGGCAGACTGTGGTCGTCACCGGCACGATGACCAGGTTCGACCGCAAGGAGATCGAAGAGCTGATCGTCAAACTCGGCGGCAAAGCGTCCGGCAGCGTCAGCAAGAAGACCAGCTTCCTCGTCGCCGGCGAATCCGCCGGCAGCAAGCTCGATAAGGCGAAAGAGCTCGGCGTGCCGGTGCTGAGCGAAGCGGAGTTTCTTCAGAAGATCGGGAAGCATTGAAACGGCTAATGGCGATCTGCTGGTCGTTGATCATCGTCGCTTCCGCGGCAAGTGCGTTCGCGCAACCCGCAACGCAGCCCGCCGGAGTCGATGCCTCGCCGTGCTTGCTCGTCTTTTCCAGATCGCTCTCCGGCACATCGTGCGGCAACGCGTTCGCGATCGGCGACGGGTCGCTGGTCGTCACCGCGCGTCACGTCGTCTTTCCGCAGCAACTGCTCGGCCAACATCAGGGCGATGTCTTCGTGACGGTTTTCAGCCCGTATCTGGGCGAGGCATGCGAAGCGGACCTGATCGCGCAGGACCGCGAGCTGGACCTCGCCATTCTCCACTGCCCGTGGAAGGGCCATCCGGCGCTGCAGCTCGCCGAAGACGTGGACGTGATCGCACAGGCGAGTGTGACGCTGGCCGGCTACACCGACGTGGTCGGCGCGATCAGCGCGGCGCAGCCGCGCCTGCTCGCCAGGCTCCCGCCGGCCCGGGTTTCGCAGTTGGTGATCGATTCGGTCACCGTCCGCCGCGGCGCGACCCGAACGATCGTGACGGAGAAGTCTCCCGCGGGCGGCGGATGGTCCGGAGCGGCGATGCTCGTCCCGGGACGACTCGAAGCCGCCGGCGTCTACTGCCGCACGCAGGCGAACGGCGCCGCGGGCGTCGGCGCGGCGTCGGGGCCGATCCGCGCGCTGATCCAGCAATCAAACGCCGCCACGTCGCTCGCATCTTCGCCACAGTCGCAGTTGGCTCTGCCCGATGCAGCACAAGCCGCCGCGCTGTTCTCCCAGGCCATCGCCGCGAGCGCCGCGCACGATCCGCAGTCCTCCGCTCAATTCCTCGAGAGCTA
This sequence comes from Phycisphaerae bacterium, assembly GCA_025936175.1. Classification (GTDB taxonomy): domain Bacteria; phylum Planctomycetota; class Phycisphaerae; order Tepidisphaerales; family Tepidisphaeraceae; genus JAICTV01. The sequence goes on from JAICTV010000119.1 coordinate 10,548, forward strand.
TATCAAGATCCGCGCAAGCAGCGCCGTCGCCTGGCGCGATCTCGCCGGCCAGATGCGCGCGCTCAATCGACTCGACGACGCGCAGAACGATTACGCCAAGGCGCTCGAGCTCGATCCGTCGCTGATCTCCGCGCGCGTGCTCTACGGCCAGCTCCTCGCGGAGCGGACGATGCCCGATCACGCGATGGAGCAGCTCCGCTACGCGTGGGAGCACGGTCGCGGCAGCACCGCCGCCGTCATTCCGATGTGCAACCTCCTCCGTCGGCAGGGCAAGGATGCCGAGTGTCTGTCGATCCTGGAGAAGGCGGTCGCGCAAAATCCGAACGACAGTTTTCTCTGGACCTATCTCGCGCAGACCCGGGCCGGATTGAAGGACACCAAAGGTGCCGCCGAAGCCTTCGCGCGAGCGGCCGACCTCATGCCGGAGAACGAGCCGCTGCGCGCCGATGCCGCGCGGGCATTCGCATCGGCGGGGGAACGGCAGCGCGCCGAGGAGCAGTTCCGGCGGTTGCTCGATCATGACCCGCTCAGCTCCGGCGGCCACTTCTTCTTCGCGCAGTTCCTCGCCGAAGACGCGTCGCGCCGCGCGGATGCGTTGCGCGAGGCGCAGACGGCGCTGGAAAACGCGGACCGCCCCGGCGCCCCCCCGCGCGACAGGATCCAGGCGCTGATCGATGCGATTCGCTCCGCGAAACCGACGAAGGACGAATTTAAGCTGTAGATGAGAATTCCCCGGCGCCGAGTGCCGGGCTTTGCGCCGGGCGCGGTCCTGGCTGTACCGGCGCGATGCGGTTCGCTAAGCTATTCGTGATCGGTCTTCGCTGTCGCCGTCGTCATTCATTGCCGGATGAACCGTCCATGACGCGCAACACGATTCATACCAAGTTCCCGCGCAGCACCCTTCGTGGACAGCTCGTCCACAAGGTGCTGACGATGATCTTCAGCGGCGAGTTGCACGGTGGCGACCGGTTGATCGAAGAAGAGCTGGCGGAAAAGCTCGGCGTCAGTCGCACGCCCGTGCGCGAGGCGCTGGGCGAGCTGGCGTCGATCGGCGTGATCCTGATCAAGCCGAACCACGGCGCGGTTGTCCGCCCTTTCGGGCCGGCGCAGCTCATCGAGATCTACCACGTCCGCCGGATCCTGGAGACCGAGGCGACGCGACTGGCTGGCGAGCACGTCGATCCGCAGTCGCTCAAGGCGATTCGCGCGAGCACCGCCGAACTCGTTGCCAGGAACGATCGCAGCCCCGCGTGGGCGGAGACCGCGCTGGCGCTCGACCAGGAGTTCCACGAGCTGATCAGCCGCGGCTCCGGCAGCGAGCGGCTGGCAGAGGAGATCGGCAAGTACCGCAACCTCGTCGTCGCGGTCGGCGATGCCGTCGGCAACAAGCTCCACGCGCACGACCAGAACATGAGCGAGCACACCGCGATCATCGACCACCTGCTGTCGGGCCGCGCGGACGACGCCGCCGCGGCCATGGGCCGCCACATCGACCGCGGCGCCGCCACCGCCGCCGAATGGCTCGGGCAGGTCTACGAGCACGGCGTCAAGAAGCCGACCGGCGCCAGCGCTTAGTCACCTCGCGCGGGCGCGCAAAAAATCAAGCAACGCGCAAATCGGCAATCTCGAATTTCAAATCTCAGATTTGCTCGAATATCGAGCCACCCGATGGCGCGTTGCAGTTTCATGATCACACTTCTGCAATCGCCAAGGATCAGGGGAGACGCTCTTTGACAAGTGAATAGCAGCAGCGCACAAACGCGCGCGACGCTGCTTCGACGCGCGAATTCGTAGGAGGGAGCGGAACGAACCCGATCGAAGCCAACGCAAAACCGCGTTTCCAAGTCAAAAATGCGGATTTGCGGCCGTCCGGGCCGCGCGCGGGTTGCAAAACGAACCCATTGAAGCGCCGCTCAATCGAGCGAGGCTTCGATGGCGACGGGCCCGGCGGCGGCGTTTCGCAGCACGACGTCGTCGCGTTCGACGGCCACGTCGCCGCGTCCATCGATCACCTTCGCGGTCCGCACGGGTCGATCCGTCGGCTGGCGCAGGCGGACGCGGATCACTTTCGCCGGCGTGCGCGTCGGCGGATCGAGCGTGATCTTGATCGTTCGCGCATCGACGTGCGAATCGATCGTGAACGAGAGATCACCGAAGCGCGTCGAGAAGTTTCGCACGGCGATGTGCTTGCCGTCGGCGAGCCACGGGCGGGGCGTGGCGGCGCAGAGCACCAGCTCGTCATCCCCGCGTTCGCAGCAGAGCATCGCGCGTAACAGATTGAGCTGCTGCGTGCCGGAGTAGAGGTGGGGGAGCGTCGGGTAGTTCGTGCCGGTTTTGAGGAACGTGACCTCCACGCCGCTGTAGGTGTCGCGCGTCATGCCGCAGGCGAGTGATGCGTAGAAGCCGAGGATCGCCTTCTTCGGCTCATCGCGCTGGATGCAGTTGAACCAGTAGCCGAAGGTGTACGCGTGATCGATCCCGCCCGCAAAGCGGCATGTGCCGAGAATCAGTCCCCCGCGCTTCTCGAGCATGTCGACGAACGACCGGGCTTCGAAGCCGTTCGGGTCGAGGAGGTTCTTCTCCAGGATCTGCCCGGCCTGCAGGCCGTAGTAATCGATCGCGGTGAAGTCGGCGGCTTTGAGCAGGGCGTGCGTCTGCGGGAAGAGCGGGATGATCTTCTGCCCATCCCGCTCGACCACGCTCCGCTTCATCGCCGCGAGGATGTCGCGACGGTACGCCTCGCCCTCGACGCGGAAGCGCTCGGCTTCATTCGCGACGCCGGCATCTTTGAGCGCATCACCGGCGGCCAGCAAACCGCCGGCGAGCGTGAGATCGGCGACGAAGTCGTACGCCTTCTCCGTGTAATCGCAGTACGGCTGCTCGAAGACCATGCCGTACCACTTGTCCGCCGGCGACTGCTTCGAGCGCGATTCGAGCCGGCGGGCAAGGAAGCGGTCGGCGATCTTCACGATCATCGGCAGCTTGCTCTTGAGCCAATCGCCGTCGCCCGTCGCGCGATAATGATGCTCGATCGCCATCAGCAGCGCGCCGGCATCCGGCAGGCCGTAGTTGACGATGAACGTGCCGTCGGGTTGGACGAAGGTGAGAAGCGATTCGAGATATCGCCGTGCGTCGTCGTGGTAGCCGTAGTCGTCGAGCATCTGGCAATACCACGCCGCGCTGATGCCGAAGACCGCCGGGTAGATCGCCGAGTTGTCCTGCGGGTGGTAGACGCCGTCGATCTTGTCGACGTTCAGGAAGTTGTACGCGAGCCACGCACGATAGGCGTCGTTCACGCGCGGCTCGGCCGAGACGTCGATCGTCGCCGCGGAATGGAGGAGGGATTCCCAATGATTCGCGACCTTTTCGAGCAATCGATCGAACTCGCCCGCCGACGGCTGATCGACTTTGCCGTCGGGACGGTACGGCAGTCGCGCGTAAGCACTCGTGTCGCCGCCGGCGGGGATCTTCAGGTCCCACTCGACGAGCGGCGGCTTGGCATCGACGTTCCCGCGAGCGGCGACGTGCAGCGCGCGCGGCTTGTCGGAGGAATTGGAAACACGCAGTCGCAGGTAGGCGAAGATCGGCGCATCGGCGGAGAAGTTCTCGCTGTGAGCGAAGACCGTCTGCTCCAACTTCAGCCCATCGTGTTCCCACGTGCTGATTACGATCGGCAGATGACCGCGATACAGCATCTTCGCCGGCAGATCCTCGTCACCGCCCGATCCGAAGCGCACCGGCGCGGGCGGCGTGCCGACCTCCAGATAGACGTATCCGCCGGTGCGATGAACCGCGCCGTCGGGAAAGATCGTGAAGTCGTCGCGATGATCTTTGATTCCGACGAGCTCGCGCCCGTACTTCATCGGCGGGAAGACCGGTGCGACGGAGTCGAAGCTCGGATCATCCTTGCCGGCGAGAATCTTCTCGCCGCGCGTGTCGCGCAGCTCGACCGGCGACGGACGAGCGGGATTGTCCGCGACATCCTGCAGCGCGACGACCCGCAGTTCCTTCATCCTCGATTCGACGATCGGCCCGCGATCGCCGAAGTCATTGTCCATATCGGGCTTGGCGAGCCCGCGCGGCGGGTCGCTCATCCCCTTGCCGACGATGAGCATCTTCGGCGGCGTGCGGTAGACGTCGTTGTCCCGCGGCATCTCGCGCAGGATGACCCATGTCTTCCCGTTGTCGTCGCTCGTCAGCGCTCGAACGTTGCCGCGATCGATCTCCACGCCGATGCACCGCCACGGCTGATCCTTCGGCGGCGGCTTGGGGACGATCTGTCCGTCGTTGATGCGGAACTGATAGAACTGCCCCATGTCCTGATCGAGCAGTCCGTACGATTCGACGAGCCCTCCGCTCTCGCGCCGTCCGACGTACGGCGTCGCCGCCGCGAACGAGCCGCCGCGGAAGTTCACCTGCGTCCAGTTGCTCGGGTCCCAGTACAGGATGATCGACGGCGCCCAGTTCGCCGACCCGTCCGGCTTCACCGCGACGGTGGCGCGAAACGAGTCGATGCCCAGCGGCCGACTGATATGTGCAAACGTGTTCGCGCGCGCGGCGAAGACAAGCTGGCCATCTTTCGCCGCGATCGAGTTGTCCTTGGAGAGATCCTGCTTCCACTCGGCCGGAATCGAATCTCCGCCGAAGTTCTCGACCAGCGGCAGTGTCAGCCGCTGCTCCTCCGCGGCCCGTGCAACGGCAAAGGCAAGCAGACACCCGACCAGCGCGGCAGAGCGCGCAAGCACCGACGTCATCGCTCACACCCTTCCCGCGCCGCAATCAACGGCGAGCGGCGCTGTCGAGAAATACAGCCGGTCATGAACGACGTTGTGATGCCGTTATGGCTCAAGAATCGAAATGAGATCGTTCGCCGTAACTGCCGGGATCGGAGAGGAAGCAAAATGGCGGACGTTCCGAGTAACGATGTATGCCGCGGTCGCGAGCCGAGCGGCCGCAATCTGAATGGAGTCTTCAAAGTCCGCTTCCGCCGCCGCGATGGCATCATCGATGATGGCCTGATCGAGCGGCACAACGCCGAATGTTCGCCGGATCGCTCGCAGAGCATCGCGTGCGGGGTCGACGCCGACCTGTTTACGCAGAATGTAAAAGACGTTGTTGAAGGTGATCGCGGAGACCCGTCCGTCCAAGGCACGCTCCTCGACGCGCTTCCACGTTTCTTCCGCTGCCGCGTAGTGAGCCTGCCGCTTCTGGATGACGTCCAGGACGATGTTCGTGTCTACCAGGACGATCATGAGCCCCCGTACTTTTTCATTCTCACTTCATCCAGCGTTTGCTCGACCTCTTCGTCGGTCATTGGCGGAGCGATTCCGGCGACCGCGCGCAGGTTCGGAGGCATGTCCTCCCGTCGCAAGGGTGTCCGCGCGAGCACGCGGAGGAATCGCTCAATCATTTCCTCGACACTTACTTTCTGCGCCGCCGCGAGCTCTTTCGCTCGTGCCAGC
>JAICTV010000340.1 GCA_025936175.1 Phycisphaerae bacterium
AGAATGCGCGACAATGAAGCGACACGTTCTCGCCGTTGCCGTCTGTGTGGCCGCCGCCGCTCTTCATGTGTCTGCTGCTGCGCAGCCGGGCCCGCAATCGAGCGCCACCACGGCCGTTCACAACCGGCCCGTCAACCGCCTCCTCATCAAAGGGGCGATGATCATTCCGGGGACAGGGATCCCCGCGTCCGGCCCATCCGACATCCTGATCGAAAACGGTCTGATCGCGCGGATCGGCACATCGAACCAGCAGTGGCCGCAGGCCGACGCGGTGATCGACGCGCGCGGCAAGTGGGTCATGCCGGGCATCGTGAACACGCACATGCACTGGCACGACGAGCGCGTCGGGCCGATTCCCATTCAGTACGAGCGCAATCTCTATCTCGCGTCAGGCGTGACCACCGCGCGCGAGGTCGGCGGCGATTTCGAGAAAGCCAAACAATGGAAGGCCGAGAGCGCCGCGCACACGATCGTGGCGCCTCGCATTCTGCTGTATCCGATGCTGCGCGACCTGCTGCAGAAAGACCAGGCATACAGCGGCACGCCGGATGAAATTCGCGCGCTGGTGCGCTCGGCGAAGCAGCGCGGCGCGGACGGACTGAAGCTGATCGGACCCATGGATCGCGATCAGGCGGCCGCAGCAATCGATGAAGCCAAGAAGGTGGGCCTGCCGACGACCGTGCACATCGCGGTCGGCGAAGCCACCGCGCGTGATTTCGTGGACGATGGCATCAATTGCATCGAGCACTTCTACGGCATTCCCGACGCGGCCCTCGACGGCGTCCAGGACTTCCCGCCGGAAATGAATCTGAACAACGAGATTCATCGCTTCGGGCGCGCCGGCGAGCTGTATACGCAGACGAACCTGAACCCGGAAAAGCTGTCGCAATTGCTCGACGACATGGTCGCGAAGCACGTCGCGTGGAGCCCGACGCTGTCGACGTACGAAGCGACGCGCGACCTGATTCGCGCCGAGAACCTCCCCTGGTACAAGGACTACCTCCACCCGTCGCTCGAGGCGTACATGAAGCCGAGCACGACGCGCCACGCCACGTTCTACATGGGATGGACGGCGACACAGGAAGCGCGCTGGCGGAAGGACTATCAGGTCTGGATGGCCACGCTGCTCGACTTCGGCCGCCGAGGCGGCGTGATCACGGTCGGTGACGACGCCGGATTCCTTTACGGATCGCTCTACGGCTTCGGCACCGTGCGCGAGCTCGAGCTGCAGCAGGAAGCCGGGTTCGCCCCGCTCGAAGTCATCCGCCACGCAACCGTGAACGGCGCGCAGGTGCTCGGACTCGACAGCAAGCTTGGACGCGTCCGCGCCGGTTTCGTCGCCGATTTGCTTGTCGTCAACGGCAACCCGCTCGCCGATCTGCATCTGCTGAATCCCTACGGCACCGATCTCATGACGATCGACGGCAAGGTCGTCGACAACTACTCGGGGGACATCATGCCAGGCGATCCGCGCGCCGGCCTGATCCACGGCGGCGGCATCGAGTGGACGATCAAGGACGGCATTCCGTACCACGTGCCGACGCTGATGAAAGAGGTGAAGGACATGGTCGCGCAGGCGCGCGCGGCGCAGGGGCGTTCGTCGAAATAAGCGGCGACGCCGGTGGGGCGCTGGGGCCCCGCCGGGGGGAACGGCCCTCTTGCGGTGCCGGTGGGGCGCGAGCGCTGGCCCCACCGGGACGGATTCCGCAACCACAGGGGCGCTAACTCACGCGGATGCTATAATTTGCTGTTCCTCCACCGCATGGACCAGCGCTTCATCCGCAACTTCTCCGTCATCGCCCACATTGATCACGGCAAGAGCACCCTCGCGGATCGGTTCCTCGAGCTGACCGGTGCCCTCCAGCCGCGCGAGATGGAAGCGCAGGTCCTCGACTCCATGGACCTCGAGCGGGAGCGCGGGATCACCATCAAAGCGCATGCGGTCCGCCTGACGTACAAGGCGGACGACGGCGGCACCTACATCCTCAATCTCATCGACACGCCGGGCCACGTCGACTTCTCGTACGAGGTGACGCGGTCGCTCGCGGCGTGCGAAGGCGCGCTGCTCCTCGTCGACGCGTCGCAGGGCGTCGAGGCGCAGACGCTGGCCAACGCATACCTCGCGGTCGAGAACGACCTCGAGATCATCCCCGTCATCAACAAGATCGATCTCCCGGGCGCGCAACCGGACGAAGCCAAACGGCAGATCGAGGACATCGTCGGACTGGATGCCAGCGGCGCGATCCTCGCGAGCGCGAAAGAGGGCGTTGGCGTCAAGGAGATCCTCGAGGCCATCGTCCACCGGCTGCCGCCGCCGAAGGGCAGTCCGGAAGCGCCGCTGAAGGCGCTGATCTTCGACTCCTGGTACGACCCGTACCGCGGCGTGATCATCCTCACGCGCATCATCGACGGCGTCATGCGGCCGGGGCAGAAGATTCGCTTCATGGCGAACAATCAGGAGTATCAGGTCGAACAGGTCGGCGTGTTCTCCCCGAAGCCGCTGCCGATCGACGCGCTCGGCGTCGGCGAAGTCGGGTTCGTCTTCGCGGGCATCAAGACCGTTGCCGACGCAAAGATCGGCGACACGATCACCGACGCCGACAATCCGACGAGCGAGCCGTTCCCCGGCTTCAAGGAAATGAAGTCGATGGTGTTCGCGGGCCTCTATCCCGTTGAAGGCAGCGAATACCCGGAACTCCGCGATGCGCTCGAGAAGCTGCGGCTGAACGACGCGTCCTTCCACTTCGAACCGGAAACGTCGGCTGCGCTCGGATTCGGATTCCGGTGCGGGTTCCTCGGGCTTCTCCACATGGAGATCATCCAGGAGCGGCTCGAACGCGAGTTCAACGTCGACCTCGTGACGACGGCGCCGGGCGTTCTGTACCGCGTGACGACGACAGACGGCGAGGTGCACGAGATCGACAGCCCGGCGAAGCTCCCGGATCCCGGGCGGATCGAGAAGATCGAGGAGCCGGTGATCACCGCGATGATCCTCACCCCGTCGACGCACGTCGGCGGGATTCTGGAGCTCTGTCAGGAAAAACGCGGCGTCCAGAAGGGGCTGGAATACCTGTCGTCGGACCGCGTGCTCGTCACCTATGATTTGCCGTTCAACGAGGTCGTCCTCGATTTCTACGACCGCCTGAAGACGATCTCCCGCGGGTACGCGTCTCTCGACTATCATGTCACCGGCTACTGGGAGTCGCCGCTGGTGAAGCTCGATATCCTCGTCAACGAGGAGCCGGTGGACGCGCTCTCGACAATCGTGCATCGCGACAGCGCATACGCGCGCGGGCGCGCGCTGGCGTCGAAAATGCGCGAGCTGATCCCGCGGCAGATGTTCGAGGTTGCGATCCAGGCGGCCGTCGGCAGCCGGATCATCGCGCGTGAAACGGTGAAGGCGCTTCGCAAGAACGTCCTTGCGAAGTGCTACGGCGGCGACATCACGCGCAAGCGCAAGCTGATCGAAAAGCAGAAGGAAGGCAAGAAGCGGATGAAGCGCGTCGGCCGGGTCGACATCCCCCAGGAAGCGTTCCTGGCGGTGCTGCGGGTGGATTGAGGGTAGAATCCTCTCAGTCCATGCCTGCCATCCAGTTGAGCC
>JAICTV010000192.1 GCA_025936175.1 Phycisphaerae bacterium
CAGCTTCTCGAGCTGCTGCTGCTGATCCGCGATGATCGCGACGACGCCCTCGAGCTTCTCCGCCAAGTCCGCGCGCTGCGCTTCGAGCCGATCGATTTCCTCCATCACGACGCGCCTTCGCTCGGCCAGCTTTTCCTGCTGCGACGCGATGTTCTTGCGTTCGATCTCGATGGCGCCGAGCCGGCTGTTGGTATTCGCGAGCTTGCGCATCAGCTCGAGGATGGCGGTCTTGTTCCGCTCGATCTCCTGCGTCAGCTCGTTAAGCTGAAGCTGCCCGTCACGGAACGCTTCCTGCCGCTCTTCGATCTGCCGCTGCTGCGTCGAGAGCTCCTCGCTCAGCCGCGCGAGCGTTTCCGTCTCTGCCGCGAGCGACTGCGAGACTTCATCGAGCTTCTGCGCCGCCTCGTTGCGGTCGTTCTCGAACGCCGCGAGCTGCTCGGCGATCTGCGCGAGCTGTTGCGTCGCATATTCCTGCTTCTGCTGCGCCGACTGCATCGCCGCCTTCGCCTGCACCAGCTCGTACTCCTGCCGCTGGCGCTTTTGCGTCAGGTCGTCGAACTGCTGGCGCTTCTCCGCCAGCTCGTTCTGCTTGTGCGCCAGATCCTTGGCGATGTCGTCTAGCCGGAACTGCGCGTCATCCAATTTCGATTTCGTCTCGGCGAGCTGCTGATACTGCGTGTGATATTCCTGGATCGAATAGGTGAGGCGAAGCTCGCTCAGCCGCGTGGAATATTCCTGGAACGTCCGCGCCCGCCCCGCCTGGATCTTCACGCTCCGCAGCCGCTTCTCGACCTCCTCGACGATGTCGTTCACGCGCAACAGGTTCTGCTCGACCTTCTCGAGCTTGCGCTGCGCCTCCTTCTTCTTGACCTTGTACTTGGAAATGCCGGCCGCTTCTTCGAAGATCAGCCGGCGCTCGGCGGGATTCGCTTCGAGCAGCGCGGCGACGCGGCCCTGCTCGATGACGCTGTACGCGTCCACGCCCACGCCGGTGTCGAGGAACAGCTCGCGGATATCTTTCAATCGCGAGCCCTGGTTGTTGATCTGGTATTCGCTCGTGCCGTCGCGGAACAATCGCCGGCCGACGGCGACTTCCTCGGCTTCGAGGTTGAGCATCCGCGTGCCGTCGTCGCGGCGCGGGTTGTCGAAGACGAGGACGATCTCGGCCATGCCCGCGGGCTTTCGCCCGCCGGAGCCGTTGAAGATCACGTCCATCATCGCGTCGCCGCGCAGGCTCTTGGCGGATTGCTCGCCGAGCACCCACTTGAAGCCGTCGACGACGTTGGATTTGCCGCACCCGTTGGGTCCGACGATGCCGGTGATGGGGGAATCGAACCCGAACTCCGTCCGATCGGCAAAGCTCTTGAAGCCCTGAAGGATGAGTTTCTTAAGACGCATGCGTTGCGGTCCTCCGTGACCGACTCTGAAATCTCAAGTCTGAAATCTGAAATTACAGATCTCAGATTTCAGATTTCAGATCACTTCGCCATTCCCACCTTGCCCGGTTCGTCCGTCTGCGGCCGTCCCTGGTCGCCGATGACCGGAGCATTGTAAATCGAATCCGCGGCGCCGGGCAGTTCCTGCAACATCAAGGACGCGGGCATCCGAACGCCGCCCGCAACCGCCGCCGACACCTGACGCTTTTCCGTCAGTTTCGTCAGGATACTGACAATCTGGCCGTAATTAAAGTCGAAGCCGCGGCCGCCCTCCTCGGACCCTTCGCCGCCCAGGCGTGCGACGATTTCGGCCAGGTCCGGGCGGCTGTTGACGCTGATCGGCTTGGTCTCTTCCGCCTGCTCGCGCGTCCGCACGCCGCCGACCGGCATCGGAGGACGGTAGAAGATCGTGACGAACTTATTTGTAGGATCCGACGAGATCGTCAGCGCGCCGTTCATCGCGCTGAAGGTGATCGGCAGATCCAGCGCCGTGCGGTTGCCGACCACCGCGATGCGCGGCGCCCCGCGCCGCGTGGCGTAGATCACCGGGGGCGCATCGGACGTAACGACGTCCATCAAAAATCCCGCCTTGATCGCCCGCGTGAATACCCCGCCGTCCCCGTGCAGCGCGAGCATCTTGTACGCCTCGACCCGCACGAGGTTTTCGTCGCTGTCGAGCAGCGGTCGGATCTGGTCGTTGATCGCCGGCGAATTGGGCAGCGAGGCGAGCACGCTGATGGCGTTGATCTGGAACTTGTGCCCCTTGGTGCGCGCGATCTTCACCAGCGCGTCCGGCGCCGACGGATCGTTGAGATACGCCGCCGCCCGCGCCGCCGCGTACGCGACGTCCGGATCGGCGTGCGTCATCAGGTTGCGCTCCTGGATGACCGGCAGCGCCGATTTGCCGATTCCCTCCCACGCGTAGCTGATGTCCATCAGCGGGGCGCCCGGCTTGACCGCCTCGTCCGCCAGTTGCCTGGCCTTTTCCGTCTCGAACTCCGGCGTGTCGTTGAAGTACAGGTGGGTGACGACACCGGTGAAATGTTCCCAGTCGCCCTTGTAATCCGGCGGGACGAAGAAGTGGATGACGCCTTCGTCCTCGGCCTCGGCGATGGTGTCGGGCTTGATTTCCTGGAAGCGCGAATCGATGCGGCTCTCGATGTATTTGCTCAGCCGCAGCGACGGCGCGCGAAGACGAAGGCCCAAGGGGCGATCGGTCAGCGCCCGCGCGCCGTCCATCACCACGCCGTAGCGCAGGCTGCGCCGCGCGGCGGCGTCTTCCGACGCCTTGGGATCCAGCGCGTACGCGGGATTGACGAAGATCGGCCCCGCCGAGCGGCCGTAGACGTTCACCGATCCGCCCGGGTCCTTCGGATCGGCGCCCATGATGCGGAGATCCGTTTCAAACAGGATGCCGCCCGCGAGGCTCGACGTGTTGCTCTCCGGCAGCGCCGAGACCTGCACGTCGAAGGGCTGACCCTTGCGCACGCCCGGCGGGAGGTAACCGTCCACCTGCACAATGGCCACGCGCGGGTCGCGCAGCGCCATGTCCGCCGACGGCATCTTCACGCCGCTCAGCGACGAGCCCCACTTGTGTTTGATCATCTCGTTGTAGATGTACTCGCGCACCTTGTTGGGCGCGACGCTGTCTCCCGTGCCGGCGAGATTGACAACGACACTGTACCCGCTGACGAGGAACGGCTCGGTGTTGGTCAGATCACAGCGCTCCAGCACCGAATCCTTGAAGACCAGCGGCACCTTCTTGGCCGGCAGCTCCTTGTAGCGCGGCGCGATAACGACCTTGTCCTTCTTCTTATCCGCGCAGCCGACGATGAAGACACCGACGACCGCCAACGCGACGACGGCTGATAAGCAAAGATGCAATCGGCGGCCGATCATGTGGGAACCTCCAGGTGTTATCGGACGATCGCAGCGGCGTTCTTGAAGAAACTAGCGGTTTCCAGCCCTCATCGTGTGGCGAGCAAGCGTGCCTCAAACGTAGCATGGGCGTCTCGCCCATGCCTCTTCCCAACGGAACCGGCATGGCCGAGACGGCCATGCTACGAAAGCGGTCGGAATCACACTTCGACGTTTTCTTTCGGCGACTTCTTCTTGCCCACCGGAGCTTCACCCGGCGGGACTTCCCCGTTCACCCGCCCCTTCTCCGGCTCGATGAACAGCCTCCCCTGGCTCGGGTCCTCGAACCGCTTGGCGTCGATCACCGCCCGCGCCTCATCCACCAGCTCTTCCAGCGTCTTGAACTGCTTATAGACGCTGGCGAAGCGCACGTAGGCGACCTGATCCACGCGACGGAGCTTGTCGGTCACAAGCTCGCCGATCGCGGTGCTCGGCACCTCGCGATCGTGGCTCTTGAACGTCTCCTCCTCCACCTCGTCCACGATCCGCAGCAGCTCGCTCTCCGGCACCGGCCGCTTGAAGCACGCGCGCTCCAGACCCTGCACGATCTTGTTGCGGTCCCACGGCACCCGCCGGCCGTCTTTCTTCACGACGGTGAGCCGGATCGGGTCTTCGATCCGTTCGTAGGTGGTGAAGCGTTTTTCGCAGTTGAGACACTCCCGCCGCCGGCGGATCGACCGCCCGCCTTCGCAGGTGCGCGAATCGATGACCTTCAAGCTCTCCTTGTCGGCGTTACAAAACGGGCAGTGCATCGGAGGTGGGCGATAAGGTAGCGATTGCGGCCGAAAAACGCAAAAGTTGCCGGTGAAGGGGCACGCATGGAGCCGGTGGCGCACCTGCCGCCCCATTGGCATCCCGAGGTACTCCGAGGGATCTCGTACACCAGTTGCGTCCGAGATCCCTCGGAGTACCTCGGGATGACATTCGGGACCATTCCGCGCGACGGACGAGAATCGTCTAATCCGCGTGATCGAGATCCACCCACACGCCGCCTTTGGGCTCGTACTTCTGCCCCGCGACGCCGACGCCCGCCCACTGTCCGTCGTCGAGCCACGCCGGATTGAAGCCGACGTTGTATGACCAGTTCGGCTGCACGGAGGATTCTCCCTGCATCGTGTTCCAGGGCTTCTTGTCGATGGCCTTGAGCGCGACGAAGTGCGCCCCGCCGTGGCCGTAGAGGACGTTCAAACCCTTTTTATGCCGCTGAAGGATCGCCGTCTTGTCCTCCATGATGTCGGCGAGGATGGCGACGCCTTTGAGCTTGGAAAAGCGCGGCATCGCGATGTTCCCCTTCCCGTCGCCGGGCAGCCAGAAGCCGCTGTCCTTGGGCGTATACGTCGTGCCGGTATTCGTGCTGATCAGCGCCGGCGAGTGCGACGGCCAGTTCGCCATCGGCCGCGAGACGTATCCGGTGGCGGTGTGCGGCCCGCCCGGCGTGCGCTTGATCGGCCAGGGGTTCTCGCTGAAGCCGCCGTCCGGGTTGGGCTGGTAGCTGTACTCCGGCCGCGTCTCCGCCGGGCAGTAGAACGCCTTCGGATCTTTCACGAGGTTCGCCTCGATGAGCAATCCCATCTGCGACGGCTTGGTGCCGTTGGAGTTGTTCCAGTTCAGCAGGTACGAGAACGCCTTCTGGTCCATGAAGCCGATCGGGATGTTGTCCTTGTACGCGACCGAATAGAGCTTGAGGTAATCCGACAGCGTCCGCATGTTGCTCAGGCACACCGTCTGCCGCGCCGCTTCCTGCGCGCGGCTGAGCGTCGGCAGGAGGATGCCGATCAGGATGGCGATGATGCCGATCACCACCAGCAGCTCGACGAGCGTGAACGCGCGAAGTGATCTTCTCATCGTTGTGCTCCCTCGAACATGATGTGGCCGACGCGGCGGCTACGCTATCTCGACTGCTGATCGAACGCCATCCAGATCCCCGTGCGCGGGCTCGCCGCCTCGTTGAGGATCGCGTCGTTGTACACCGATGACGTCGAGCTCACGTCCGCGCCGATGCCCGGTGGGATGTCCTTCCAGCGCTTGCCCGACGCGATGTACTTGTCGTCCACATCCCACCACGCCTTCTTCTCGACCCACTGCGCCGAGCCGCTGGCGTACAGCACGTTCACGCCGTCCTTGTGCCGCGCCTTCACCGACTGCGGGCCGTAGTTCATCGTGTCCGACATCAGCGACTTGTTCTTGAACTGCGAGAGGCGGATGAAGCCGTACAGCGGCGGCGAGCCGGTCGGCGGAGAGGAGCGGTAATCGGGGCTGTAATCGATGATCGGCTCGAGGTAGGGCTTGGGCCCGAAGTTGCCGTAGTCCATGCAAGGCCTCGTCTGATAGCCCATGCGCGTCAGCGCGTTGTTGTAGCCGACGTCGGGGCCTACCTGCGTGTTGAGATGGTTCCACCCGTTGGTGCCCGGCTGGCGGTCGAAGCACCAGACGTTCTGGCTGGTGTCGTACTGAAAGAGGATGTCCTGCTCGACCGGGCAGTAGAAGACCTGCGGCGACTTGCACAACCCAGCCACGCCGAGGAACCCCATCGCGATCGGCGTATGCGGCGTGCCGGTGCCGTTGATGTTGAGCAGGTAGCTGAACTGCTTCAAGCCCCCCTCGTAGCCGATCGGGCAGGCCTCTTTGTAGTTGAAGGCGTAGATCTTGAGGATGTCGGAGATCTGCCGCAGGTTCGACAAACATGCCGTGCGTTTCGACGCCTCCCGCGCGCGGTTGAGCGTGGGGATGAGGATCGAGATGAGGATGGCGATGATGCCGATGACGACAAGCAGCTCCACCAGAGTGAAGGCCCGCATTCGTCGCGTCATGGGATGATTCCTCGCGTTGATCAGCTCGACTCCCGGTCCATCGCGATCCAGACGCCGACGGGCTTCTTCGAATCGCTTTCATCCAGCATCGTCGAGCTGTACGTGCTGCTCACCGTCGATCCCGGAATGTTCTTCCACGATTGCCCCACCGGCATCGGCGCGTTCTCCAGCGCCTTGACGTTCACCCATTGCGCCGAGCCGTTGGCGTACAGCACGTTGATGCCGCTCTTGTGACGGTTCTTCACTTCCTGCGGGGAGATGACGATGTCGGAGAGGACCGCCTTGTTCTTCATCTTCGCCTGTCGCGGCATGCCGCGCACGTTGGAGGCGTAGTCAGCGCACGGCAGGATGAACGGCAGCGGGGTCGCGGGATCGATCGACCACGCGCACATCGGCCGGGTGTTGTAGCCGAAGCGCAGGTGATGCCCGATCGGCGTGAGCGGGTTCACGCCGATCTTGTCGAACACCCACGGGTTGTCCGGGCTGTTGTAGACGAAGATCGGATCCGACTCTTCCGACGGGCAGTAATACGTCTTGGGACTCTTGGCCAGCCCGGCCATCGCGAGGTGGCCCATCGACAGGATGGTGACCGCCGAGCCGCTGTCCCACTTCACCACGTAGCTGAACTGCTTCTCGAGCGTCGCCAGATTGTCGTTGCCGACGGCGCCGATCGGCATCGCGTCCTTGTTCGCGGCGGCGTACAGACGAAAGGCGTTGCCGAGCTCGCGCAGGTTGCTCAAGCACGCCGTCTTCTTCGCCGACTCGCGGGCGCGGCTGAGCGTGGGGAGCAGGATGCCGACCAGGATGGCGATGATCCCGATGACGACGAGCAGTTCGACAAGCGTAAAGCCTCCGGCTTTGCGCCTGCTCACTGCGGG
This sequence comes from Phycisphaerae bacterium, assembly GCA_025936175.1. Classification (GTDB taxonomy): domain Bacteria; phylum Planctomycetota; class Phycisphaerae; order Tepidisphaerales; family Tepidisphaeraceae; genus JAICTV01. The sequence goes on from JAICTV010000192.1 coordinate 7,042, forward strand.
CAATTCGACCAAGGTAAATGCCTGACGGCGGCTGCGCATGGAACGGTCTCCGTGGGTGCGGAACATGGTGCGACACTCTCGGTGCAATTCTAGACGTCGTTCGCTTCGCGTCCGGAGCCTGACCGGGCGGAGGGGGCGAAATGTGACCAACGCGACACAACCCTGCCGGCCCAGAAGCGCCCGCGCTGACGGACGACCCTGCCGTAGCCCCGCACGGGAGCGCGGGGGCGTTCGATCAGGCGCAGAAAATACCAATCGGCATCGCGTTTGGCCATCTAATTTCAGAACCTGCGGGGACGCCGCGATGTTCCCGCCGCATTCTTGTGACTTGCCTCTTTCCGCCTTAACTTCCGCACCGTCATGGCCGACGTCGTCCCGGAAGCCAAAAAATCGTTCCTCGTCCAGCGGTTCGCCAAGATTCCGCTCGGCCAGCCGCCGGGGTCGCTGCACGTGATCGGGTACTCCGTCGCGGGCGAGGAGACCGTCTGCCAGATCCCGGAGCTGAACGTCTGCTTCGACATCGGCCGCTCGCCCCACTTTGCGCTGACCAGCGACATCGTCTGCATCACGCACGGCCACATGGATCACATCGCGGGGCTGCCGTACTACCTGAGCCAGCGCTATTTCCAGGGAATGAAGCCGGGGACGGTGATCGTGCCGCAGGAGCTGGCGGGGAGCGTCGATCGATTGCTGCGCTGCTGGCGGGATGTCGAGCGGCAGGCGACGCCGTACAAGCTGATCGGCCTGGCCGCGGGACAGGCGCACGCGGTGCGGCGGGATTTTCTGATCCGCGCGTTTGCGACCCATCACGGCGGGGTGAGCCTCGGGTACGCGCTGGTCAGCGTGCGCGAAAAACTCAAACCCGAATACAACGGCACGCCCGGCCCGCAGCTCGCGCAGATGCGCAAACAGGGCGTCGAGATCCAGTACCGCGTCGAGGTGCCACTGGTCGCCTTCACCGGCGACACCGCCTACGGCGAGGTCTTCTCGAATCCCGACGTCGTCAACGCGCAGACGCTGATCACCGAAATCACCTTCTTCGACCCGGCGCACAAGACCAAGGCCAAGGCCGGCCGGCACCTTCATCTCGACGGCTTCGCGGACGTCGTCGCGAGCCTGAAGAACGACGCGATCGTGATCACGCACGTGACCCGCCGCACGGGAATCCGTCGCGCCCGTCAGATGCTCCGCAAGCGCATCGGCGAGGAGCGGATGAAGAACATCCACTTCCTGATGGATTTCGAAGGCGCGGCGGACGAGGGGGAGGTCGAAAACGTCGGTCCGCCGCCGGCGGATACGGCGGAGTGAACGCACAACCTGCTCGGGGTATCTTTGTCGTTCGTCGCCGGCGACTCGCTTAAAGCGAGCACAATCTGAGTAGCAACACAGGTTGTCATCCCGAGGTACTCCGAGGGATCTCGGTCCCACAATGCGTCCGGGATCCCTCGGAGTACCTCGGGATGACATTCACGCGCGCCTGCGCCTTCGTAGTCGGCTTCTGTGTCAGTGCATCCGCCTTGGCGCAGACCGACGCCGACTATGTCAAAGAATTCCACAAAATCCACCCAAAAACCGCGAATCCGCCGACGTTGACGGACTACGCCAACGTCGGGCGCTACGACCGGCTCTACATGCGGCCGGCGGAGCTGGACGAGGCGATCAAGAAGATCGATTCGACCAACGGCGGTCCGCTCGCCTGGGGCACGTCGTACCGAATGCAGTCGCTCAACCAGATGTTCCGCGTCACCGGCGACATCAAATACCTGGCGGCGAACCTGCGCTTCACGCGCGCGATCCTCGACAATCGCGACGATCGCAAGCACATCAAAACCTACAACGGCGAAGTGCTGCCCGCGTGGTCGGCCGGGACCTACAGCTCGCGCGGGCGCTCCGTCTTCCTCGTCCACACCGGCATGATCCTCTACCCGATGCTCGATGCCGCGATGCTCGCGCAATCGACGTCGCTGGAGAAGGATTTCGCGTCGCTCGTGCCGGCAATGATGGAAAGTCTTCACGCGCACGATCGCGAGTGGCGCGACGGCCCCGCCAAAGACGAAGGCCACTTCATCGGCGTGAACGAGGAGCCGACGATGGACGGCCATCCGCAGCCGTTCAACCGCCTTAGCGCCATCGGTCGCGCGATGTGGGTCGCCGCTGAGGTGACGGGCAACAAGGAGCTTCGTCGGAGATGCATCGCGATGGGCTGGTACATCAAGCACCGCCTGCCGATCGCCGACGACGGCGCGTATTACTGGAAATATCGCCTCGATGAAGAGCCGACGACGCAGCCGACGACGAGACTGAAGACCAGCGCCGGCGAAGACTCGTCGCACGCGGCGCTGTCGATCAGCTTTCCGATCATGCTCGCGCGATCGGGCGAGGTCTTCACCGCCGATGACATCCAACGCTTCGCCAAGACGTACGAGAACGGCGTCGCGCGGCTCGGCGGCGGGATTGTTTTCGGCGACATCTGCGGCAATCCCAAAAGCAGAATCGACCACATCGGCAGTCCCGCCAAGTGGCTCGTTTTGGCCGAGGACGATCCGGCGATAGTCGATCGTATCCTGCCGTATTTCCTCAACTTCTGTCCGACGCCGACCCCGCTCGATCTCTCGGCCCTGATCGCCTTTCAGCACCCGCCGAAAAAATAATCCTGATGCTCACGGAACTTCCGCATCGCGACGGAGTCGAAGCTTCATCAACTCCAACTCGCAGAGGTCCACGATGCGCACGCTCGCACTCCTCGCGGCATTTCTCCTCGCCTTCACCACCTCAACTCGCGCCGGCGATCTGATCGTGCACGAATGGGGCACCTTCACCTCGCTCCAGGACGAGACCGGGCGCGCGATCGGCGGCTTGAACGTCAACGATGAGCCGCTGCCCAAGTTCGTCCATCACATCAAGGAACGGGCGGCGTCGCTGGACAGCCTGTCGCTCACCAAGAGCCTCCCGCCCGGCATCATCGACATCACCATGCGCCTCGAAACGCCGGTCCTCTACTTCTATCCCACGCCGGAGCAGATGAGCGAGAAAGTGGACGTCAGCGCGACGTTTCACGGCGGGCTTCTGAATGAGTTCTATCCCGCCGCCGAGACGATTCCTCCCACCATCGAGACGGCGCCGCGCATCGACGGCAAGACGGTCGGCAAGCTCTCGTGGAAGGACATCACCTTCGGCGCGAACGATCAGTTCATGCCGACCACCGACTCGCACGTCTGGCTCGCGCCACGGCTGGCGAAATCCGCCACGACCGTCACCATCGGACGTGAAGCCGAGCACTACCTGTTCTACCGCGGCGTCGGCCATCTCGACGCTCCGCTGAAGGTCACGCGCGATTCGAGCGGCGCGATCACGATCGCGAATCGGTCGGACATCGCGATGACGGACGTGCCGATGTGGCTGGCCGAGTTCCGCGCCGACGGCTCCGCCGCGTTCCGGCGGATTGATGACATCTCCAAGCCGCA
>JAICTV010000326.1 GCA_025936175.1 Phycisphaerae bacterium
CAAGGAGGCGAGCAAGGAACGCCCCGCCACCGTGCTTAATCAGATTATGGACGTGACCCGCGCGGGCGGGGCGCTCGGCATCCCGGGTCTGTACGTCACCGGCGATCCCGGGGCCGCCGATGACAACGCGAAGATCGGCATGCTCGGTATCCGCATCGGCTTGGGATGGGCGAAGTCGCATCACTTCACCACCGGCCAATGCCCGGTGAAGAAGTACAACCGGCAACTGATGCAGTGCATCCTGCACGACAAGGTGAAGATCGCCAAGGCGGTGAACGTGCAGACGATCACGCTGGATCAGGCGCCTAAGGGGTATAAGGATTTCGATAAAGGGGCGGCGAAGAAGTTCGTGATTGATCCACATGGGTCGATCGCGGCGTGAGGGTGTTCGATTGCGCGGGCCGCGGTGCGAGGCCGAGTCTGAGGCGGATGTATTTGATGAAGACCTTCGCGCGGTGTTACGGCCGCGTGCTTCCGCTCGCAAAAAGACGCTCGCACGCACGCGGGGGCGATTGCAGACCGATGCGATCGCGGGGTACTCCGCCGAGAGATGGTTCCTGCCTTCCCGGTCGCACTGCGACCTCCTCGTGCCTTGGCTCCTCTTCACACCATGACTTCAAAATAAAGATTCGCCGGGTCGCCCTCCGGGTTCGTGGAACTCGCGAAAAGAACGTTCGGCCCGAAAGACGAGTACTCGGCAGACGGATGTTTCAGGTACCTGGCCAGGAATCGGTCCGTCTGACTCCAGCAGTTATCCGGATCGGCGGGATCGCCACTCGCCTGACCCAGGCCCAGGTCATTACCGGTCGGCTCCGTACTGCCCGGCCTGATGATGAATGCTTCGACATTGTGGATCGCCACCCGCCGGGCGCGGCATTCCCGCGCAAACGCGATCGCATCGGCGAGATGAAGCAGGAGCATGCTCCCGCGCAGGACGCCTTTGTCCTGGAACTCCAGCTCGATCTCGTGAAGGGGCTTGGGCGTCATTGCCGCATCTTAACGTAGCGAAGAATTCCCGCGGCTACGCGCCGCGACGCCTGACGGCTAGTCTGAACGCTCGCTTCGCTCCGCTAGGGCATGGGCACGGCCCATCACCGGGGCAGGTCTTCATAAAATACATCCGCTTGAGCCGGAAGGGTCCATCGGCTGCATCACCGCGACAGATGCTTGGCCAGATGGCGGGTAAAGGCGTCGAGGTCTTGCGGGCGATTGAGGTTGGTCCAGACGTCATCGCCCCACACACTCGGCGCGTCCACGGCGATGAAGGACGGATCGTTGAGGAGGCTGTGAACCGACAATTGCTTCGCCTCGATCCGTGCGGCGATCAGCGGCGCGGCGGATTTGCGGAAGATCGATGGGAACGGTTCGACCGCCCGACCACCGCTCGCGCCGCCGTGCGAGAGCATGATCCCTTCGGCGTCGAACATCTCGCTTAAGCGCTCACGGAGAAAGCGGAGCTGCGTCGGCGTGACGCCGGGCATGTCCACGGTCGCGACGATGAGGCTCGGTGTCGTCGCGTGTTCGAGGGCGGTGAGGATGCCGCGCAGCGGCCCCTGGCCGGAGATCGGATCGGTGACCTCGCGATCGAAGCGCTCATGCGCGGGCGGATGCTCGCGGCCGGGCGCGGTGACGAGCAGGGTCGGGCCGCTCCATTGAAGCTGATCGAGAAGGAAGGCGAGGATCGGGCGGTTGTCGATGATGAGCTCCGCCTTCGGCCGGCCCATACGCGAGCCTTCGCCGCCGGCGAGGATGGCGAGGGTGGTGTCTCGGATGGCGCCGTCGTTAATCGGCATCACGCTTCGTCAGTACCGAAGAGCGCGCTCGGAAACAAGTCTGCGTCCCGCTTCAACGTAGCATGGGCGTCTCGCCCATGCCGGTTCGAGCGCCCGCTGGTCAACGTGAAGGCATGGCCGAGACGGCCATGCTACGAAAGTAGCGTGCGCGACGCCGCTGCTTTCATCACGTCCTCGCGTCGCGTATCGTCTGCATTTACGCGTGTTTTCACAAACCACCGAGTACGCGCTGCGGATCATCGTCTACCTGGCGAGCCTCGGCGGCAAGCCCGCGACGACGCGGCAGATCGCGCACTTCACACGCATTCCCGAAGGATACCTCTCCAAAGTGCTGCAGGGTTTGGGGCGCGCGGGGATGGTGTCGTCGCAGCGCGGGCTGCACGGGGGATCGGTGCTGCGCCGGCCGGCGGAAGAGATGACGATCCTGGATGTGGTCAACTCAGTCGATCCGCTGCCGCGGATCCGATCGTGTCCGCTGGGGCTGCGGACGCACGGGGTGAACCTTTGTCCGCTGCACCGGCGGCTGGACGGGGCGATGGCGCAGGTGGAGAAGGCGTTCGCCGAGTCGACCATCGCGGAGTTGCTGGCCGAGCCCGCGTCGAGCGCACCGCTGTGCGAGATGCCGCCGATGGCGCCGCTCGCCCGTGCATCGTCGACGGTATCCCGGGAGGGCGAGGCTCCGGCCGAGCCGCATTCGCGCGGAAAGGCACAAACGGCTCGGCGGGAGCCTCGCCCTCCCAAGTCACGCGCACGTCGCGGGGGCGGCGGCGGGAAGCGACGCTGAGTCCTGCCATCGTGGCGGCTGATAAGCGCAGTCCGGCTCCGCGGCGAAAGGGTCGCCGCCGCTGATCGCGTAAGATCTGGCGCGGCTGCCGCCGCAGATCTCCTTGAACTCGCACGCGCCGCATTTTTCTTTCAGGTTGTCGCCGTCGCGCAGCGCCTGGAAGAGTTTCGATTGCTGGTAGACGCGGACGACCGAGTCGAACGGGGCGGTGCCGCAGCAGATCGGAAGAAAACCACTCGGATAGATCTCGCCGGTGTGGCTGATGAAGCAGATGCCCTTGCCGTCGTTGGTCCCGCCCATGCCGGGGGCGGCGGTCGCCGCTCGCACGGCGCCGGTGCGTTTGAGTTCTTGGAGCACGAAGCGGCGGTAGTGCGGAGCTTCCGTTGTCTTGACCGGCATTTGCGGATGGAGCTTCATCAGCCGAAACAGGCGCGCGAAGGTCGCTTCAACTTCGTCGGCATCCAGCCGCTGCTCCATCGTCGCGCGGCCGGTCGGGACGATGAAGAAAACCGACCAGAGCACGACGCCGAGCTGTGCGAGCATCGCGGCGATAGCCTCGAGCTGATCGACGTTGTGCCGCCCCACCGTCGTGTTGATCTGCACCGGCAAGCCGACTTTATTCGCCTGCGCGATGATCTCCATCGTGCGCTGGAAACTGCCGGCGACCTGGCGGAAGCCGTCGTGCGTCGCGGGATCCGCGCCGTCGAGACTGACGGCCAGGCGATGTAACCCGGCATCCTTCAGCCGGCGGATCACGTCGTCGGTGACGAGCGGCGTCGCCGACGGCGTCATCGCCACTTGCAACCCGATCGATCGCGCGAACGCGACGAGATCGAACACGTCCGCGCGCTTGACCGGATCGCCGCCGGTCAGAACGAGCAGCGGCGGCTTGGGGAACTTCGCCAGCTCGGTGATCGTGCGCTTGGCGTTTGCCGTCGAGAGCTCGTTCGGATCGCACTGCCGCTGCGCGTCGGCCCGGCAGTGCTTGCACGCCAGGTCACACGCCCGCGTCGTCTCGTAGAAGACGATCATCGGGCTGTGATCGAAATCCGCGCGGGTGTGAGATGGTCTCATGGGTCGGTCCTGTGCGGGAGGGCGTGGCTCCGGCTCGACTGAGCTCGCCGAAGTCCGCCGAGCCGCCGGGTGCGGGAAGCAAACGCCGGCTCGGCGGGAGCCTCGCCCTCCCATCACATCGCTATGCGTTCACCAGTTTCGCTTCCGCTTCGACGGCCTTGGGGAACAGCACGCTGTTCTCCTTGTGCACGTGGCGGTGCATGTCGAACTCGAGCTGCTTGAGGCTGTCGAACAGCGCGCGATACGTGTTGCACGCGTCCGCGGGCGCGGTGTAGTCATCCGTCAGTTGCCGCATGCGCTGCATCGCATCGCCGGCGTCGTCGTGCTCGCGGATCATCACGCTGATCGGGTTCTGCACCGATCCGCAATGGAACTGCTGCGGCCCGCCCGCCTTGTCCAGCCGGCGGCAAATCGGGAAGAGAACCATCTCCTCCTTCTGCATGTGAGAGTCCAGCTCGACCTTGAAGGCGTTGAAGACCTCAGCGAGCTCGATGAGCTGCGGCTTGTGCTCGCCGTGACGGTTGGCGACCTTGTTGACGAGAAACTCCAGTCGCGGCAGCTCGGCTTTGAGATACGCGTGATGCGTCGCCTCGATGTGATCGGCAAGTTCCGTCATCGTCAGCGTCGAGAGGTCAGGCTCCTGCTGCGGGGCCTGATCGTCGAAGGCGTCGAGCACGCCGAGCACGGCTTTCTCGTCGAGGTTCTTCTCGCGGATCGCCGCGGCGAGCGGCTTCTTCCCGCCGCAGCAGTAGTCGATGCCGAAGCTCTC